>NZ_VIWV01000001.1:3152115-3468653 GCF_007829875.1 Streptomyces capillispiralis | reverse complement strand
GCCGCCAGGGCCTGTCTCCGGCGCAGCATGGGGAGTTCGTCGTCCACCCAGCGGGCGATCCTCCCGATCTCCGTCAGCTGTGCCGTGTCCAGGCCGAGCCCACGGAACCTGGAGAGATACACGGCTTTCGCGCTGTGCAGCGCCTTGCTGCCGGATTCCAGGTCCTTGATGGTCCTCATCAGGTTGTGCGGATTGATGCCGGAGAAATTCGGGTCGACTATGATGCCCCTCCCTGATCCGCGCCGACGGCAGGACGGGGATCGACCAGTACCGCTTCCGCACGGGACCCCGTCAGCGCCTCGCCGACTTCGCCGGCGGGGAGGACCACCCAGGGCTGTTCCTCTCCCATCGCCTCGACCAGCAGGGCGACCGAGGTGAACGCGAGTGCGACCAGTCGCTCCTGTCCGCCCGCCCCGGTGAGGGGGAGGAGGGTCACCTCGACGGTGTCGTCGGTGAGCGGGAATCCGTTCATGGTGGTGGTGGGGAGAACGAGGTATTCGGGATCGCTCCCGGGCGTACCGCCGGCAACCATTGACATTGAATTAGGTTATGAGGTGCCGAGAATCGGGGGCAATGTCAAGTGCGCGACATGAACTTCAGAAGGTAATATTAATATGGCGGAAGCTGAATCGACCGTGCCCAATCCCAGAAAGGCGGAGCTGCAGAAGCTGCGGGACGACCTCGCCAAGGAAGTGGAGCATCTCGGCGGGATTCTCAGGGGTCCCGCCGCGGACATCGGCGGCGACAAGGTCTGGGTGGGGAGGAACGCCCGTGCCTGGCACCGCGAGTTGGACGGACGTCACCGGAGACTGGGCGAGCAGGTCGGCAGGCTGCTGCCGCTCGTCGACGCGGCGCTGCGCGGCGAGCCCGAGAGGGTGACCGCGGCGGAGGCACGCTCGTACCGCGACGGCAGCTGACACCGGGGCCCGGTGCGCGTACCGCCGGGGCGCCGGAACCAGCCCCGAGGGGGTGTGGTCCGGCGCCCCGGAAGGTCGTCCGTCGCGCGGTTCGCCCTGGGATCAGGTGGCGCGCTCGATGTTGTCGGCGCTCGTGTTCGCGGACTTGCTGGCCTCGTTCAGCGTGTCGACCCACTTCTCGAAGGTCGGCTTCACATCGCGCCAGTCGTCCCGGAACCGGTCGGCCTTCGGGCCCTTCCAGTAGCCGGAGCTGTCTGCCGTCGCCGACTGCAGGTCCTTGATCAGGACCTGAAGGTCGTGCGCCTTGCGGGCGTAGAGCTTCGACAACTCCCGGAGCCGTGTGAGATCTGCACCGCGATCCATGGCGATCCTCCCCGTGTCATCAGGAACAAGCGGACTATCCGTTTGCAACAGTGGACGCTATCGCACCACGCCCAGTTCCTGTCCGGCACCGGGAGGTTGAGGGCGTCCGGTGAACAACTCGTGCGCATACGGACGCGACTGGCGGCAGGGGGTGCGGGCGACGTCCCGGAGGATGCGACCGTATCCTGGCCGTCGAGACAGCGGGGGAGGCTGCTATGGCACATCCGGAAATTCAGGAACTCAACCAGCGCGCCAGTCAGTTGCGTTCGCTGGCCGACCACATCGAGTCACTCGTCGACAGCGCCAAGAACCACAGCACGACCGGAATGAAGACCTGGTCGGGCCCCAACGCGGACGACGTCCGGGGCAAGCTGAAGGGCTGGCAGACGAAGTGCGGCACGGTGGCCAAGGCCCTGCGCGACGAGGCCCAGCAGTGCGCGCAGGACGCCAAGGACCTCCAGGACAAGAAGAAGTAGGAAGGAGCAGATTCGTCGGTCTGCTCACTGGTCTCCGAGACCTCGAACCGCACCCCCGCGAACTCCACGGGTCACCGACCCGCACGTCCTGGTCGGCCTCGTCCGGTTCTGCGGGCACCTCCTTCCCGCCGGGTTGGAGGGGTGGGGGTCACGCGCCTGTGCGGGTGATGTGTGGTCGCCGGTACCGCCGGACGAGGATCCGCAACCAGTCAGCGTGAACAGGGCCAGCGCGCTTCTTCGCATTCTCGAGGACGCGTCCCCGGACGACGTGGATCCGGCAGGACAGCCGCCCCGAACAATCTGAAGGGGTCCATCAACAGGCTGACGGACGCTCATGGATGAACGAGGCTAATGAACGCTCTTCGCCCCGTCCACCAGTTTCCCGGCTCCCTCTTCGAGCTTTTCGCCCGCCCAGTGGCCGGCGTCAGCAATCTTTCCTGGGATTTCCCTCAAGGATTTCTTGTTGGCCATGATCGATGAAACGCCGTAGACGAGGCCCGTGACCACGACGGCGCCCACGGTGATCGGGTTCGGCGCGACCATCGCAGCCGGCGGTGCGCAGCGCGCTACCTGTCCCGGAAGCGAAAGCGCTCAACCGGCTCGCGCCGGCCGCCCGCGAGGCGGCACCCATGTTCTTTCCGACCCGGAGAAGGTCGGCCTCGAAGGCATACAATCGCCCCCCGTGAATCCGAGCGGGGATCCACGATGGTGGGCGGCCTTTGAGTATTAGATTCGGATATGATGGAACCGGAGTGGCGGCACCTGGCCGTGGGTCAGAGATCGTTGAACCGATTGAGGACACGGCCTGGTAGTGACACAAGTGCGCCGTAGAGTGTGAGATTGCGCGTGTAGACGCCTTCCATCACCAGGGCGATGGCGATGTCCAGGGAGTCCGCATCACCGGAACAAGTACCCGTGATGGTGCGTGGCTTGACCCAACTCGAACGTCGCATCTGTACGGTCGCTCCGGTGCGAACAAGCTTGTGACCGCGTTTACCGCCTTGCTGGGTATAAATATATGAGCGTCCTTTGACCTGAATCCGTAGGGCGCGTGCGTTCCGGGTGGGCAGCCACGTGTTCCTGGAGAGCGCTGCGGGCTCCCAGTCGACGTTCAACTCCCCTCTGGCCAGTAGAGGTCGTTGCAAGTAGCCAAGGCCAAGATAGGTGACGAGGGGGAAGCTGTTCCCGCTCACCGCCACCTCGGTATACGTTGTTGGATAGTCGCTGTGATCTGCAGGAAAGGTGAGCTCAATGCGGCCGAGTTGGTCGATATCGCCGATCCATGAGAGGATTTCGCCCCGCCTTCCCCTGAAGGACGGCGCACGCTGCAGTTCAAATGTGATTCCACTCATACGTCTGACGTTCCCTCATTCCTGTTTTGGTCGGCGGATAAGCAGTGGGCGGGGCCGTCGCGCCTTTTCGTGTCTCATCAGCAATTGAAGGACTGGATCTCCTGGACGGTGACGGCTTGGTCGTTGCCGAACGTGGGCGCCGGTGCCGGTCGAGGAACTCCGCTTGAGGAGGTCGGGTTCGTCGGGGTTTTCGACGGCGGCCCAGAACATCCCCTCGCCGTCCTTCTCGACGCTGTAGTCCTTGTAGCCGGGGGGTGTCGGTCCGACCGTACCCGTCCTCGTAGTGGCGGACGGTCTCGCCGATTGCCGCGCCCGCGTGGCCGCCCGTGCGGGGTGCGCTCATCTGGCGCTCGATGTCCTTGGACATCTTCTTCGTGAAGTCCTTGGCGCCAAGGCACGGGGCGTACCAGTGGGGCTGCGGCGTCCAGTTGACGTCGGAGGACGTCACGTTCGTCACAGCGAGGGGGCCACCGCCGTTCCCGGCACCGCAGAGGAGCGGGCCCTGGATGAGACGCGCAGTGGTTCCGCGCGAGCCGGCGGGCCAGGGGGACACCTCGTGTGGGCGACGCGCTTCTCCCCTGGCCGCTTCTGGGTGGGGGTTACGTGCTCGTCCGCGTGAGCCGCACGGCCTGTTCGGTGATCTGCGACACCTCGAACAGCACCCCTGCGAACTCCACCGGATCGCCGACCCGCACGTCCTTGTACGCCGCGACCGGGACCGCCGCGCAGTTCGCGGCGATGCCGGCTGTGCCCGTGCCGGTGTCGAGGTACGAGACGGTGAGGGACAGGCCGGTGGGGAAGCGCTGGACGCCGCCGTTGCCGACGAGGGACAGTTCCTCGCCCTTGGGCGGGAAGCCGGCTGCCGCGGCGGCCAGGACGTCCTCGTTGGTGGTGAAGCACAGGGGCGCGTCCGCCGGCCCGCCCGCCGACTTCATGGACTCGGGCGCTGCGGCGAGCGCGGCCTTGTCCTCGGCCGTCTTCGGTTCGAGGACGAGGCGGTAGGAGCAGATCTGCCGGACCGTGTAGACGTGGCCGGAGACGGTGACGTCCGTCCCGGGGGCGACGGTCCACTCCTGTTGGCCGGACTCGTACCGCTCCCCCTCGCGCAGGGTCGCCGTACGGGTCGTGCCGTCGGCGCCGGCAGCGGCGTACTGCACGCCCCCGCCCCCCGGCAGCCGGAAGCCGCCGCCGCGCAGGACGTGCGGCCCGTCCGCCGATGCCTCGCCCACGCACACCGGCCCCTTGTCCCGGGCCGCCTGTGTGGTCGCGGGCGCGGCCGTCGGTTCCCCGCCGCCCCCGCCGGACGACGATCCGCAGCCGGCCAGCGCGAGCAGCGCCAGGACGGAGCCCGCTACGCGGTACCTACTCACCGGCCTGTGCACCGGTCTCCTCCTTCATGTCGTCGGCGCCGCGCTCCAGGACGACGCGGGTCCGGTACTCGACCTCCGTCACCCGCCACACGTCACCGGTGATCTCCACCCGGCTGCCGGGAACCAGCTCGTCGTACTCGGCGATGAGCAGGCCCTCGCAGTTGACCTGGATCCGGCCGTGCACCGACGGCTCGGCGAAGATCGTCGCCACGACGCGGTGGGTACGGCCGTCGTGCTCGACGGTGTACGGGACGTGGTAGCGAAGCACCCAGCGGCCGTCGAACTCGAACGGGTACTTCACCTGCGGTCGGTCGGTCGTCACTCCACTCACCTGCCGGGTGTCACGGGCGCCGTCACGGGACATCGAATGCCTCCGGCGCCTGGAAGTACGTGTCGAACTGCTCCTGCGTCACGGTGATCGGCGGATAACCGGAGGTTCCCCAGGGGTTGCCGAGGATGACCTTGCCGTCGTCGGTGAAGCCGCGGACGTAGTAGGCGTGATTGCTGTGGTAGGTGCTGCCCCACTCCTTGGGGTGGTTCTTGTCCAGGCTCTCGTCGGCCGGGGTCGAGACGGTGACGACCTTGCCGGACTCGAACGCCCGCCTCAGCGAGTCGAGGTTCTTGTCCTCGTCCTCGCCGATGCCGAGGAAGCCACCCGTCGTCAGGTCCTCGCCCTCCTGCCCGGTGAGGTAGGGGGCGGACTTCTTCGGGTCGTCCCCCTCGATGCCGCCGTAGCCGCGCTCGTTGTCACGGTCCTCCGAGTAGACCATCGCGAAGGCCTTCTCGTAGTACGCGGGCCAGGACTCGCCGTTGCCGTACGTGCTGATCGGGTTGCCGTTCTGGTCGGTGGGCAGGTCGGCGGTCATGGTGACCCAGTGGTGGTTGCCCTCCTTGTCCCAGACCCGCACGCTGACCGTGCCGTTCGGGTTCTCCCTGATGCCTTCCTGGAGGAACCGGGGGTTCTTCTGTGCCAGACCGGCCAGCGAGGCGACGTACCAGCAGTCGCCGAACTGGTTCTGGTTGACGTCGTCGGCCGACACCCCGTTCTGGAACAGCGGGTCGCCGGGCGGCGCCCAGTGGATGCCGCTGTTGGTCTGGCCGTTCTGGTTGTTGCCGCCCTCCTCGTGCGCGCCGGTGTTGGTGAACGTCGGCTGCATGCCGGGGAAGGCCGCCTGGAACCTGGGCACGTTGTCCGGGCTGATCTTCGACAGCATCAGGCCGAGCGTGTCCCGGCGCCTGTCCTCCGGCAGACCGTTCTTGTCGAACGGGTTCCAGCCCGAGTCGCCCGTGTCGGTGAGCAGTTCGTTGTAGAAGGCGAGGTCCTTCGGGGACGCCTTGGACATGAGGGCGTCGATCTCGGCCGCCGTGAGCCCGTCGAGCTCCCCCGCGATCTTCTCCAGGTCGTCCCGGTTGCCGTTGGCGCCGAAGTCCTTGCCCCGCAGCGCCTGGAGGTTGCGCAGGGCCTCGTCGATCTTCTGGGCGTCGGGTGCCTTCTCGTCGAGGAACACGCTGCCGTCGGCGACGGGGTAACCCTTGCGTGCCAGGTCCCGCACGCCCTCCAGCTGCCTGATCCGGCGCTTCATCGACGCCTGTATGTCGCCCAGTTCGCCGGTGAGGGAGCCGGGCGGCCGGCGACGCCCGCCGAAGAACGACGGCACGGGGACCAGATCGCCGACCAGGGCTTGCAGGTCGGGGTCGCGAGAGGCGCTCTGTCCCGGAGGCAGGTTCTGCTGGGCGGAGGTCAGGAGCGCGGCCAGCTCGCTGTGCAGTTTCCCCGCGTTGCCGGCGAGGGTGTCCAGGTCGTTGGCGAGCGCGGTGAGCCTGTCGGCGTCGAATCCCCTGAAGGACATCAGCTGCCGCCCGTTCCGGTCTTCGCCTTGTCCTTCTCCTTGGCCTGCCGGTCCAGTTCGTCGGCCTGGTTCTCCCACCGCGTGGCATCGGCCAGCAGGGCGCCGCCCATGCCGTTGAGGGTGCGCTGCCGCTGCTGCAGCCTCGCGGTGCACTCGTCGGCGAAGGGGCCCTGCCAGATCGCGTTCGCGTCGTTCCCCGTACGGAAGTCGGTGGCGCGCGGGGTGGCCTTCTTCGCCGCGTCGTCGAGATACGGACCCAGCCTGCGCGCCAGCGCCCGCGCGTCGCGCGCACATTCACGCAGCCGCTCCGCGCGTCTTTTCAACTCGGCAGCGTCCTCGCTGCTCGCGTGCCGCACGTCTGGCACCTTTCCCCCGTCGGTCGTCGGTGACCGCCACTGCGCGCGGCGGCGCCATGGCAGTGCTGATGCAGCATACGAGAGCCGGTTCCACCACACAGTTGCGGAACGAAATCTCCCCCCTTCGCACAAGACGGACGCAGGCCCACCACATCGGCCTTTTGGGGTGGTCCGCAGCGCTTGAATCGGCTTTGCTTTACTGTTTCATGGCACACGCCGACCGCATGGGGAGTGCACCGCACACGGTGACCGTTCGCTGTTTTCCCTGATGTCGGCTTTTGCGGCATAAGGGCATGCCGTTCGCGGCCCAGGAGTGCGAGTGCGGTCGGACCGGCCGAAGACGAGGAAGGGGGTAAGTGAATGAGCGGGGTTTCCTTCGAGCTTCGGCGCGCGACTTCCACCCGGGGGCGCCGTGGCGAGATCTTCTCGTGGCACGGTGAGGTGGATGGCCTCGGCCGCATCGAGCTGGCCTTTCCCACCGAGCACAGTGACTACCCGTCCGAGTACTGCGAGGTGGCGGTGAGCGGTGACAGCTTCCCACTCGTCACCTATCTCGGACTGCGGTACCTGCGGCGCCCCCTGCTGGCCCGGGGGGAACTGAGGGTGGACTGGGACCCGGCGGACCTCTCCCGGAACGTCTACCGGCTCGGACGGGAGGGGCGAGCGCTTCGGCTCCAGGTCAAGGGACGCTCGTACACCTATGCCCAGGTCGGCGGCAAGCGCGGCCATGAACTGGCCCGCCCCGGCGCGGGCGTTCTCATGAGGCGTTCCAGTTGGAACAGCCCGCAGACGCTGTCCGGGACCTGCTCAAGCGAGGCCGACGCGCTCGACATCGCACTCGCCGTCGTGATGGAGGCCGTGTACACGCGGAATCTCACGACGGCCGGGGCCCTGGTATCGGTACCGGGCCGTTTTCTCAACCGGTGCAATTTTCTCTGATTTCTGGGGGACACGGCGAAATGCCTTCTTTGGATGCGGCCCGACGTCGGCTGCGGCTGTCCGATGCCCATATCAGCGTGCTGGGGCTTCTCGTCGAAGAGGAACGGATTCCGGCCGAACTGTCTCCGCGGCTGACCGAGCTGCGGGAGGCCGGGCTGATCGACGTCGAGGACAAGATCGTCGCGGATCTCTATCCGCTCGTCTCCACGTTGATGGCGCCGCGTGTCATCGCCCGTGTCGAGGTCACCGGTCCGCAGGGCGTCAGCAGTAACGGCGCCGTCATCGGCGACGACTTCATCTTCAGTCACGAGATGTGGCCCGGCTCGACGGAGTCGGAGTACGTGCCCACCGAACCCGAGTCCCTGGTGTGGTCGCTCGCCAGGATGGTGGATCTGCACCGCGACTTCGCGGACGAGGTCGACGGCAACGAGGTGATCACCTCGACGATGGGCCTGTTCGACCAGGTGGTCGCCCGCATGGAGGCCGGAGAATTCGAGGAGCCGCAGGCTGTCGCAGAGGCGACCGGGGCTCCCGTACGGCTCGCCGAGATCCTTGCCCAGCTGAACTGCATGTGGCGGATCACGATGGTTTGGAAGGGCGTGGCGCAGACGGACAGCCCCGGCGGGCTGTCCGTGAGGGCGCTGTCGGCCTGGGACTGCGGCATCGAGGGCTACTGGCTGCGTGAGCTGCCCGCCGAGCCGGTCGGTGACGGTGAGGTGGACGCGGGCAGCGTCCTGCGGGTACGACGCACCTCTGCCAAGGAACTCTGGGGCCTGATCACGGACTTGCTCCCTGACGGGGCGCAGCTGGCTGCCGAGCAGCCGCAGACGACGTCCTGAGCCCGTCACGAGGCGAATCCTGACACCGTTCGGCGTTCCTTCGGGGTGTGCACCCGCAGCTCACGAGCGGAGCGCAGCAGATATCTACGGGGAGATATGAGCGACAGTTCCCAGCGCATGGCCAACCCGTCGGACCTCGAACACCTGGCCAAGCTGTTCGACGGCAGAGGCAACCTCGGGGACAAGCTGGACGAAGCGTTCAGCCGGGCATCCCGGCTCGGGGTCCGCGACAGACTGGCTGCTCTGAAACCCATGCAGTCCTGGACCGGGGAGACGGCCACCGACCTGCGGCGCCGTGCGGCCATCCTGAGGGCCGAAAAGGGCGACCCCAAGGCCGCGGCGCTGTACGCGGGATTCAAGCCGGAGGAACTCAAAGGCCTCCAGCTGCCCCCGGACGCCCTGCTGATCGCGAACGCCTCCGTCGCCAACGGCGACAAGTTCGACGCCGCGTGGCTCAAGCGCAAACCAGGCGAGACCTACCAGGACTGGCTGCAGCGCATTCCGGGAGACGCCACCGCCAAGGTCAGCGGTGACGAGAACCTCGGTGAGGTGGTCGCCGACTACATAGAGTTCACCGCGCTTGCCTCCACTGTCCCGACAGCCTTCACGACCGCGGTCCTCGGAACGCTCAGTCTGATCAAGCGCTTCAAGCACGGCACCTTCATGAAGGCCCCGGGCACCACGATCGCGCAGATCCTCAAAGGCCGGGCTCCGTCACTGGTCCCGGCCCGTATAGCCGCATTGGGCGCTCAGATCGGCAGAAGTACACCCACTGTCGTCCTCGACGTCCTGACCGGTTCGGACCGGCTCGCCCAACTTCACGGCGGAAGGCTGTACGCCTGGGAGGCCAATCTCCTCAAGGTCGGCAACAACGTCGGTACGGCCTCCCGGGCGGCCGGCGCGAGCCGGCTGGGAGCCTTGCGATCCGGTGCGAGCGCCGCCGTGCGCACCGCCGGCTGGTGGCGGGCGGCCGGTATCGGCGGAAGCGTCGTCGCCACGGGTGTGGGCGCGTTCGACGTCATGCAGGAGGGCAACCCCGTCGAGGCGTTCAAACGGGACAAGGCCGGCTACGTCTCGAAGGTGTCCGGCGTGGCGTTCAACGCCTCTCTGACGGTCGCCATGGTCGCGCCCACCCCGATCACGATCGGCGCAGCCGTGGTCACCGGTGCGGTTTACGGTGTGTCGACGATCATCGCCAACAAGGAGAAGTTCAAGGAATTCCCCGGGAAGGTCGCCGACGCGGGTCGCTGGGCAGGAAAGAAGATCGGCGAAGGTGCCGGAAAGCTCGCGGACGGGGCGAAGAAGCTCGGCAAAGCTCTCAATCCGTTCGATTGATCCACTGTGGGGCGAAAGGTGAGGTGCGGTGATGAGTGCTGAATCCTTCGAGCTTCGCCGGTTCGAATCTCCTGGTGATGAGCGTGGTCGTGGGCGCGTAGCGTACTGGAATGGTGAAGTCGGGCGTCTCGGCTCCGTGGAATTGCTGCTGCCGGCACTTGAAGTGGTACCGGTGACCGACAGGAGTTCTTACATGGGCGTGATGGTGACCGGCGACAGTGTCCCGGTCTCTTCCTACAAGGCGCCTCCTTACGGTGGGAAGCCCCGTATCGCGGAAGGCGCGCTGAATGTCGCGGGGCAGCATGCGGTGGTGTCTCGGAGCGCCTGGCGGTGGAGCAGGGGTGGGCGGGCCCTGCGGATCTGGGCCGTGGGGCGCGAATACAGATACCGGGAGACAGTGAACAAGCGACATCACGCGCTTGAGCGGCCCGGCGTCCAAGTGCTGATGACCCGGTCCAGCTGGAAGGATCCGGAGACGATCTCCGGAGACATGCATGGATCCGTTGATTCCGTGGACCTGAGCCTGGCCATCCTCTTCGAGGGGGTCTATACGCGGAATCTGTCTCTCCGGGGAGCGGTGGTCTCCACGCCCGGCAGATTCCTGGACTCGCTCGGGGCATTGTAGTGACGTTTAGCGGTTGATGGCCTGGATCTCCTGAACCGTCACGGCCTGCTCGTTGCCGAACGTCCCGTCGGGCAGGTCACCGCCCGTGCCGCCCGTGCCGGTCCACGTGATGTCCCAGGTGACCGTGGCCCGCAGCTCGAAGGTCCCGTCGCCCGAAGAGCGCAGGTACTTCAGTCCGCAGGGCGGGGTCCGGTCGGCCTTGCCCCTGGCGTACGGCTCGCCGATGGAGCCGTCGTCGTCGATGGCGCACTCCCCGGAGGCCGGGTAGGTCTCGGCGTCCGGAGTACCGGGCTCCAGCTTCAGGGAGACGGGCTGTGCGGTCGTGGTCGCCTGGATGTTCAGGCCGCCCACAGCGATCGCGGCGGTCACCGAGGTCTCCTTGAACCGGGCCTTGTCGAGCCAGGCCCAGGTGGGAAGATTCACCTTGGTGTTGCCCTCGGGGCGGAGGGTCACTTCGGTGGCGGGGAGTTCTACGCGGCTGTACGCGAGTTCCGCGAGGACCTCGGGAGTGATCGCGTTCTCGACCGGGACGGGGTCGCCGTTCTCCACCCAGAAGGGCTTCCTGTCGCAGGCCTGGGCCTCGGGTTCCATGCTGCGGTCCTCGTCACGGACGGCGACCCACCAGTTGCCTTCGTCCTTCTTGTCGAGGTTGTAGTTCTCGTACGTGCCGTCCTTGTACTCGTTCCGGAACATGCCGACCGCGCTCTTGGCGTAGCTGTGCTGACCCGGGGTGTTGACGGTGTCGTCGTACATCGTCTCCACGTAGTCGCGGAACTCCGCTGCCGAACGGGGCTCGTACCAGCAGGCGGGGGGTGTCCAGTCCCCCACGGGCTGCAGGCCGCCTCCGTCACCGCCACCACCGCCCTGGGTGCCGGCGGTGGCTCCGCTGTAGACGACCCTGGAGACGAGGCTGGTGCCCTCGCGCCCACCGCCGGTGTCCGTCGTGCTCCCCTGGGAGCTGCCGCCTCCACGCTGTGCGAACGCGGTACCGGGAACCAGGGCCAACGCCACAGCCGTCAGCGCTGCCCCGGCACGCCCCAACCGCAGGCTCACGCGACGCACTTGGCGTTCCCCCTCTCCGAGAGGAGGCTCGTGGTCTGCCAAATCCCGTTCTGATCCTTCTGGACGCGGGTGTTGTAAGCGACGTACGAGTCGTTGTTCACAGCGATCTCGTCGGCCTTGCCGGTCTTGCGGTCCTTGTCCGCGGCCTTGGTCTCGTCGGCGCAGTAGGCGAGGGCGGCGGTGTCCTTGTCGACCATCACCAGGTCGGGGTTGTAGAAGCGCACCGTCCCGGTGATGGACTTGCCGTCGTCCACGTACCGCTGCACCCACTGCGCGGCTTCGGCCAGCGCTTCGTCCTTGTAGTAGAACGGCAGGGCTTCGGACTCGGGATCGGCCGCGACGATGGCCGCGTCCGTTGCGTTGATGCGCTGGGTGACGTCCTCGAGGAGCGCGTCCTTGGCCGGGTCTCCGGTCTTCCACTGTTCGAACACGTTCTTGACGTCGCCGGGAAGCGTGATCTTCGGGCGCTGCGCGGTCCCGGACGTGTCGGCGGTGGGGGACGCGGTGGTCTCGGAACCGCTGGTGTCGGCCCCCGCGATCGCGTCGTCGCCCTTGGAGTTCGCGTCTTCACCTCCGCATGCGGTCAGGAGCAGGGCCGCCGTCGTGGTGAGTGCGACGGCAACGGGCAAAGAGCGGCGCTTCACAGTGACTCCCCGTGAGACGGATGGGCGGTCGAGGACATTGACGGTATCGGTGTGATTCCTGGTTTCGCCACAGCGAAGCCGTTGGGGCAGGGGTGGTGGGTGCGGTGGTTCATGTCGGTCGGTGTCCGTCCCGTTCAGCCGGCGTTCACGCTCTCCCGCACCCTCGTCACCAGCCCCGCGTACCCGTCCGACAGGGGCGACAGCAGGCCGTCCGCGGGCTCGTCGTAGCGGACGGGGGTGCCTGAGGGGCGGGGGAGGGTGAGGAACTGCTGGTGGAGGTCGCCGGGGGCCGCTGTCGCCGTGTCGCGGCAGAAGGTGCAGAGGGGGAGGAAGCGGCGGCGGTGGGGGTCGGCGGTGACGCGTACATGGCGGCGGGTGACGGCCGTGCCGTGGAGGGGGTTCACCGCGCAGCAGCGGGCGCTGTCGTCACCCTCGACGGCCGCCCGGGCAGCGCGGGCCAGCACGGTGACCGCAAGCAGGTGGGCCGGGGGTGTGCGCGGGTCGCCGAGGCCGGCGGTTCCGGTGAGGAGGAGGGCAGCCTCGTAGCGGTCCCGGGCGGCCCGGGGCGGGGACGGCTGGGCCGCCTCCACGGCGGACCTCGCGGCGCGCAGTTCCGCCCGGGCCGTGCGGCGCAGGAACGCCGCCGACGGGAACGCCGGCGCCGTGCCGGGTGAGGCCGGGAGCAGGGCCCAGCCGAGCCGGCGCCTCACCCGGGTGACGGCCGTCCACGCACCGGCCACCACGCCCCACACCAGCAGTGCCGCCAACGCGCCGACGAACAGGCCCGGCCAGAAGTCGGTGGCGAACAGGGGCGGAAGGGTGTGCTCCTTGGAGGGGCTGGGGGCATGGGCCGGGCTGCCGACGCTGCTCGGTTCCTCGGTGCGCGGCGCCTCGTCGAGGTACGTCATGAGGGCGTCGAGGCGTTCGGCCAGGAGGTGGTCGTCCGCCTCGTCCGCCTCCTCGGTGCCGTACGCGATGGCGTCGGGGAGGTCGAGGAGGAGGTCGTAGCTGTCCAGCCGCAGGCCGTGGTTGAAGACGTCGATGGAACCGGTCAGCGGGTCGGCGGCGACGTACACGCCGTCCATGTCCAGGGCGGCGTGGACCGCCGCGGAGAACAGTTCCTCGTCGCCCGCCGACTCGTCCTCCGGGGTGTGGGGGACGAGCGTGACGAAGACGGGGCCGCCGCCCTCGGACCGCTCGAAGCGCGCGATGCGGTCGTGGAGGCGGGAGAGCTGCGCGGCGTCCAGGCGTCCCGGGCTCTCAGGGTCCTGGTAGACCGGGTCGCGGGTGAGGCCGGCCGTGACGCGGTCGACGCGGGCGGAGAGGTCCGCCGGGGTGGGGGTGGGGGACGCGCTGCTGCGGGTCTGGTCGAAGAGCAGCGGAGCGCAGACGCCGATCGCGGCGGCCGCGGCCAGTGCGGCGGCGGGCAGGGCGATCCGGTGGAGGAGTGGGCGCGCGGGCGCTGGGGTGGAGGGCTTGTTCTTCTTCCCCTTCCTCCTGCCGGCCGGGGGGTGGCCGGAGCGCAGGCGGCGGCGTGCGTACGGGACCAGCAGCAGGAGGGACAGGGGTACGCCGGTGAGCGCGATGCCCGTGAGGAACGACTGGTTCCGGCGGTCGGCCGGGCCGATGTACATCTCCTCGGGTGCACCGTCCCCGTGGGCGGCGGCCGCCGCGTCCACCCGGGCCCCGGCCTCCTTCGCGCCCTCGGCGACGATGTCCACGAAGCGCTCGAAGCTGCGCAGCGCGCCCGCGTCGTGGGGGAGTTCGTGACGTGCCGCCCACAGGGCGTCCTCGGCGGGGGCCCGCACCCCGAACGACCTGGCCGCCGTGACCTCCGACTCGTCCACGAGCACGTACAGCCCGTCGCGTGCCAGCCGTTCGTGTACGGCGCCGAGCAGGTCGTCGCCGTAGGAGTACGGGGTGGGCAGGACCAGGACGTACGTCGGCACGCCGGTGCGCTTGGCCAGGCGGGCGAAGTCCGGGGCGAGGGAGCGCGGGACCGCGCGCGGCAGCTGGTCGGTGACGTGGACCGGGTGGTCGCGGAGGCGGTCGGCGAGATGGGCGGCCTGGGAGGGGGGCCGGGTCCCCGGCCCCGGCTGGGCCTGGGCGGCGGGGGCGGTCGCCAGCGCCGTGACGACGGCACAGAGGGCCAGGAGCAGGAGGGCCGCACGGCGACGCACGGGCAGGGGCGGGGCGGTCGCCCGGCGACGGCGGGGCAGGATCGGGCGGGCCGCCCGGCGACGGACGGGCAGGAGCACGGGGTTCACCTCAACCGCCCGTTCTGTGCCCGCACCACCGTCTCCGCCGGCTTCGCGTCGCTCGGCCTGCCCTGCGCGATGGCCATGCCGTCGGCGGCGAAGTAGACGCCGATGACGTCGCCGTGGCGGACGACCTCCGTGTGGTGGGTGTGGGTGACGCCGCGGAAGGTCATCGTGGCCTTGAAGCCGAGGGACTCGTCGCCGGCCGGTGCGACCTCCTCCGCGGTGACGGAGTCGTACGAGCTGGTGCCGCCGCTCGCCGTGGCCGTGAAGCCGTCGCCGCAGGAGTCCACGGCCTTCCTCGCCTCGTTCATGGCGGCCCGGGCCCCGTCGGCGGCGTAGGCGGTGAGGGTGACGTAGGTGTGCGTGGCGGTGGGGTTCTTCGACAGCACCCGGGTGAGGTCGGCCCGCGGGTCGCCGAGCGGAAGCTGGTTGGCGGTGTGGGCCAGGGGTGCGCAGACCTGCCGGTCGAGTGTCACGTCCTCGGGGGACTCGGCGAAGCGGAAGTCGTCCGAGGGCGGTTCCACCGGCAGTCCGTCGACGTCGGCCGGTGTGACCATGAGCGCGGCGAGCCGCTCGGCCGGCGTCGGCGGCTTCGTCACGGACGCGGAGGGGCGGGGCTCGCCGGTCGTGCCGTCCGGCTCCGCGCCCGCGCCGCACGCGGTGAGCGCGGCGAGGGAGAGTGCGGAGAAGGCGGAGGCGGCGAGCAGGGCGGCACGCTTCATGGATGGCTCCCTGGTGGTCGGTCGAGTCCTGAGGCGAGCGGGAACGAGCGCGTCACGGCGCGCCTGCGGACTCATCCGTCCCCCGTGTCCCCGTACTTACGTTCCGTCACTGGCCCGGTCGACGATCATGGCATGGCCGATCGGCCACCTCGTGAGTGAATCGTGCAGGCCTCATGAGCGGTGCGTGATGAAGCGCATGTGCTGCGTGGTTGCCGGGTCGGTGCGGGGGTTCGCTCGCGCACAGGGGCGCGGGTGGTGGCGCGGTGGGCGCCAACTGGGGTGTTCACGGCGGTAATTGCAGATGAGTAACGGTGTGCGGGGTGAGGTGGGTGGGGCGGGCTCTGCCTTGAGGGGCTTATGTGTGGCTGATACGGTGCGATGGCTTGACACTCACCCCCAGCGTTGGCTATTCGCCCAGGTCGGGCGGGCATGTCCGGCGCGTCCCGCATGTCCGTGAGCGACTGGGCGTGGGTGAAGTGTCGTCGATTTCAGGGCAATTGGCAGACTTTTTCTTGGGTGTACGGGGAGCGGTTGCGTGAAGATCCAAGAGCGTACGGGGGCGGGCGCGGGTCGTTCCGCGGTTCCGGCTCAGCCGCCGGTCGGTGACCGGCTTCCCACTCCGCCCCGCGAGCGCAAACCGGCGCTGGCCGCGCTCGCCGTGCTGCTGATCCTCGTCGGCGCGCTCGGCGCGACGATGCTCGTGCTCCAGGCCGGGGACCGCATCGAGGTCGTCAAGGTCGAGAACGAGATCCAGGCCGGGGAGTCCGTCACCGACAAGGACGTGACCTCCGTGATGGTCGCCGAGGACGAGGGCATCAACTACGTCCTCTGGAGCCAGCTGGACACGCTCAAGACCATGAAGGCGAAGACCACGATCTACCCGGACACGGTCGTCCAGGGCCAGATGTTCGCCGTGAAGAGCAGCCTGCCCGAGGGCAAGGCCTCCGTGGGCCTCGCCCTCAAGGAGGGCCAGTACCCGTCGGACATCAAGCCCGGCGACACCGTGGCGGCCTACCGGGTCGGCGGTGCCGGCTCCGGCTCGAACGACTCCGACGACACCGGCGCCGGTGCGGGCGGCGGCTCGTCCTCCGGCGCACTCGTCGACGACGCACGGGTGAACGTCGTCGCGGACGACAGCGACTCCACCGTGAGCACGGGGAGCAGGACGCTCACCCTCCTCGTCGACCAGGCCGACGCGGCAGCGCTCGCCTCGGCGGCGGCCGCGGGTGAGGTCGCCATCGTGCACGTCCCCGGCAACTGAGAAGGCGGCACCCCACCCATGGCCCTCATCGCCCTCGCCGCCGACAAGGGTTCCCCCGGCGTCACCACCGCGGCCGTCGCCCTCGCGGCGGTCTGGCCGCGGCGGGTGCTGCTCGCCGAGACCGACCCGGCGGGCGGTGACCTCGTCTACCGCAGCGCCGCCGCGCACGGCGGGCCGCTGAACCCGAACACCGGGATGCTGTCCATCGCCGCCACCGCGCGGCGCGGACTCGTGCCCGACCAGCTCTGGGACCACGTCCAGCCGTTGAGCGGCGGACTCGAAGTGCTCGTCGGGCTCGGCATCGCCGAGCAGGCCGCCGGGCTCGCCGGCCTGTGGCCGACGCTCGGGCACGCCTTCGCCGCGCTCGGCGACTCCCCGCACGCGCCCGCCGACGTCATCGCCGACTGCGGGCGGATCAGCGGGGACACCCCGGCCGTCGAGCTGTTCGCGCACGCCTCCCTCGTCCTGCTCGTCTCGCGCACCGAACCGGAGGCGCTCGCGCGCGTGCGGGACCGGGCCGCCGCGCTCGCCGGCAAGCTGCACGGCGGGCCGCGCGGTGCCGCGAGCCTCGGCAACCCGGTGATCGGCGTCGTCCTGATCGCCGACACGGGCAACGCCCCCAAGCTCGCCTCCCAGGTGAACGACATGCTCGTCCACGCCCAGACCGGCGCCCGCGTGGTCGGCACGCTCGCCGACGACCCGGCCGGCGCCGAGCAGTTGGCCGGCCGCCGGCGGGGGCGGCTCGACAAGTCGCTGCTGATCCGCTCCGCCCGCAAGGTGACGGCCGACGTGTACCAGCAGTACGGCGCCGCCTGGGCCGCGTCCGCGCAGGCCCAGCAGGTCCCGCCGCACGCCCAGCAGGCGCACCAGACGCGCGGGGCCGGGCGATGACCGCTGTCGACCACCAGCTGGTCAAGCGGTTCCGGCAGGACGCCGGCGACCGGATCGCCGAACAGCGGCGCCTCGACCAGGTCAACGGCGTCACGCCGATGTCCACCGAGGACGAGCGGCAGTACGCGCGGGCCGTCATAGCCCAGATACTGGAGGAGTACGCCCGCGCCGAGATCAACGCGGGCCGTACGCCGCTGGACGCCGAGACCGAGGAGCAGTACGCGGCCGCCGTGCACGCCGCGCTGTTCGGGGTGGGCCGGCTCCAGCCGCTGCTCGACGACCCCGAGGTCGAGAACATCGACATCAACGGCTGCGACCAGGTGTTCGTCGGCTACTCGGACGGCCGGGAGACGCGCGGCGAGCCCGTCGCGGAGACCGACGAGGAGCTCATCGAGCTGATCCAGGTGCTGGGCGCCTACTCCGGTCTGTCGTCGCGCCCCTTCGACTCCGCCAATCCGCAGCTCGACCTGCGGCTGCCGGACGGCTCGCGGCTGTCGGCCGTCATGGACGTGGCGCGGCGGCCCGCGCTGTCCATCCGCCGGGCGCGGATGGGCAAGGTGTTCATCTCCGACCTGGTCGGCAACGGCACGCTGACGCCGGAACTGGGGCACTTCCTCGCCTGTGCCGTCCGGGCCCGCAAGAACATCATGATCGCGGGCGCGACCAACGCCGGTAAGACCACGCTGCTGCGCGCCCTCGCCAACGAGATCCCGCCGCACGAGCGGCTCATCACCGTCGAACGGGCGCTGGAGCTGGGCCTCGACACCTTCCCCGACCTGCACCCCAACGTGGTGGCGTTCGAGGAGCGGCTGCCCAACTCCGAGGGGCAGGGGGCCATCTCGATGGCGGAGCTGGTGCGCCGTTCGCTGCGCATGAACCCCTCCCGGGTCATCGTGGGCGAGGTGCTCGGCGACGAGATCGTGACCATGCTGAACGCGATGTCCCAGGGCAACGACGGCTCGCTGTCCACGATCCACGCCAACAGCTCCAGCGAGGTCTTCAACCGCATCTCCACCTACGCCCTCCAGGCGACGGAGCGACTGCCCATCGAGGCCAGCCAGATGCTCATCGCGGGCGCGGTGAACTTCGTCGTCTTCATCCAGCGGCGCAACGACTACCAGAGCGGCGGCCGCCTCCAGCGCATGGTCACCTCCGTCCGCGAGGTCAACGGCGTCGACGGGCGCGTGCTGTCCAGCGAGGTGTTCGCCGAGGCCCCCGACGGCCGCGTCGCCGCCCACGCCCCCATAGCCTGCCTGGAGGAACTGATGGCGTACGGCTACCGGCCCAGCGGAACGTGGGGGTGAGCCGCCGGTGCACCCTGTGACCCAAGTGACAGAAGTGACTCAGGCGACTCCCGTGACCCAGGTGTCCGCGACCACCGACCTCGGCTCGCTCGGCTCCATGGGCGGACTGTTCTCCACCACCGTCCTGTACGCGCTCGCCTGCGGCGTCGCCGTCGGCGGCGGGCTCGCCCTGCTCGCCGTCGCCGTACGCGGACTGCCCGCCAAGCCCGAGCACGAGCGGCAGAAGGCCGGCGAGCGCGCGAACGAGCTGATCCGGTTCGCCGGGCGGCGCGGCTCCCTCGCCGCGATCGTCGGCCTCGTCGTGCTGCTGCTGACCCGCTGGATGGTCGCCGGCATCGCCGCCGCCGTCCTCGTCTTCTTCTGGGACCGCCTCTTCGGCGGCGCCGCCGAGGAACGGGCCGCGATGCGGCGGGTGGAGGCGCTGGCCTCCTGGACCGAGTCACTGCGCGACACCATCGCCGGCGCGGTGGGCCTGGAGCAGGCCATCCCGGCGTCCGCCCGCGCCGCCGCACCGGTGCTGCGCCCGCACCTCGACGCGCTCGTCGACCGGCTGCGCTCGCGCACCCCGCTGCCCGACGCGCTCCAGCAGCTCGCCGACGAGATCGACGACGCCTCCGCCGACATCATCGTCGCCGCCCTCATCCTCAACGCGCGGCTGCGCGGCCCGGGTCTGCGGCAGGTCCTCGGCGCGCTCGCCAAGTCGGCGCGCGAGGAGGTGGACATGCGGCAGCGCGTGATGGCGCAGCGCGCCTCCACCCGGCGGTCGGTGCAGATCGTCGTCGCCGTGTCGATCGCGTTCGTCCTCGGCCTGTCCGTCTTCAACCGCGATTTCGTCGAGCCGTACGGCACACCGGTCGGGCAACTCGTCCTCGCCTGTGTCTGCGGGCTGTTCGCGCTCGGCTTCTGGTGGCTGCGCAAGCTGTCCACCATCGAGACGCCCGAACGCTTCCTGGTGCGCGACGAGCCTGCGGTCCAGTTCGTCCGGCCGCGCGATCCCGGCGCCGCCGTGCCGCAACAGACGCCGCTTCCGCAGGACGAGGGGGTACGCCGGTGAGTGACGACCTGACGATGCCGGTGGCCGTCGGCGCGGTCATCGGACTGGGGATCTACGTCCTTGTCCGCGCGCTGATGCCCACCAAGCGCAGTGCGCTCGCCCAGGTCGCCCGCATCGACGCGATGCGGGCGCGCGGGACGGCGTACCAGTCGGCGCGCACGGAGCGGGACACCGGCCGCCTCGGCACGCTGCGGGGCGAAGTGGGCGCGCGCGTCGCCGAGTTCTACCTGCAGCAGGGCTGGGAGCAGCGCTCGCTGCGGGCGGACCTGGCGGTGCTGGGCCGCAGCTGGGAGAAGTTCCTGGCGACCAAGGTGCTGCTGGCGGTCGCGGGCCTGTTCTTCGGCCCGTTCCTCTTCGCGATCGTCTTCACGCTCGGGGTCGGCCGGAGCCCGATCATCCCGGTCTGGCTCGCCCTGCTGTGCGCGGCGCTGTTCTTCTTCCTGCCCGACCTGGAGGTGCGCCGGGACGCCGCCGAGAAGCGGCGCGACCTGCGCCGGGTGATCGGCGCGTACCTGGACCTGGTGTCGATGAGCCTGGCCGGCGGCCGGGGTCTGCCGGAGGCGCTGATGGCGGCGGCCGAGGTGTCCGACGGCTGGGCCACCCACCGCATCCGCAACGCCCTCGCCGACGCCCGGATCACCGGCATCAGCCAGTGGCAGGCGCTGGGGCAGCTCGGGGAGGAGCTGGGCGTGGAGGAGCTGAAGGACCTCTCCGCCTCGCTGGCGCTGGTCGCCGACGACGGCGCCAAGGTGCGGGAGTCCCTCGCCTCGCGCGCCGAGACCATGCGGCACCGCGAACTCGCCGAGATCGAGGGCAGCGCGGGTGAGAAGTCCCAGTCGATGCTCGTGGCGCAGCTGCTGCTGTGCGCGGGGTTCCTGGTGTTCCTGATCTTCCCCGCGGCGATGCGGGTGTTCCAGGTGTGAGCTCCATGACCGGTGGTGCGCGAACCGCGGACCGTGAACCGTACGTCAGACCTTCCGTGAACCGAATTCGAGAGGACAACGCGTCATGAACGGACGTACCTTGCACACCGGCATCCCCGCCGTGGACTTCCTGGTCACCTTCCTGCGGGCCCGCGTGGAGCGCGCCCGCTCCGGCGAGCTGGACCGCGGCGCGTCCGCCGTCGAGTGGGTCATCATCTCCGCGGTCGTCGTCGCGATCGTCGGTGTCGTGGCCGCCATCATCAACGCCGCGCTGAGCGAGGGCGCCAACAAGGTCGGCGACTGCATCAAGGGCGCGGACGCGGGCAAGACCTGCTGACCGCGGTCACCGCTGCTACGGGGATGTCGGTGCGCGTACGCCGCTGGGTACGCCGACGGGTGGAGGCCGCCTCCGCCCGCGGCGATTCCGGCATGAGCGCGATCGAGTTCGTGCTGCTCACGCCCGTCCTGTTCTTCATGATCTTCGCCACGGTGCAGTTCGCGCTGTACTTCTTCGCCGATCACGTCGCCCAGGCGGCGGCGCAGGCGGGCGCGCGCAAGGCGCGGGCGACGGCCCACGACCAGCCGGGCGGCTGGCGCGGCGAGGCGCGGGACGTGGTGGACAGCTACATCCGGCAACTGGGACCGCAGCTGGTGCTGGGTGCGGACGTGCGGATGCTCCAGCCGGAGCAGAACACGGTGGGCGTGGAGATCACGGCACGCATCCCGACGGTGTTCCCCGGGCTGGACCTGACGGTGCACGCGGAGTCGATGGGGCCGGTGGAGCGGTTCGTGCAGGAGGGGGAGAACTAGATGGACCTCTCCGTCTTCGGCGGACGGACCCCGCCGGCCGACGGCCACGACCAGGACCGGAAGCGGGACCGGGACCGGGGGCTGTCCACCGTCGAGGTGGTCATCCTCGCGCCGGTGATGATCCTCTTCATCCTGGTGCTGGTGGGCTTCGGGCAACTGGTCGACGGACGCGGCGCGCTGGACGGCGCCGCCCGGGACGCGGCGCGCGCCGGCTCCATCCAGAAGGACCACGGTACGGCGATGGCCGAGGCACGTGCGGCGGCGGAGGCGAACCTGGACGACGTCTGCGCGGGTCCGGTGACCGTCCGTCAGACCAGCCCGGGCTTCGAGCCGGACACCTTCTTCACCGTCGAGGTGAGCTGCGAGGTGCGGGGGCTCGCCATGCTGGGCCTGGACATCCCGACGACCCTGTCCGCGAGCTTCAGCTCCCCGCTGGACCCGTACCGGAGGACGGCGTGAGCGCGCGCATCCACAGCTGGCTGTCGGACCGCCGTGGGCGCCTGGACGACCGCGGCTCGGGCGCCGGCGCGGTCATCGTCTTCGCGCTCGTCTTCCTCTCCCTGTCGGCCTTCGTCATCGACGGCGGCATGTCCATCTCCAAGCGGGAGCGGGCGGCCGACATCGCGGAGCAGGCCGCGCGCTACGCCGCCCAGGACATCGACCGCGAGGCCCTCTACGACAACGAGGGCGGCCCCGCGCCGATCAACTACGAGAACTGTGACGCCCGGGTGAAGGCGTTCGCCCGGGAGATGGACCTGTCCGGCCCGGACGTCGCGGCCACCCACTGCGTCGCCGCCAACGCCCAAGCCGTGGAAGTAGAGGTGCAGTTGACCTACGCGCCGGTCTTCACGGGCATGTTCTACGGCGGCGACGTGGTGGTCCACGGGCAGGCCGTCGCGGAGAACGAGGTGGGCTGACGCCCCCGGAAGTGTCACCGGCGCGCCGTCCCGAAAAATCCCTCGGACCTGCACACCGTTCACCGCGAGGTCGTACGGAAAGGGACCTGAACCGGGAGGAACCCACGGCGTGCGGTGAGCAGTCGCCGGGAACGGCGCCCGCCGGTCGCCGCCGGCTCCGTGAACCGGTGGGTAGCGTGAAGGCCGCGGTGAATTCCGTGACCGTATTGCCACACTGATGAATTCGGTGACGCTGAGGCAGTGCGCGTCAACTGCGCGCCACTGGTCGGCTGTTCGCATGCGTGCTTTGATCAGTGCGCACGGCTCGTCGGAGTGAGTCCCGGTTCCGGGCGTCCGGCGAACTCCCCGCCGCTGCATTCCTTGCTACGAATGGAAAGGCCAGCCATGAACTTCGCCTCGCAGGTCGAAACGGCCGAAATCTCCGACGCCGACCTGGACGCCGTGTCCGGCGGTCAGTCGGTCTCCGCCGGCCTCGACGCCGCCGTGGCCGTCACCACCGCCGGTGGCTCCGCCGGTGTGGGCGCGTACGCCGAGGTGGGCCCGCTCTCCGTGTGCGCCGGTGTCGGCGGCTCGGTGACCCCGGGCGGCATCGCGGGCGACGGCCACGTGCACACCACGTCGGTCTGAGCACCGCTGCCGACATTCACTGACAGCGCGTGAGGTGGGCCCCGGACTTTCCCCGTCCGGGGTCCACCGGCACCATCGAGGGGCGGGCCGCTTCCCGCCCCTTTCCCCTTTTCTCCCCCTTGCCTTCGGGGGCATTTCCGAATGCACCACCGATGGCGTCCGACACCGACATACTGAATAACGAGTGCGTGCGCACACGGGAAGTCCGATGACCGGCAGAAGGGTCCGCGGTGCTGCTGAGGGATGTCACACCCGACGACGTCGACGCCTACGTCCGGATGCGCTGCGACCCCGTCATGATGAGGGACCTCGGCGGTCCGCTGCCGCGCGACGGCATGCGGGCGAAGGTCGAGCACGATGTCCGCCGAGCCGCTGAGGACACCGCCTGGACGAAGATGATCGTCCCCGAGGGAGCCGCCCCGTCCGTCGTCGCCGGCACCGTGACACTGCGGTCCCACGACGACGGCGGGCAGCGCGTCTCGGAGATCGGCTGGATGGTGCTGCCCGCCCACCAGGGGCAGGGCCTGGGCAAGCGCGCCGTGCGCACGCTGCTCGGGATGGCCGCCGAGGACGGCCGCTGGGGGCTCGTCCACGCCTTCCCCGCGGTCGGCAACGCGCCCTCCAACGGCATCTGCCGCACCCTCGGCTTCACCCTCCTCGGCCAACGGGACGTGACCTTCGCCGGCCGGCTGCTGCGCAGCAACCACTGGACGATCGAACCCCGCCCCGGCGTCAGCGGTCGCTGACCGGACCTCCTGGACGCTCGCGGTCACCGGAGGCCGGACAGGTTTCCGCGACCGGCGTGACGGTGGCGGGCGGACATGCCGCGGCGACCGTCGGGCCCGACAGGGCCCGGCACAGGCCTTCGACGGAGTCCGTGCGAGTCAATAAGATCTCTCCAGGCCCAAGTGACTCCCCTCCCACACACCCAGGACTCCCGCCATGCCGCGACGCCGCAGTTCCAGCTCGTCCAGCTCGACGGCTCCGAGGAACCGGACGCCGCAGCCGGTGCGGGTGCGGCAGCGGACGTTCGGGGACTTCCTCAAGGCGTTCCTCGCCTTCGTGGCGCTGCTCGTGCTGCTCGTCGGAGTGCCGCTCGCGCTGGCGGTATGGGCCGGGTGGCCGCTTCCCAGCACGTTCGAGCCGATGGAATGGCTCAAGCAGGACATCTCCGTCTCGACCTTCGTGAGCATCCTGACCTTCGTGGTCTGGCTCGCCTGGGCCCAGTTCACCGCCTGCGTGCTCGTGGAGATGAAGGCCGCCCTGTCCGGCGTGGGCGTGCCGGGACGGGTGCCGGGGGCCGGGCCGAGTCAGCTGCTCGCCCGTCAACTCGTCGCCGCGCTGCTGCTCGTCGGCGCCACCGCGGCGAGCTTCACCCCGGGACTGAGCCAGCTCGGGCAGGGCCTGGAGGGGAACCAGCGGCCCGCCGTGGCCGCCGCCCAGCAGACCCCCGGCCTCTTCGCCCAGCAGCAGGAGCAGGCCGCCGGTGCCGCCGCCGCCCTCGCCGAGCAGGCCTCCCACGCCGAAGCGGCGGGCGGCAGCAGCGCCCGGCAGCAGGGCGACACGAAGTTCTACCGGATCCAGCCGCCGGAGGGGCGCCACCACGACTCCCTGTGGGAGATCGCCGAGCGGCACCTCGGTGACGGACGCCGGTACAAGGAGATCTTCGAGCTCAACAAGGACCGCGCCCAGCCCGACGGTTCCAAGCTCTCCGAGGCCAGCCTCATCCGGCCCGGCTGGATCATGGAGATGCCCGGCGACGCGCGCGGCGGCGACCTCGTGGAGATGCCCGACGAGGCCCCCGAGGTCTCGCCCGAGGTGCGGCAGCAGATCGACGACTACGCCAGGACCGGCGACCACGCCCAGGGCGGCGGCGAAGGCGCCGCCCAGGTGTCCGTGCCCGAGCAGCGGCCCGCGCCCGCCACCGACGACGCCGGCCACCGGCAGCCCGACCGGCAGCACGCCACCCCCGCCGCCGGCTCCTCCTCCGACTCGTCCTCCTTCGGTCTTCCCGAGGCCCTCCTCGCCGCGCCGCTGCTCGCCGCCGGCCTCCTCGGCGCGCTCGGGCACCGCCGCCGGCAGGCGCTGTGGCAGTCGGCGTTCGCCGGCATCGGCGGGCGGCGCGGGATGGAGCCGCCCACACCGGCCGGGGACGCCCAGGACGTGCAGGACGCGCTGCTGGTCGGCGCCGACCCCGAGGGCGTACGCCTGCTCGACCGGTCGCTGCGCGGGCTCGCCGCGTCGCTGGCCCGCGAGTCCCGTCCGCTGCCCACCGTCTACGCGGCCTGGCTCAGCGGCGGCGATCTGCACCTCCAGCTCGCCCAGCCGTCCGGGAAGCCGCCGGCGCCCTGGCGGACCGGGCAGGACGAGACGTTCTGGACGCTCGCCAAGGACGACGCGGGCCGGTACGAGGACGTCGACACCGCCGCCCCCTACCCGGGCCTCGTCAGCCTCGGCACCATGGACGACTCCCGGCTGCTGCTCAACCTGGAGTCGGTCCCCGGCCTCGTCTCGCTGAGCGGCGCCGAGGCCGACCGGGCCGCCGTGTTCGCCTCCGTCGCCGCCGAGCTGGCCACCAACGGGTGGTCGGACCGCATGACCATCACCCTCGTCGGCTTCGGCGAGGACCTGGCCCCGCTCGCCCCCAACCGGCTGCGGCACCTCGACGGCATCGAGGCGCTCATCGAGACGATGGAGGCCGAGACACGGCAGCGGCGCGGCGCGCTCGGCGCCGCCGGGCACGACTCCGTGCTCACCGGCCGCACCGGCCCCGCCCAGCACACCCGTTGGGCCCCGCACCTCGTCCTGCTCGCCGCCCAGCCGTCCGCCGAGGACGCCGTCACCCTCGCCGAACTCGCCGCCGACGCGAGCCGCCTGGGCATCGGCTACCTCGTCGGCACCGACAGCGGCCATCTGCCCGGCGCCGCCTGGGAGATGGAGATCACCGGCGAGGGCAAGCTGCTCGCCCCGCTGCTCGGCCTCGAACTCGACGCCCAGCTCCTGCCCGCCGCCCAGCAGCGCGCCGTCGTCGAGCTGTTCGTCGACGCCGACCCCGACCGCGACCCCGACGGACCCGCCAACACCCCGCCGTTCCTCGTCGACATCAGCGAGCAGGGGCGGCCCGCCGTGTACGCGCGCCTGGTCGGACCGTACGAGATCATCGGGCTCGACACCCCGGACGGCGAGCGCAGCGCCCTGCTGCACGAGGCGCTCGCGCTGCTGCTCCTGCACCGCGAGGGCGTGCACCCGCGCGTGCTGTCCTCCGCGCTGTGGCCGCGCGGCGTCACCGACGACGTGCGCGAGGCGCTGATCGAGCGGCTGCGCGCCTGGCTCGGCACCGACCCCGACGGCACCCCCCGGCTCGGCACGGACGCCACCGGGCGGCTCACCCTCGCCCGGTCCGTCGTCTCCGACCTGGACGTGCTGCGGTCGCTTTACCACGAGGCCACCCAGGGCAAGGGCGTCGACAGCCGGGCCGTCCGCGGCCGGCTGCTCACCGACGCGCTGGTGCTGGTGCGCGGGCCGCTGCTCGCCGACCGGCCCGAGGGCCGCTACCGCTGGCTCACCCACGAGATCGTCGACGCCCAGCTCCCGCTGCTCGTCGCGGACACCGGGCTCGCGCTCTGCGCGTTCCACCTGGAGAAGAACCGCGCGGAGAAGGCCATCGAGGCGCTGAACGCCGCGCTGCGCACCGCCCCGGCCGACGAGCGGCTGTGGAACGAACTGCTGCGCGCCACCCACTCCCTCGACGACCCCCCACGGCTCACCGCCCTCGCCGCCGACCTCATCGGCCGCAGCGGCGCCCGCGGGCTGCCGCCGCGCACCGAGGCGCTGCTCGACGAGCTGCTGCCGTCGTGGCGCGACGCGGTCGCGGCGGCGGGATGACCGCGTACCTGGACGCCGTGCTGATCGTCGTCGCCGCCCTGTGGGGCGCGGCGGCCGGCGCGGCGCTGCCCCGGGCGGCGTACCGGTTCTCCGTCCCGCCGGGGGAGGAGTGGCGCACCACGTGTCCGGCGGGGCGGCACCCGGTCGGGGGATGGCTCGGCCGGGGCCGGTGCGGGTCCTGCGCGGGGCCGTCGTACGGGCCGGGCGCCGTTCCCGTCGTCGTGACCTCGCTGGTCTGCGCCGCCCTCGCCGCCGCCACCGGCACCCGGCCCGAGCTGGGCGTCTGGCTGCTGCTCGCGCCGGTCGGGGTGCTGCTGGCGATGGTCGACTTCCGGGTGCAGCGGCTGCCCGACCCGCTCACCCTGCCGTTCGCCGCAGCCGCCCTCGTCCTGCTCGGCCCCGTCTCCCTCGCACCCGAGCACGCGGGGGAGTGGACCACCGCCCTGCTGGGCGCGCTCGCGCTCGGCGCCGGCTACTTCGTGCTGTTCCTCGTCAACCCGGGCGGCATGGGCTTCGGCGACGTGAAGCTGGCCCTCGGCGCGGGCGCCGTCCTCGGCTGGTACGGCTGGCCGACCGTGATGCTCGGCACCCTCGCCGGGTTCGTCTTCGGGGCGCTGTACGGGGGTGCCCTGGTCGTCGCCCGGAAGGCGGGACGCAAGACGGCCATCCCGTTCGGGCCGTTCCTGATCAGCGGCGCCTTCGCGGGGCTGCTGATCGGCGCCTACGCGGCCTGACGACAACCGCCGACACCCCCTGGCGTACGCTGGATCAGTCCGTCCACAACCCTTACGAAAGGGACGCCGGTGACCGAGAAGGCCGACCTTCAGCCCATCCTCGACCGTGCCGCCGCCGGTGGGCGGATCACCCCCGAAGAGGCCCTCGCCCTCTACCGCGACGCCCCGCTGCACGCGCTGGGCGCCGCCGCCGACGCCGTGCGCAGGCGCCGGTACGCCGGTACGGAGCACATCGCGACGTACATCATCGAGCGGAACATCAACTACACCAACGTGTGCGTCACCGCGTGCAAGTTCTGCGCCTTCTACGCGGCCCCGAAGGACACGGCGAAGGGCTGGACCCGCGACCTCGACGACATCCTGCGCCGGTGCGCGGAGACCGTCGAGCTGGGCGGCACGCAGATCATGTTCCAGGGCGGTCACCACCCGGACTACGGCGTCGAGTACTACGAGAAGCACTTCGCCGCCATCAAGAAGGAGTTCCCGCAGCTCGTCATCCACAGCCTGGGGGCGAGCGAGGTCGAGCACATGGCGCGGATCAGCAAGGTGGGCGTCGAGGAGGCGATCACCCGCATCCACGCGGCCGGGCTCGACTCCTTCGCCGGCGCGGGCGCCGAGTTGCTGCCCGCCCGGCCGCGCAAGGCCATCGCCCCGCTGAAGGAGTCCGGCGAGCGCTGGCTGGAGATCATGGAGATCGCGCACAACCTCGGCGTCGAGTCCACGTCCACCATGCTCATGGGCACCGGCGAGACCAACGCCGAGCGGATCGAGCACCTGCGGATGATCCGGGACGTGCAGGACCGCACGGGCGGCTTCCGCGCGTTCATCCCGTACACCTACCAGCCCGAGAACAACCACCTGAAGGGCCGCACCCAGGCCACCCTCTTCGAGTACCTGCGGATGATCGCCATCGCCCGGCTGTTCATGGACAACGTGGCCCACATCCAGGGGTCCTGGCTCACCACCGGCAAGGAGGTCGGCCAGCTCTCCCTGCACTACGGCGCGGACGACCTCGGCTCGATCATGCTGGAGGAGAACGTGGTCTCCTCCGCCGGCGCCAAGCACCGCTCCAACCGGCTGGAGATCATCGACCTGATCCGCAAGGCGGGGCGGGTCCCGGCCCAGCGGGCGACGACGTACGAGCACCTGGTCGTGCACGACGACCCGGCGAACGACCCGGTCGACGACCGGGTGGTCTCCCACATCTCCTCCACCGCCATCGAGGGCGGCACGGCCCACCCGGAGCTGAAGCTCCTGGCTTCCAACTGACGTCCCCGTGCTGACCCTTCACACCGCCGACGCCTCGCCCGAGGCCGCCGTCGTGGTCGACGGCGCGCACATCGCCGCCGTCGGCCCGTACGCACAGCTGGCCGCCGCTCATCCGGACGCCCGGCTGCGGCGGTGGCCCGGCATCCTGACGCCCGGTCTGCTCAACCCCTACGGTCCGGAACTGCTGGAGCAGGCGTACCACCCCGACCCGCGCGAGGCGGACCGGCTCGGTACCGAGCCGGTGTTCGGGGAGCGCGCGCGGGCGCTCCTGGCCGCCGGACCGTCCGCGCGGGGCGCCAGCGCACGCCGCGGAGTACAGCGCATGCTGGCGCACGGAACGGTCGCGGTCGCCGGTGAGCTGCGCGGCCGCGAGGCCCTGGACGCGGTGCGCAGGGCCGGGCTCGCCCTGGCGGGGCGTCCGCCCGCGCTGCCCGGGCCGGCGGCGCTCTCCCCGGTTCCCCTCGTGCTGCTGCCGGGCCTCGGCGCCGGGACACCCGCGCGGTTCGCGGTGTTCGACGTGCCCGACCGGGACGCCCTCGTGCGGGACGGCGCGTCCACGTGCGTGGCCACCGTCGTGGGCGGCCGCCTGGTGTACCGGCGGCGCTGACCCGCAGCGGCGCGGCCCTCACCCCGCGAACGCCTCCCCGAACGCCCCGTCCTCCTGCTCCACTCCGCTGCAATCGGTCAACGCGTCGTCCGCGGAGGCGTCCTCGCCGCACTCCCGGTCCCGGAACGCCGACCACATCGACACCCACGCGATGCCCTTCTCCTCCGCGAAGGCGCGCACCTCGGCCGCGTCCGCGAGCGTGAACGTCTCCCCCTCCACGTCGTTGACACCGAGCATCGAGGTGAGCGCCATGCCCCGCCAGGCGGCTTCCTCGGACAGCCCGAAGACGTCCTGGAGCTGGGTGTTCGCGGCGGCGGCCGCGGTGAGGGCGTAGGCGCCCATGTCACCGGCGTAGGACTCGCCGTAGTTCATCGTCATCAGGTTGACGGTGGAGACTTCGGCGCCGTGGTCGTTCGCGGAGGCCAGCAGGGCCAGCCCGTCCTCGTCGAGCCCGGAGGGCATGACCGGGAGCGTGAACGAGACCTCCAGGTCCGCGCGTTCCTCCTGGAGCAGCGCGATCGCCCGCGACCGCAGGTCCACGGAGGCGGAGTCGGTGAGGTCGTCGCCCTCGATGTCGAAGTCGGCGCGGGTGGCGCCGGCCGCGTCCAGCGCCGTGCCGTACGCCTCGGCCAGCTCCGCCGCGGTGTCGCAGGTGGCCGCCAGCTCATCGCCGGAGGCGCCGCCGAAGGAGACGCGGACGTCGGCGCCGGACGCGGTGAGCCCCGCGATCCGGGACGCCACGGTCGTGTCGTCGATGTCCTGGGTGCCGTTCCAGTACGGGGTGCAGCCACTGCCGGAGGAGATCACGAACGCCAGGTTGTACGTCGTGGGGGAGCCCGCCGAGTCGGTGCCGGAGGCCGCGGCGGCACTGACGTACGGCGCGTACGCGGTGACCGGCGCGGACGTCGACGAGGCCGAGGGGGCGGGGTCCGCCGGGGCCGCGTCCGTCGCGGTGCCCCCGGCGGAACAACCCGCGGTGGCCGCGACCAGGGCCAGGACCGGGAGGACGGCGAGCCCGGCAACGGACTTCAGTGGACCGCGCATCGTGCTCGTTCCGTTCGTGAGACGTCGGGTGGACGGCCAACGTGGCACACGGGTCTGTGCGTCCCCTGAGGGTGTGCGGCCGGTTCCCGGGTGATTCTCAGCGGACGCAGAGGTTCGGGGCCGTCCCACACCGGACGCACAGGAAGCGCCAGGTTCTCCCCACACAACGGCCTCTACCGTCCGGCCCATGCATTCCGATCCCGCCATCGAACGCCGCGCCGCCGTGCGCGGCCGACGCCGCAAACGCCCCGCTGGACCCGGCGAAGGGCCCGTCTTCGTCGACTCCTCCGGACGCCGGGCCAGGCTGCTGCGCCGGATCGGCCTCCTCCTGGGAACCGTCTGCGCCGGGTACGCGGTCGTGCTGGGGCTGGCCTTCATGGGCGTCGGCACCTCGGTGACACCGGCCTCGCTGCTGCCGTTCGGGGGTGCGCGGGGGCAGGCCGGCCCCGGCGGCGCGGGTCCGGGGAACGGGGCGGCCCCGACCGGCACCCCGCCGTCCCCGCCCGCCGGCACCCCGGGCGCCACCGCCGCCCCCGCCCCCTCGGCGACGTCATGACCGCCGCGCCCCCCGCGCGCGGCCGGCGCCGCGCCCCCACCCGGATCGAGCGCGCCGCCGGGCGGGCCGCCGCGCTGCACCGGCCGCGCGTGCTCCTCGCGCTGCTGCTCCTGCTCGCCCTGACCTGCGTGATGCTGCTCGACGGCTATCTGCGGGCCGAGGTCGGCGACGACCAGCGGGTCCGCTCCGGGGCCTCGGCCTCCGACGTGCCCGACGAGATCCTCGAAGGCGGCCCGATCCTCACCTTCCCCGGCGGGCAGGCCGAGACCGTCTCCGTCCCGGACAGGACGATCGTGCTCACCTTCGACGACGGTCCCGACCCCACCTGGACGCCGAAGGTCATGGAGGTCCTGGAGGAGTACGACGTACCCGGCACGTTCTTCGTGGTCGGCTCGATGGTGTCGCGCCACCCCGACATCGTGAGGGACCTGGTGGAACAGGGCAACGAGGTCGGCGTCCACACCTTCACGCACGTCGACCTGTCGTACCAGAGCGCCTCCCGCGTCACCCGCGAGATGGAGCAGACCCAGCTCGCGCTCGCGGGCGCGGCCGGGATCACCAGCACGCTGTTCCGGGCGCCGTACTCCTCGAAGACGGACGCCGTCGACAACTACAGCTGGCAGGTCTACCAGCAGCTCGGCGAGGACGGGTACACCAGCGTCTTCATCGACACCGACAGCGAGGACTGGAAGGAACCGGGCGTCGCGAAGATCGTCGAAGGGGCCACCCCGGAGGACGGGGAGGGCACCTCGGTGCTCTTCCACGACTCCGGCGGCGACCGCACCCAGACCCTGGAGGCGCTGCCGAAGTACATCGAGACGATGCGGGCGAAGGGGTACACCTTCACCACCGTCAGCGGCGCCCTGGCCGAGCAGCAGCAGGAGCAGCAGCCCGCCGGCGGATCCGGAACCGGCGGGCCCGCCGCCGGTGCCCCGTCCGGCACCGGCGACGTGCTCCAGGCCTCCCACCACCCCGCCACCGGCACGACCCTCTACGTGGGCAAGGCGCTCGTCGCGGCCGTCGCCGTCGCCGAGTGGACGGTGCCCGCGCTCTCGGTGGGCCTGGTGGTCGTGGGCGTGGCCGTCATGGGCCGGTTCGGGCTGATGCTCGTCCTCGCCCGGCGCCACCACCGGCAGCGCAACAGACGCCGCTTCGGCTGGGGACCGCCCGTCACCCGGCCGGTCAGCGTGATCGTCCCGGCGTACAACGAGAAGGAGTGCATCGAGAACACCCTGCGGTCGCTGGCCGCGAGCACCCACCCGATCGAGATCGTCGTCGTCGACGACGGTTCCACGGACGGCACGGCGGAACTCGCCGAGGCGCTCGGCCTGCCCGACGTCCGGGTGATCCGGCAGGAGAACGCGGGCAAGCCGGCCGCCCTGAACAACGGCATCCGCGCCGCCCGGCACGACATCGTCGTGATGATGGACGGCGACACCGTCTTCGAACCGGACACCGTGGGCCGCCTGGTGCAGCCCTTCGCCGACCCGGCGGTGGGCGCCGTCGCGGGCAACGCCAAGGTCGGCAACCGGGGCACGCTCATCGGCGCCTGGCAGCACATCGAGTACGTGATGGGCTTCAACCTCGACCGGCGCATGTACGACCTGCTGCGCTGCATGCCGACCATCCCCGGCGCGATCGGCGCGTTCCGCCGCGGGGCGGTGCTCGACGCCGGCGGGATGAGCGAGGACACCCTCGCCGAGGACACCGACATCACCATCGCGCTGCACCGCGCGGGATGGCGGGTCGTCTACGAGGAGCACGCCCGCGCGTGGACCGAGGCCCCGCGCTCCCTGCGGCAGCTGTGGTCCCAGCGCTACCGCTGGTCGTACGGCACCATGCAGGCGCTGTGGAAGCACCGCGGCTCCCTCACGGACAAGGGGCCCTCGGGGCGGTTCGGGCGGGTCGGCATGCCGCTGGTGGTGCTCTTCCAGGTGGTCACGCCGGTGTTCGCGCCGCTCATCGACGTGTTCACCGCGTACTCGATGCTCTTCGTCGACTTCAAGGCCGCCCTGCTGGCCTGGTGCGCCGTCCTGGGCGTGCAGCTGGTGTGCGCCGCGTACGCCTTCCGGCTGGACCGGGAGAAGTACCGGTACCTGCTGATGATGCCGCTTCAGCAGCTCGCGTACCGGCAGATGATGTACCTCGTCCTCATCCACTCCTGTGTCACCGCCCTGACCGGCGGCCGGCTGCGCTGGCAGAAGCTGAAGCGGACGGGCGAGGTCGGGATGCCGTCGGGGACGGGCGGCTGATGGGGGCGCACCGCAAGGGGGCCGTACGGGCCGTCACCGCCGTGCACCCGGAGCCGGTGGCCCCGACGGGCCCGGTGGCCCCGGCGGCACCGGCGGCCCCGGCAGGCCGTGACGGGTACTTCGACGTGCTGCGCGCGGTGGCGCTCGTCCGGGTGGTCGCGTACCACGTCTTCGGCTGGGCCTGGGCGAGCCTGGTCTTCCCGTCGATGGGGGTGATGTTCGGGCTGGCCGGCACCCTGATGGCCAGGTCGCTGCGGCGCCCCGCGCTCACAGTGGTCCGGGGCCGGGTCCGCCGTCTGCTGCCGCCGTTCTGGTTCTGGGGCTTCTTCGTCGTCACCGCGATGCTGGTGCACGGGTGGATGCCGGGGTGGCGGATCGTGTACTGGATCGTGCCGCTCGGCGATCCGCCGGGCAGCGCCTGGGCCGAGCAGGCCTGGGACATCGTCTGGTACCTGCGGACGTACCTGTGGTTCGTGCTGCTCTCCCCGCTGCTGCTGCGGGTGTTCCGGCTGTCCCCGCTCGTGGTGCTGGCGCTGTCGCTCGTCCCGGTCGTCCTGCTCACGTACGGGTGGCAGCCGCCGGAGGGCCGGCTCGGCAGCGCCCTCACCGACCTGGCGACGTTCCTGTTCTGCTGGCTCCTCGGCTTCGCCCACCACGACGGGGTGCTCGCCCGGCTGCGCCCCCTCGCCGTCGTCCTGCCGTCGCTCGCCGCCCTCGCCCACGGCGGCTGGTACGCCCTGGCCCACCGGTCCGCGTACGGCGGCACCTACGACCTGGACGACAACCCGCTCGCGCAGGCCTTCTGGTCGGCCGGGTTCGTGACGCTGCTGCTGTACGCGGGGAAGTGGGTCCCGGACCGCCCGTCCCGCTCGCGGCTGGTGGCCGTGTTCAACGCGCGGGCGGTGACGGTCTACCTCTGGCACGAACTGGCGCTGATCCTGGCCGTGCCGCTGATCGACCGGTTCTGGGAGGTGCCCGCGTTCGCGGCGTACCTGCCGCTGGAGAGCCAGTGGTTCCTGTTCGCCGTCGGCTGGCTGCTGATCGCGGGGTTCGTCCTCGCGTGCGGCTGGGTCGAGGACGTCGCCGCGCGCAGGAAGCCGACGCTGCTGCCGGGCGGGCGGGCTGCAAGAATGGGCGGGTGACCCGCGCATCCCTGGACAAGCAGCCGCACGAAGTCGCCTCGATGTTCGACGACGTCGCGGAACGGTACGACCTGACCAACGACGTGCTGTCCCTCGGGCAGGCGCGGCTGTGGCGCAAGGAGGTCGCGAAGGCGCTCGACGCGCGGCCCGCGCAGAAGGTCCTCGACCTGGCCGCCGGCACGGCGACCTCCTCGCTGCCGTACGCCCGCACCGGCGCCTACGTCGTCCCGTGCGACTTCTCGCTGGGCATGCTCCAGGTCGGCAAGAAGCGGCACGCCTGGCTGCCGTTCACGGCCGGCGACGCGACGCGGCTGCCCTTCAAGGACGACGTGTTCGACGCCGTCACCATCTCCTTCGGGCTGCGCAACGTGCAGGACACGGACGCGGCGCTGCGCGAGATGCGCCGGGTGACCCGGCCCGGCGGGCGGATCGTCATCTGCGAGTTCTCGCATCCGACGTGGGCGCCGTTCCGCACCGTCTACACCGAGTACCTGATGCGCGCGCTGCCGCCGGTCGCCCGCGCGGTGTCGTCCAGCCCGGACGCGTACGTCTACCTCGCCGAGTCGATCCGCGCCTGGCCGGACCAGCCCGCGCTGGCCGAGCGGCTGCGGGGCGCCGGCTGGTCGAGGGTGGCCTGGCGGAACCTGACCGGCGGTGTGGTGGCGCTGCACCGGGGCTTCAAGGAGAGCTGAGGAGCACCGCGGCGGCGGGCGGCTCCTCCAGTTCCCGCCGGAGCCCGCCGGCGGGCGGCGCGGGTCCGCGCGGTTCGCGCACCCCTCCGCCGCCCTCGCCCTCACCGAAGTCGAACCACACGTGGACGACGGAGTCCCGCGGCACCTCGGCGCCGGGCTGCGGGTACTGGCGCACGACGTAGTCGACGACGACGAGAGCGAAGTCCGGCCGGTCCGGCGCGTCGACGAACAGGCCCCGCGCGCGGGCCGACTCGCGCGCGTCCACGGCCATCAGGCCGACCAGGCGCGGCACGCGCACGTCGGGTGTCTCGGGTCCCTTGGGCGTCCTGCGCACGGATGTCACCCCCCAGCGGTACCGGCAGGGTAGTCCCGCGCGGGGGCCGCCGGAAGCACCAAGTGGCTTTCCGTGACAATTGGTTACCGTGTGTGACGGGGGTGGATGGGTGTCAGAGGTCCAGCCGGTAGCAGTGGCCCTCCCGGCGCGAGACCGGCGCCGTGAACGTCTCGGCGAGGCGCATGCCGAGCCGCCGGGTGACCGCTATCGAGCGGGAGTTGCCGGCGTCCACCATCGCCACCACGCCCTTCAGGCCCGTCGCGCGCACCCGCTCCAGCGTCTCGACGGCCGCGGCGGTGACGTAGCCCTTGCCCCAGTGCTCGCGCGCCAGCCGCCAGCCGATCTCGATCTCGCCCGTGGGACCCCAGTCGTTCTCCCACGGCTGGGCGCCGGTGAAGCCGATGACCCGCCCCGACTCGTCGAGCATGCTCCACAGGCAGAAGCCGAGCTGGGCGTCGTGCCGGCGCTGGCGTGCGGTGAGCTCCTCGTAGACCGACAGCTCCGCCGACGCGCCTCCGTGGAACTCCATGACGTCCGGGTCGTCGAAGATCCGGTGCCAGACGACCGCGTCCTCGTGGGTGGGTACGCGCAGCCGTACAGCGGGGAGAGCTCGGTTCACGGGGCAGCCCTTCAGCCGGGTGATCAATGCTGCTGAATAGACTGCCCGTGTCCAGTGCCGGTCGGCACGCAGATTTCGAACTTGGGGAGATCCCGCCGTGACCGAGCCCCTCTCCGACAACACCGCCGATGTGATCGTCGTGGGCGCGGGGCCAGCCGGCTCCACCACCGCCTACCACCTGGCCCGGTCCGGACTCGACGTGCTCCTGCTGGAGAAGACCGAGTTCCCGCGGGAGAAGGTCTGCGGCGACGGCCTCACCCCGCGCGCCGTGAAGCAGCTGGTGTCGATGGGCATCGACATCTCCGAGGAGGCCGGCTGGCTGCGCAACAAGGGCCTGCGCATCATCGGCGGCGGCGTCCGCCTCCAGCTCGACTGGCCGGATCTCGCCTCCTTCCCCGACTACGGCCTGGTCCGCAAGCGCGACGACTTCGACGAACAGCTCGCCCGGCAGGCCCAGAAGGCGGGCGCCCGCCTGTACGAGCGCTGCAACGTGGGCGCGCCGGTCATCGACGACCGCACCGGCCGCATCACCGGGGTGAAGGCCAAGCTCGGCGAGGAGAAGCGGGAAGTCACCTTCCACGCCCCGCTGGTGGTCGCCGCCGACGGCAACTCCACCCGGCTGTCCCTGGCGATGGGGCTGCACCGCCGCGAGGACCGCCCGATGGGCGTCGCGGTCCGTACGTACTTCACCTCGCCCCGCCACGACGACGACTACCTGGAGTCCTGGCTGGAGCTGTGGGACCGGCGCGGCCCGCAGGACCGGCTGCTGCCCGGCTACGGCTGGATCTTCGGCATGGGCGACGGCACGAGCAATGTCGGCCTCGGCGTGCTCAACACCTCCGACTCCTTCAAGGAGCTGGACTGGCGCGAGGTACTCAAGGCCTGGTGCGCCTCCATGCCGGAGGACTGGGGCTACACCCCGGACAACATGACCGGCCCGATCCGCGGCGCCGCGCTGCCCATGGCCTTCAACCGCCAGCCGCACTACACCCGCGGGCTGCTGCTCGTCGGCGACGCGGGCGGCCTGGTGAACCCGTTCAACGGCGAGGGCATCGCCTACGCCATGGAGTCCGGGCAGATCGCCGCCGACGTGATCGTGCAGGCTCACGCGCGGGCCACCCCGGCCCAGCGGGAGATCGCCCTCCAGCGCTATCCGCGCGTCCTGAAGGACACCTACGGCGGCTACTACACGCTCGGCCGCGCCTTCGTGAAGCTCATCGGCAACCCGAAGGTCATGCAGATCGCCGCCCAGCGCGGACTGACGCACCCGCTGCTGATGAAGTTCACGCTCAAGCTGCTCGCCAACCTGACCGACCCGACGGGCGGCGACGCGATGGACCGCATCATCAACGGCCTGACCAAGGTGGCACCGAAGGCGTGACCGGCCCGGCCGGACGGTCCGTCGTGACCATCGCGTAACAGACTCGTGGACAACTGTTCTACTTTGGTCGGTGTCGTACGGGACGTAGCCACTCGGGTACGTCCCGTACGACGAAAAGAGCCTTCCATGACACAGCAGGCGAGCCGGCGATTAGGCCCGCTCGGAACCCTGGGGCTGGCCGCCGCCGCGCTCCTGGTCGCGGCCGGTGCCGCGGGCACCGCGCAGGCCGACGACGCACCCCTTCCCGTGACGATCACCGGCGAGGACCGGGTCGGCCTCTCACTGGAGTCCGACAACGGGGACCCCTCCGAGCCGCAGGTCATGCTGCGGCTGAACGCCCCCGGTGAGGAGTTCGAGGGGGACGGCGTCATCCCGCCCGTCTTCACCGGCGACTACACGGTCCGCATCGACGCCACCGCGCTGGCGGGCGTCGCCTCCGTGCAGCTTCCGTGCGCCGCCGACGGCCTCGTCGCGGTCTGCACCGGCAGCGAGCTGTACGCGGGCGAGCGGTACAACCGGCTTGGCGGCATCCGGCTCGACATCGACGAGGACAGCGAGGCCGGGGACTTCGGCAGCATCACCGTCACCGGCGAGGGCGAGGGGCTGGACTTCACGCCGCTCACCGTCGACGTGCTCGTCGGCGGCCCCGAGTTCCTGAACCACGAACTCCCGCTGCCCGGGGACTACCGGGCGGGCGACATCTACCGGGCGCCCGTGGGCCTGCGCAACGCCGGCGGCATGTCCGCCGAGGGCGCGGTGCTGCGCCTCCACGGCTCCCGCGGGGTGTCCTTCCCCGACTCGTACGGCAACTGCTCCTACGCCGAGGTGACCACCGGCCCCCTGCTGCACCAGGGCACCGACGTCCTCTGCACGTTCCCCGACACCATCGACGCCGGGACGGCGTACGCGCTGACCGAGCCGCTGAGGGTGCGGACCGCCGACTTCGCCCTGCACGACATCTTCACCTACGCGTTCACGGCCGTCGGCCCGAGCGAGGCGGCCGGTCTGCGCGCGGCCAAGGACTACCGGCCGGGCACCGGGGCGGACCTGAGGCTGAGGAAGGTCCCCGACGCCGAACCCGCGGAGTACTCCCGGTACGCCGACGTGGACCTGCCCACGACCAACACCTACGACCTGGAGCTCACCGGCGCCGCGGTCGACGCCGAGGCCGGTGACACCGTCACGGCGGAGATCGGCTTCCGCAACAACGGGCCGGCCTGGATCAGCGCCCTGCGCTCCGGCGGTGAGCCCATCGGGTTCACGGTGGGCGTCCCGGAGGGGGCGACGGTCACCGCGCTCCCGGAGGGCTGCCGGAGCACCACCCTCGAAGGGGGCGAGGAGGGCTACCTCTGCTGGGTGAGCACCCCGCTGCTGGAGGACGCCGAGCTGACGTTCCCGTTCGAGCTGCGCGTCGACCGGGTCGTCGAGGGCGCCAAGGCCGAGGTGGCGCTGCCGGAGTGGGGCAACCCCTTCGAGTCCGACCACGCCAACGACTCCGCCTGGATCGTGCTCAACGGCTCCGACGGGTCGACCGACGGCGGCACGGGCCAGACCGACGGAGGCACCTCCGGCGGCACGGCCCCGCCCGGCCCCGGCCAGGACGGCGACTCCGGTTCCTCCGGCACGTCCGGCTCCTCCGGGTCCGGTGGTACGTCCGGTTCCTCCGGGTCCGGCGCGAGCGGTACGTCCGGTGACGTCACCGGGGGCGGGCTCGCCTCCACCGGCGCCGGCGGGGCGGCGCTGATCGGCGGGGCGGCGCTGCTGGCGCTGGGCCTGGGCGCGGGCCTGTTCCTGTTCCTGCGGCGCGGCGCGCGGCACACCGGCGGCACCGCCGCCTGACGCGGGCCGCCGTGAGCGGCGCTGTGGACGGCCGGAGTCCGGGGGACGGACTCCGGCCGTCGGCGTCTGCGCGGGGGGCGTGAAGGGCCGTCACGGGGCCTTCACGGGGGCGCGCGGCCTTCCGCCGGCGCCGGGCGGCGTCGGCAACACGCCCCGGATGCGGGACGATCGGGACAATCGGGCGATCTTGCCCCCCGGGGGAGTCCCCGAAGTCCCTTGAGAACGTCGCGGTGCACGACGGAGGGCCGCCGCCTCGGGAGGCAGCGGCCCTTCAGTCCGTGGCGGCTCGGCTCAGAGCACGCGGACCGCACCCGACGCCGGGTAGCCGGAGAGGTCCTGGATCACGACGCCCTTGGCGGAGTTGGCGGCGTCCAGGTACTGGCCGTTACCGATGTAGACGCCCACGTGGTACGCGGAGCCCTTGCCGCCCCAGTACAGGATGTCGCCGACTTGGATCTGCGACAGCGGGATGTCGGTGCCGACCATCGACTGGTCCTGCGAGACGCGCGGCAGGTCGACGCCGACCTGGCGGAACGCGGCCTGGACCAGGCTGGAGCAGTCCCAGGCGTTGGGGCCCGAGGCGCCCATGACGTAGGCGTCGCCCACCTGCGCCTGGAGGAAGGCGATGACCGTCGCGACGCTGCCGCCGGCCGGCGCGGACGCGGTCGCCGTCGTGGTGGTGGCGGAGGCGGAGAGGGTGGCGCGCTCGGCGTCGCGCGCGGCACGCTCGGCGGCGGCCTTGCGGGCCTCCTCGGCGGCCTTCTTCTTCGCCTCGGCCTTCTTCTTGGCCTCGGCGAGGTCCGCCTTGGCCTCCTTGGCGGCCTCGGCGGCGGCCGTGTCACGCTCGGCCCGCAGCTGGTAGTTCGCGGCCGCCTGCTGGGTGGCGTCCGCGGACTGGGCGACCTGGGCGGCCAGGTCTGCCGTCAAGGTGGGCAGTTCGAGAGTCTGCGTCACCGGCTCGGCCGCGTTCGCCGAACCCGACGCCCCGGCCACGGCCAGGGTGCTGAGGACGCCACCGGCGACTCCGGCGCGCATCGCGATCGTGGAGGACGCGGTGCGGCGGGGTTTCCGGTGGCTGCGTATGTGAGCGGTGTGGGACATGGGAACAACCGGTACCAGGGGCTGCTTCATATCTTCAAGAAACGTGTGCTGCGCCACAGTTGTTCAACCGAGGGCCCGAATCCCGGGCGTGTCGTTCTTTATTGACGCCGTAACGGACATAGCGGGCGCCCGTGATCGGCCCGTGATCACGTACTTTCATCGTTACGTCCGAATTGCCCCGCGCTTACCACCGGTTGGGGTGATTGGCCAATCCCTCCTCTCGGGCGGCCCTCGTGAATGTGGCGGAGGTCACGGAACGATTACCCGCCCCGCCGCGTCGGGCGACCCCGTCGCGCTCCGGGGGCCGGTCGATCGACGGGCGGTCGACGGCCGGATCGCGACGCCGGGACTTCGTGAACGCGTGCACACGTCCACATCCCGCCCCGGACCCCCTCTGATGTGTGAACGTCCCTCTATCAAGAGATCGGTTCCAGCGCCAATTTGCATGCACGGGAACTGTCTTGATATTGAGACGGCCCTTCTGAGCTGCACTGACGAGGTAAAATGTCACGGTTGGTGATCGGGCGAACGCTTCGCGTGTGAAGATCGCCGCTCATCCGACTTCATGATCGTTCGTTAGGTGGTGGAGATCACAAAGCTTGTGCAATACCCCGTGTCGCAGATCACAGACCCACGGGCATAAGATGCGGAGCGGTTGGGCTTGTGACCTGCTTCACATGTTCTCGATCTTCGCCGGGGCGGGCGTGGTTCGCGGGACCGATGGGGCGGATGTGAGTCCAACGGAAACCGCCAGTCAGTGCCGACTGAGAGGAGCGAGGAGCGGTGAACGCGTATGCGCCCATCCTCGTACTGGGAGCCCTCGGGGCAGGCTTTGCGATCTTCTCCGTGGTCATGGCCACGCTGATCGGTCCGAAGCGGTACAACCGCGCCAAGCTCGAGGCCTACGAGTGCGGGATCGAGCCGACCCCCACGCCGGCCGGCGGCGGGCGCTTCCCCATCAAGTACTACCTGACGGCGATGCTCTTCATCGTCTTCGACATCGAGATCGTCTTCCTCTACCCCTGGGCCGTCACCTTCGACGCCCTGGGGCTTTTCGGGCTCGTGGAGATGCTGCTCTTCGTGCTCACCGTCTTCGTCGCGTACGCGTACGTATGGCGGCGCGGCGGCCTGGAATGGGACTGAGGGGCATTTGACCATGGGACTCGAAGAAAAGCTGCCGAGCGGATTCCTGCTGACCACCGTCGAGCAGGCCGCGGGCTGGGTGCGCAAGTCGTCCGTCTTCCCCGCCACGTTCGGCCTCGCCTGCTGCGCCATCGAGATGATGACCACGGGCGCCGGCCGCTACGACCTGGCGCGGTTCGGGATGGAGGTCTTCCGCGGTTCGCCGCGGCAGGCGGACCTCATGATCGTCGCCGGACGGGTCAGCCAGAAGATGGCGCCCGTGCTGCGGCAGGTCTACGACCAGATGCCGAACCCCAAGTGGGTGATCTCCATGGGGGTCTGCGCCTCCTCGGGCGGCATGTTCAACAACTACGCGATCGTCCAGGGCGTCGACCACATCGTCCCGGTCGACATCTATCTCCCCGGCTGTCCGCCCCGCCCCGAGATGCTGATGGACGCCATCCTCAAGCTCCACCAGAAGATCCAGGGCTCCAAGCTCGGCGTGAACGCCGAGGAGGCGGCCCGTGAGGCGGAGGAGGCGGCGCTCAAGGCCCTGCCCACGATCGAGATGAAGGGGCTGCTGCGATGAGCGACGCGAACGGCGACGGCGCCAACCCGGAGAAGGAGCTCTCCGCCGAGAACCTCCCCGGGCAGCGCGGCCAGGGCGGTGAGGAGATCCGCGTCCAGCGCGGCATGTTCGGCGCGAACAACGGCGGCGACACCTCCGGCTACGGCGGGCTGGTCCGCTCCGTCCGGCTCCCGGGGCCGGCCAGCCGCCCCTACGGCGGCTGGTTCGACGAGGTCGCCGACGAGCTCGAGGGCGCGCTGGAGGAGCAGGACCTGCTCCCGGACAACGCCATCGAGAAGACGGTCGTCGACCGCGGCGAACTCACCTTCCACATCGAACGCGAGCACCTGGTCCAGGTCGCCCTCACCCTGCGCGACGACCCCGCCCTGCGCTTCGAGCTCTGCACCGGCGTCAGCGGCGTGCACTACCCGAACGACAAGGGCCGCGAGCTGCACGCCGTCTACCACCTGCGCTCGATCACCCACAACCGGCTGATCCGCCTGGAGGTCAGCGCGCCCGACAGCGACCCGCACATCCCGTCGCTGTTCCCGGTCTATCCCACGAACGACTGGCACGAGCGCGAGACCTACGACTTCTTCGGCATCGTCTTCGACGGTCACCCGGCCCTGACGCGGATCATGATGCCGGACGACTGGCAGGGCTTCCCGCAGCGCAAGGACTATCCCCTCGGCGGCATCCCCGTCGAGTACAAGGGCGCCCAGATCCCGGCTCCGGACCAGCGGAGGTCGTACTCATGAGCACGTCGCACGCGTCCGCATCCGACGCCGCCGCCTCGGCCGCGTCGGCACGCGAGACCACCGAGGGCACCGTCTACACCGTCACCGGCGGCGACTGGGACGAGGTCGTCGAGACCGCGGCCCGGGCCGACGACGAGCGCATCGTCGTCAACATGGGCCCCCAGCACCCGTCCACCCACGGCGTGCTCCGCCTGATCCTGGAGATCGACGGCGAGACGGTCACCGAGGCCCGCTGCGGCATCGGCTACCTCCACACCGGCATCGAGAAGAACCTCGAGTACCGGACGTGGACCCAGGGCACCACGTTCGTGACGCGCATGGACTACCTGACGCCGTTCTTCAACGAGACGGCGTACTGCCTCGCGGTCGAGAAGCTCCTCGGCATCGAGGACCAGATCCCCGACCGGGCCTCGGTCATCCGGGTGCTCCTGATGGAGCTGAACCGGCTCTCCTCCCACCTGGTGGCCATCGCCACCGGCGGCATGGAGCTCGGCGCCACCACGATCATGATCTACGGCTTCCGCGACCGTGAGCTGATCCTCGACATCTACGAGCTGATCACGGGCCTCAGGATGAACCACGCGTACATCCGCCCCGGCGGACTCGCCCAGGACCTGCCGCCCGGCGCGGTGGACCAGATCCGCGAGTTCGTGAAGAAGATGAAGAAGAACCTCCCGGAGTACGACAAGCTCGCCACCGGGAACCCCATCTTCAAGGCCCGCATGCAGGACGTCGGCTACCTCGACCTGGCCGGCTGCATGGCCCTCGGCGCCACCGGCCCGATCCTGCGCTCCACCGGCCTGCCGCACGACCTGCGCAAGACACAGCCGTACTGCGGATACGAGACCTACGACTTCGAGATCCCGACCGCCGACACCTGCGACTCCTACGGCCGCTTCCTGATCCGGCTGGAGGAGATGCGGCAGTCGCTGCACATCGTCGAGCAGTGCCTGGACCGGCTCCAGCCCGGACCGGTCATGGTCGCCGACAAGAAGATCGCCTGGCCCGCCCAGCTCGCCCTGGGACCGGACGGACTGGGCAACTCCCTCGACCACATCAAGAAGATCATGGGCAGCTCCATGGAGGCCCTGATCCACCACTTCAAGCTGGTCACCGAGGGCTTCCGCGTCCCGCCGGGACAGGCGTACGCGGCGGTCGAGTCGCCCAAGGGCGAACTCGGGGTGCACGTCGTCTCCGACGGCGGCACCCGCCCCTACCGGGTCCACTTCCGCGACCCGTCCTTCACCAACCTTCAGGCCATGGCGGCGATGTGCGAGGGCGGCCAGGTCGCCGACGTCATCGTCGCCGTCGCGTCCATCGACCCCGTGATGGGAGGCGTCGACCGGTGACCACCTCTTCTTCGGAGCGGGGCGTCAGCCTGGGCATGCCCGAACTGCCCGCACCCGCCTACCCGGACGACGTCCGGGCCCGGCTGGAGACCGACGCGCGCGAGGTCATCGCCCGCTACCCGGACTCCCGGTCCGCCCTCCTGCCGCTGCTGCACCTCGTGCAGTCGGAGGAGGGACACGTCACGCGCACCGGCATGCGGTTCTGCGCGGACATGCTCGGCCTCACCACCGCCGAGGTGACCGCGGTCGCCACCTTCTACACCATGTACCGGCGCCGGCCGAGCGGCGACTACCAGGTCGGGGTGTGCACCAACACCCTGTGCGCCGTCATGGGCGGCGACGCGATCTTCGAGGAGCTCCAGGAACACCTGGGCGTCGGCAACGGCGAGACCACCGACGACGGCAAGGTCACCCTGGAGCACATCGAGTGCAACGCGGCCTGCGACTTCGCGCCCGTGGTGATGGTCAACTGGGAGTTCTTCGACAACCAGACCCCCGAGAGCGCCAAGCGCATGGTCGACGACCTGCGCGCCGGCCGCCCGGTGGCCCCGACCCGCGGTGCGCCCCTGTGCACCTTCAAGGAGACCGCGCGGATCCTGGCCGGGTTCCCCGACGAGCGCGACGGCGCCGTCGAGGCCACCGGCAGCGCGGGACCCGCCTCCCTGGCCGGCCTGAAGCTGGCCAAGGGCGAGGCGCCGGCCCGCGTGGTGCACCCGCGCGGTGAGGCACCCCGGGACACCCCGCCGCACGAGCCGTCGCCCACGGAGCACCTCAGCTCGCACGACGCGCCGCAGGACACATCGGCCTCCGACCCCTCCCACCCGGCGGGGCCCGCAGCCGAGGAGGGGGAGTGATGACCTTGGCACCCGAACTGAAGGACACCGGCCCGGAGAAGCTGCTCGCACCGGTGCTCTCGGCCTTCTGGGACGAGGACGCGTCCTGGACGCTGGACGTCTACCGCGGGCACGACGGGTACGAGGGGCTGCGCAAGGCGCTCGCCATGTCCCCCGACGACGTCATCGCCTACGTCAAGGAGTCCGGACTGCGCGGACGCGGCGGCGCCGGCTTCCCGACCGGGATGAAGTGGCAGTTCATCCCGCAGGGCGACGGCAAGCCCCACTACCTCGTGGTCAACGCCGACGAGTCGGAGCCGGGCACCTGCAAGGACATCCCGCTCCTCTTCGCCAACCCGCACAGCCTCATCGAGGGCATCGTCATCGCCTGCTACGCGATCCGGTCGTCCCATGCCTTCATCTACCTCCGCGGTGAGGTCGTCCCCGTGCTGCGGCGGCTGCACGAGGCCGTGCGCGAGGCGCGCGAGGCCGGGTTCCTCGGCGAGAACATCCTGGGCAGCGGACTCGACCTCGAACTCACCGTGCACGCGGGCGCGGGCGCGTACATCTGCGGTGAGGAGACCGCACTGCTCGACTCGCTCGAAGGCCGCCGGGGCCAGCCGAGGCTCCGTCCCCCCTTCCCCGCCGTCGCGGGCCTCTACGCGTGCCCGACCGTGGTGAACAACGTCGAGTCGATCGCGTCGGTTCCCGCCATCATGAACCGGGGCAAGGAGTGGTTCCGCTCGATGGGCAGCGAGAAGTCCCCCGGCTTCACGCTCTACTCCCTCAGCGGCCACGTCGCCGGCCCCGGCCAGTACGAGGCGCCCCTCGGCATCACCCTGCGCCAGCTGCTGGAGATGAGCGGCGGGATGCGGCCCGGGCACCGGCTGAAGTTCTGGACGCCGGGCGGCTCCTCCACGCCGATGTTCACCGACGAGCACCTCGACGTCCCCCTCGACTACGAGGGAGTGGGCGCCGCCGGTTCCATGCTCGGCACCAAGGCCCTGCAGTGCTTCGACGAGACGACCTGCGTGGTGCGCGCCGTCACCCGCTGGACCGAGTTCTACGCCCACGAGTCCTGCGGCAAGTGCACGCCCTGCCGTGAGGGCACGTACTGGCTGGTGCAGCTGCTGCGCGACATCGAGGCCGGCAAGGGCCGGATGTCCGACCTCGACAAGCTGAACGACATCGCCGACAACATCAACGGCAAGTCCTTCTGTGCCCTCGGCGACGGCGCCGCCTCGCCGATCTTCTCCTCGCTCAAGTACTTCCGCGAGGAGTACGAGGAGCACATCACGGGCCGCGGCTGCCCCTTCGACCCCGCGAAGTCGACGGCCTGGGCCGACCACCGCACGGAGGTGAACGCATGACCGTGACCACGAGCGCTCCCTCCGGCGGAGGAGAGGCGGCGGTCCCGCCCGAGGACCTCGTCACGCTGACCATCGACGGCGCCGAGATCAGCGTGCCCAAGGGCACCCTGGTCATCCGGGCCGCCGAGCAGCTCGGCATCGAGATCCCCCGGTTCTGCGACCACCCGCTCCTCGACCCGGCCGGCGCCTGCCGGCAGTGCATCGTCGAGGTCGAGGGCCAGCGCAAGCCCATGGCGTCCTGCACCATCACCTGCACCGACGGCATGGTGGTGAAGACCCACCTGACCTCGCCGGTCGCGGAGAAGGCCCAGAAGGGTGTGATGGAGCTGCTGCTCATCAACCACCCGCTGGACTGCCCGGTCTGCGACAAGGGCGGCGAGTGCCCGCTGCAGAACCAGGCGATGTCGCACGGCCACGCCGAGTCCCGCTTCGAGGGCAGGAAGCGCACCTACGAGAAGCCCGTCCCGATCTCCACCCAGGTGCTGCTCGACCGCGAGCGGTGCGTGCTGTGCGCCCGCTGCACCCGCTTCTCCCAGCAGATCGCGGGCGACCCGATGATCGAGCTGGTCGAGCGGGGCGCGCTCCAGCAGGTCGGCACCGGCGAGGGCGACCCCTTCGAGTCGTACTTCTCCGGCAACACCATCCAGATCTGCCCGGTCGGCGCGCTCACCTCCGCCGCCTACCGCTTCCGCTCCCGCCCCTTCGACCTGATCTCGTCGCCGTCGGTGTGCGAGCACTGCTCGGGCGGCTGCGCCACCCGCACCGACCACCGGCGCGGCAAGGTCATGCGACGGCTCGCCGCGCACGACCCCGAGGTCAACGAGGAGTGGATCTGCGACAAGGGACGCTTCGCGTTCCGGTACGCCCAGCAGCGGGACCGGCTCCAGACGCCGCTGGTGCGCAACGCGGAGGGCGACCTGGAGCCTGCGTCCTGGCCGGACGCGCTGCAGATCGCCGCGCAGGGGCTGCTGGCCTCGCGGGGCCGCACCGGTGTCCTGACCGGCGGCCGGCTCACCGTCGAGGACGCCTACGCGTACAGCAAGTTCGCGCGGGTCGCGCTCGACACCAACGACGTCGACTTCCGCGCGCGCGTGCACAGCGCCGAGGAGGCCGACTTCCTCGCCGCCCGGGTGGCGGGCCGCGGCCGTGACCTCGACGGTACGGGCGTCACGTACACCGCGCTGGAGAAGGCGCCGGCCGTCCTGCTCGTCGGGTTCGAGTCCGAGGAGGAGGCGCCCGGCGTCTTCCTGCGGCTGCGCAAGGCCTGGCGCGGGCACGGACAGCGGACCTTCGCCCTGGCCACGCACGCCACGCGGGGTCTGACGAAGGCCGGCGGCACACTGCTGCCGGCGGCCCCCGGCACCGAGACCGAATGGCTGGACGCGCTCTCCAGCGGCGTCGGCCTGGAGGGCGACGGGGCCAGGGCCGCCGAGGCGCTGCGGACCGAGGGCGCGGTGATCGTCGTCGGCGAGCGGCTGGCGGCCGTACGCGGCGGCCTGACCGCGGCCGTGCGCAGTGCCACCGCGACCGGTGCCCGGCTGGTGTGGATCCCGCGCCGGGCCGGGGAGCGCGGCGCCGTGGAGGCGGGCGCGCTGCCGTCACTGCTGCCGGGCGGGCGCCCGGCGACCGACCCGCGCGCGCGGGAGGAGGTCGCCGCCGTGTGGGGCGTCGCCGATCTCCCGCACCGCTACGGCCGGGACACCGGCCAGATCGTGGAGGCGGCGGCCCGCGGCGAACTCCAGGCGCTGCTGGTCGCGGGCGTGGAGGTCGCCGACCTGCCCGACCCGGCCCGCGCGCGGGCGGCACTCGCCGAGGCCGGGTTCGTGGTCTCGCTCGAACTGCGGCCCAGCGAGGTCACCGAACTCGCCGACGTCGTCCTGCCGGTCGCCGCGGTCGCCGAGAAGGCCGGCACCTTCCTCAACTGGGAGGGCAGGGTCCGCCTGTTCGAGGCGGCGCTCAAGCCCGACCAGATGACCCGGCGGGTCGCACCCACCGACGCGCGCGTGCTGCAGATGCTGGCCGACGCCATGGACGTCCACCTGGGCCTGCCGGACCTGCGCACGGTCCGCGCGGAGCTGGACCGGCTCGGCGCCTGGACCGGCCCCCTGGCCACCGACCCGGTGGAGACCGCGGGCTCCCTGCCCCGGCCGGCCGCCGGGGAGGCGGTGCTCGCCGGGCACCGGCTGCTGCTCGACCAGGGGCTGCTCCAGGCCGGCGACGAGGCACTGGCCGGCACCCGACACGCCGCGCACGCGCGCGTGTCCGCCGCCACCGCCGCCGAGGTCGGCGTCAAGGAGGGCGACGCGCTGGCGGTGACCGGGACCGCCGGAACGGTCGAACTCCCCCTGGAGGTCACCGAGATGCCCGACCGCGTGGTGTGGCTCCCGCTGAACTCCACCGGCGGCGGCGTCGCCTCCGACACCGGGGAACTGCCCGGCTCCCTCGTCCGCATCGGACCGGCGACGCCCGCCGGCGAGGCCCCCAAGGAGGTGGAGGCATGAGCCCGTACCTCGCCGCTGAAGACCTCTCGATGTTCGGCCGCGACCCCTGGTGGCTGGTCGTCGTCAAGGCGGTGTTCTGCTTCGCCTTCCTGATGGTGACCGTGCTGATCTCCATCGTCATGGAGCGCAAGGTCGTCGCCTGGATGCAGCTGCGCATCGGCCCCAACCGGCACGGCCCCTGGGGCATGCTCCAGTCGCTCGCCGACGGCGTGAAGCTGATGCTCAAGGAAGACGTCGTCGTCAAGCGCGCGGACAAGGCGGTGTACGTCCTCGCGCCGATCGTCGCGGCCATCCCGGCCTTCATGGCGATCGCGGTGATCCCCTTCGGGCCGGCCGGCAACGAGATCTCGATCTTCGGCCACCGCACCACCATGCAGCTCACCGACCTGCCGATCGCGGTGCTCTACATCCTCGCGGTCGCCTCGGTCGGCATCTACGGCATCGTCCTCGCGGGCTGGAGCTCCGGATCGACGTACCCGCTCCTGGGCGGTCTGCGCTCCTGCGCGCAGATGATCTCCTACGAGATCGCCATGGGCGCCGCGTTCGCCTCCGTGTTCCTCTACTCCGGGTCGATGTCGACGTCGACGATCGTCGAGCAGCAGACCGACCGCTGGTACGTCCTGCTGCTGCCGGTCTCCTTCCTCATCTACATCGTCACCATGGTGGGCGAGACCAACCGCGCCCCCTTCGACATGCCCGAGTCCGAGGGCGACCTGGTCGGCGGCTTCAACACCGAGTACTCGTCGATCAAGTTCGCGATGTTCATGCTCGCCGAGTACATCAACATGGTGACCGTCTCGGCCGTCGCCGTGACGCTGTTCCTGGGCGGCTGGCGGGCCCCGTACCCGATCAGCACCTTCTGGGAGGGCGCGAACCACGGCTGGTGGCCGATGCTCTGGTTCACCGGCAAGCTGCTGACGCTGCTGTTCGGCTTCGTCTGGCTGCGCGGCACGCTGCCGCGCGTGCGCTACGACCAGCTGATGAAGCTCGGCTGGAAGGTCCTCATCCCGGTCTCCCTGGTGTGGCTGATGCTCGTCGCCACCGTGCGGGCCCTGCGGAACGAGAACTACGACTTCGCCGACATCGCCCTCTACATCGGCGGTGCCGTCCTCGCCCTGCTGCTGCTCTCCTTCGTCGCCGACATCTTCCGGGCGAAGGCGAGGGAGGCCGAGCAGCCCGCCGAGGCCGCGCCCGGCTTCGACCCCATGGCGGGCGGGTTCCCCGTACCGCCGCTGCCGGGGCAGGAACTGCCGCCGGTGCCGCGACGCCGCCCGCGCCGCGAGCGCGAGCTGATTGTCAGTGGCGGGCCCGATACTCACAGTGACGGACCGCTGGGTGGGTCCACGGAGGGAAAGGAGGCGCACGATGGCTGAGGAGCCCAAGGAGACCAAGCCCGGTTTCCTGAACCCCGTGGCCGGCTTCGGCGTGACGTTCAAGGCCATGTTCAAGAAGCGGCTGACCGAGCAGTATCCGGAGCAGCAGAAGACCACCGCTCCCCGCTTCCACGGACGGCACCAGCTCAACCGCCATCCGGACGGCCTGGAGAAGTGCGTCGGCTGCGAGCTGTGCGCCTGGGCCTGCCCCGCCGACGCGATCTACGTTGAGGGCGCGGACAACACGGACGAGGAGCGCTACTCGCCCGGCGAGCGGTACGGCCGCGTCTACCAGATCAACTACGCCCGCTGCATCCTGTGCGGCCTGTGCATCGAGGCGTGCCCCACGCGCGCGCTGACGATGACCAACGAGTTCGAGCTGGCCGACTCCAGCCGCGCCAACCTCATCTACACCAAGGAGCAGCTGCTCGCCGGTCTGGAGGAGGGCATGGTCGACTCGCCGCACGCCATGTACCCGGGCACCGACGAACAGGACTACTACCGGGGCCTGGTCACCGAGGCCGCGCCCGGCACCGAGCAGCAGACCGCCCACTCCGAGGGCGAGGCGGTGCAGGAGGCCGAGTCGACCTCCGGCGAGCAGGAACCGGCGTCGGAGAAGGTGATCGGGCGATGACCGGACAGCTCGCCGCCTACTCCACCTCCACCGGAGAGGCCTTCCAGTTCTGGATCCTCGGCACGGTCGCGGTGATCGGCGCCCTGTGCACCGTCTTCATGAAGCGGGCCGTGCACAGCGCGCTCTGCCTCGCCGGCACCATGATCGTCCTGGCGGTGTTCTACCTGGCCAACGGCGCCTACTTCCTGGGCGTCGTGCAGATCGTCGTCTACACCGGCGCGATCATGATGCTGTTCCTGTTCGTGGTGATGCTGGTCGGCGTCACGGCGGCGGACTCCCTGAAGGAGACCATCAAGGGGCAGCGCTGGCTGGCCCTGCTGTGCGGTCTCGGCTTCGGCATCCTGCTGGTCGGCGGCATCGGCAACGCCTCCCTCAGCGAGTTCAACGGCATCGGCGAGGCGAACGCGGGCGGCAACGTGGAGGGCCTGGCGGCCCTCCTGTTCACCAAGTACGTCTTCGCCTTCGAGATCACCGGCGCCCTGCTCATCACGGCCGCCGTCGGCGCCATGGTGCTCACCCACCGGGAGCGCACCGAGCGCGCGATGACCCAGCGCGAGCTGGCCGAGCGGCGTGTCCGCGAGGGCAGGTACCTGCCGCCGCTCCCGGCGCCCGGCGTGTACGCCCGGCACAACGCGGTGGACATCGCGGGCCTGCTGCCCGACGGCACCCCGTCGGACCTCACCGTCAGCAAGACGCTGCGGGAGCGCGGCCAGATCCGTGACGTCTCCCGGGAGGCGATCAACGACCTGCGGGCGATGGAGCAGCGCGCGGAGGAGCGGCTGGAGCGCCGCGCCATCGACGCGCCGACGTTCAAGCGGGCCGAGGAGGCGTCGAAGTGAACCCGGTCAACTACCTCTATCTGGCGGCCCTGTTGTTCACGATCGGCGCCACCGGCGTGCTGATCAGGCGCAACGCGATCGTCGTGTTCATGTGCGTCGAGCTGATGCTCAACGCCTGCAACCTCGCCTTCGTCGCCTTCTCCCGGATGCACGGCAACCTCGACGGCCAGATCATCGCGTTCTTCACGATGGTCGTCGCCGCCGCGGAGGTCGTGGTCGGACTGGCGATCATCGTGTCCCTGTTCCGTTCCCGCCACTCGGCCTCGGTCGACGACGCCAGCCTGATGAAGCTGTGAGGGGCTGCTGAATCGTGGAGAACCTGATTGCGCTGCTGGTGGCGGCGCCCCTGCTCGGAGCGGCGGTCCTGCTGTGCGGCGGACGCCGGCTGGACGCCGTCGGCCACTGGATCGGCACCGTCCTCGCGGGCGCCTCCTTCGTGCTCGGCCTGGTGCTGTTCACCGACCTGCTCGGCAAGGGCGCCGAGGAACGCACCGTCACCCAGCACCTGTTCAGCTGGATCCCGGTGGAGGGCTTCCAGGCCGACGTCGCCTTCCGGCTCGACCAGCTGTCGATGACGTTCGTCCTGCTGATCACCGGCGTCGGCTCGCTGATCCACCTGTACTCCGTCGGGTACATGGAGCACGACGAGCGGCGCCGCCGCTTCTTCGGCTATCTGAACCTGTTCCTCGCGGCGATGCTGATCCTCGTCCTCGCCGACAACTACCTGCTGCTCTACGTCGGCTGGGAGGGCGTCGGTCTCGCCTCCTACCTGCTGATCGGCTTCTGGCAGCACAAGCCCAGCGCCGCCACGGCCGCCAAGAAGGCCTTCCTGGTCAACCGGGTCGGCGACATGGGCCTGTCGCTCGCGATCATGCTGATGTTCCTGTGGTTCGGCACCTTCGCCTTCGAGCCGGTGCTCGGCACGCACGGGGAGGCCGGACTCGCCGGGGCCGCCGGTGAGGACAAGCTCACCGCGATCGCGCTGATGCTGCTGCTCGCCGCGTGCGGCAAGTCCGCCCAGGTGCCGCTGCAGTCCTGGCTCGGTGACGCGATGGAGGGCCCGACCCCGGTCTCGGCCCTGATCCACGCCGCGACCATGGTGACGGCGGGCGTCTACCTGATCGTCCGCTCCGGAGCCATCTTCAACGGCGCCCCGGACGCCCAGCTGGTCGTCACCATCGTCGGCGCGGTCACGCTGCTCTTCGGTGCGATCGTCGGTTGCGCGAAGGACGACATCAAGAAGGCGCTGGCCGGGTCGACCATGTCGCAGATCGGCTACATGGTGCTCGCCGCGGGCCTCGGCCCGATCGGCTACGTCTTCGCGATCATGCACCTGGTGACGCACGGCTTCTTCAAGGCCGGGCTGTTCCTCGGCGCCGGCTCCGTCATGCACGGCATGAACGACGAGGTCGACATGCGCCGCTACGGCGGCCTCAGGAAGTACATGCCGGTCACCTTCGTCACCTTCGGCCTCGGCTACCTCGCCATCATCGGCTTCCCGTTCCTGTCCGGGTTCTACTCCAAGGACAAGATCATCGAGTCGGCGTTCGCCAAGGGCGGCACCGAGGGCTGGATCCTCGGCGCCTGCGCCCTGCTGGGCGCGGCCCTCACCGCGTACTACATGACCCGCGTGATGCTGATGACGTTCTTCGGCGAGGAGCGCTGGCGCGACGCCCCGACGCCGTCGCCGGCCGCGCCGGACGTGGAGCCCGCCGCCGAGACGCGCGGCGCGTACACCCCGCCGCACCCGCACGAGTCGCCCAAGGTCATGACGATCCCGATGATCGTCCTCGCTGTCGGATCGGTGTGCGGCGGCTTCTTCTTCAACCTCGGCGACCGCTTCCTGCACTGGCTGGAGCCCGTCACCGGACACGACCATGGGCACGCGCCGATCAGCGCCATGACGGTGACGGCCGCCACGGTCGCGGTGATGGTCGTCGGCGTGGCGGTCGCCTGGGCCCAGTACGGGCGCCGTCCGGTCCCGGCCGTCGCCCCGCGCGGATCGCTGCTCACCCGGGCCGCCCGGCGCGACCTGCTCCAGGACGACTTCAACCACGTGGTCCTGGTGCGCGGCGGCGAACACCTCACGCGCTCGCTGGTCTACGTCGACCACACCCTGGTCGACGGGGTCGTCAACGGCACGGCGGCCTCCATGGGCGGCCTGTCCGGGCGCCTGCGCCGGCTGCAGAACGGCTTCGCCCGGTCCTACGCGGTCTCGATGTTCGGCGGCGCGGCCGTCCTGGTCGCCGCGACCCTGCTGATGAGGGCGGTCTGATACCGATGTCCTTTCCTCTGCTGACAGCGACGGCGGCGCTCCCGGCCATCGGGGCGATCGCCACGGCCGCCGTACCGGCCGCGAAGCGCACGGCCGCCAAGTGGCTGGCCCTGCTGTTCTCGCTCGCCACGCTCGTGCTGGCGCTCGTCGTCCTGGTGCGGTTCGACCCGGACGGCGACCGCTACCAGCTCACCGAGTCGCACGCCTGGATCGCCGACTTCGGCGTCCGCTACGAACTGGGCGTCGACGGCATCGCGGTGGCGCTGATCGCGCTGACCGCGCTGCTGATCCCGTTCATCGTCCTCGCGGGCTGGCACGACGCCGACCCGCTGGAGACCGGCAGCAGGCGGTGGCGGCCGACGCAGGGCTTCTTCGCCCTGATCCTGGCCGTCGAGGCGATGGTGATCATCTCCTTCGAGGCCACCGACGTCTTCCTCTTCTACATCTTCTTCGAAGCCATGCTGATCCCGATGTACTTCCTCATCGGCGGCTTCGGGGACCGGGCCCACGAGCACGGCGAGGAGAAGGCGGCGACGCAACGCTCGTACGCGGCCGTGAAGTTCCTCCTCTACAACCTGGCCGGCGGTCTGATCATGCTGGCCGCGGTGATCGGGCTGTACGTGGTCGCCGGGAACTTCTCGCTCACCGAGATCGCCGCGGCGCGGGCCGACGGCTCGCTCGACATGGCGACGAACACCGAACGCTGGCTGTTCCTCGGCTTCTTCTTCGCCTTCGCGGTGAAGGCGCCGCTGTGGCCGCTGCACACCTGGCTGCCCAACGCCATGCAGGAGTCCACCGCGCCGGTGGCCGTGCTCATCACGGCGGTCGTCGACAAGGTGGGCACCTTTGCGATGCTCCGCTTCTGCCTCGGGCTGTTCCCGGAGGCCAGCGCGTGGGCGACACCGGCGATCCTGGTGCTGGCCCTGGTCAGCATCATCTACGGCGCGCTGCTCGCGGTCGGCCAGCGCGACATCAAGCGGCTGATCGCCTACGCGTCGATCTCGCACTTCGGCTTCATCATCATGGGCATCTTCGCGATGACCAGCCAGGGCCAGTCCGGCGCGACGCTCTACATGGTCAACCACGGCATCTCGACCGCCGCGCTGATGCTGGTGGCCGGTTTCCTGATCTCGCGGCGCGGCTCCCGGCTCATCGCCGACTACGGCGGTGTGCAGAAGGTCGCCCCGGTGCTCGCCGGCACCTTCCTGATCGGCGGCCTCGCCACCCTCTCGCTGCCGGGGCTCGCGCCCTTCGTCAGTGAGTTCCTGGTCCTGGTCGGCACGTTCACGCGCTACCCGGTGGTCGGCATCATCGCCACCTTCGGCATCGTTCTCGCCGCGCTCTACACCCTCGTCCTCTACCAGCGGACGATGACGGGCCCGGTGAAGCCCGAGGTCGCCTCGATGCCCGACCTGCGGGTGCGGGAGATCGCGGTGGTGGCGCCGCTGGTGGTGCTGCTGATCTTCCTGGGCGTCTACCCGAAGCCCGTCACCGACGTCGTGAACCCGGCGGTGGAGCACACCATGTCCGACGTACAGAAGAAGGACCCCCAGCCCGAGGTGGAGGCGGCCAAGTGAGTGCGACAGCAGCCGTCCACAGCCTGTGGACAACGGCGGCCACCGCGGCCGACCCGATCTCGAAGATCGACGCGCCGAAGATCGAGTACGGGCAGCTCGCGCCCACGCTGATCGTCGTCGGCGCGGCGGTCCTCGGCATCCTGGTCGAGGCGTTCGTGCCGCGCAGGACGCGCTACTACGCGCAGATGTTCGTCGCCGTGGCGGCGCTCGTCGCCGCCTTCGCCGCGGTCGTGGCGCTCGCCGCCGACGGCTACGGCACCACCAAGGCGGGCATCGCGGCGATGGGCGCCATCGCCGTCGACGGCCCCGCCCTGTTCCTCCAGGGCACCATCCTGCTGACCGCCCTGGTCGGCCTGTTCACCTTCGCCGAGCGCCGCCTCGACCCGGAGGCGCACGGCAACCGGGTCGACTCCTTCGCCGCGCAGGCCGCCTCCGTACCGGGCAGCGACAGCGAGAGGAAGGCGGTCAGGGCCGGGTTCACCACCACCGAGGTGTTCCCGCTGCTGCTCTTCGCGGTGGCCGGCATGCTGGTCTTCCCGGCCGCCAACGACCTGCTGACGCTGTTCGTGGCGCTGGAGGTCCTCTCGCTCCCGCTGTACCTGCTGTGCGCGCTGGCCCGCCGCAAGCGGCTGATGTCGCAGGAGGCGGCGGTCAAGTACTTCCTGCTCGGCGCGTTCGCCTCCGCGTTCACGCTGTTCGGCATCGCCCTGCTGTACGGCTACTCCGGCTCGATGTCGTACGCGACGATCGCGCAGGTCGTCGACGGCACCGTCCAGGACGTCAGCCCGGCGCTCGCCGACACCATGGGCAACGACGCGCTGCTGCTGGTCGGCGCCGCGCTGCTGGTCATGGGCCTGCTGTTCAAGGTCGGCGCCGTCCCCTTCCACATGTGGACGCCCGACGTGTACCAGGGCGCCCCGACGCCGGTGACGGGCTTCATGGCGGCGGCGACCAAGGTCGCGGCGTTCGGCGCGCTGCTGCGGATCCTGTACGTGGTGCTGCCGGGCCTGCGCTGGGACTGGCGGCCGGTCATGTGGGCCGTCGCCATCGTCACCATGCTGGCCGGCGCGATCGTGGCGATCACGCAGACCGACATCAAGCGGCTGCTGGCGTACTCGTCGATCGCCCACGCCGGCTTCATCCTCGCGGGTGTCATCGCGACCACACCGTCGGGCATCTCGTCCGTCCTCTTCTACCTGGCGGCGTACTCGTTCGTGACCATCGGCGCGTTCGCGGTGGTCACGCTGGTGCGGGACGCCGGGGGCGAGGCGACGCACCTGTCCAAGTGGGCGGGCCTCGGCCGCCGCTCCCCGCTGGTGGCGGCGGTGTTCGCGGTGTTCCTGCTGGCCTTCGCGGGCATCCCGCTGACCTCCGGTTTCGCCGGGAAGTTCGCCGTGTTCAAGGCGGCGGCGGAGGGCGGGGCGGCCCCGCTGGTCGTGGTCGGTGTGATCTCGTCGGCCATCGCCGCGTTCTTCTACATCCGCGTCATCGTCCTGATGTTCTTCAGCGAGCCGCGCCCCGAGGGCCCGACCGTCGCGGTGCCGTCACCGCTGACGATGACGGCGATCGGGGTCGGCGTGGCGGTCACGGTGGTGCTCGGTGTGGCACCGCAGTACTTCCTTGAGCTGGCCGGGGACGCGGGAGTGTTCGTGCGCTGACCCCGCGCCCGCCCGGCGAGGGAGCGGCCCGGTGACCCCGTGACGGGGGTGCCGGGCCGCAGCCGTTCCCGCCCGGCCTGTGGACAACCGCGGGGCTGTCGGTGCGGGCGCCTATCGTGGACGCAGTGGTCGAGGGACGACGCACGGGGGACGGGACGATGCACGGGACGGGCGGTACCGCCGGGATGACGATGACGGATGGGGAGGCGCTGGCCACCCTGCACCGGGTGTTCGGCTACGACGCCTTCCGCGGTGAGCAGGAAGCGGTCGTCGAGCATGTGATCGCGGGTGGTGACGCGGTCGTGCTCATGCCGACCGGCGGCGGAAAATCGCTGTGCTACCAGATCCCGGCCCTGGTCAGACCGGGCACGGGGGTCGTCGTCTCACCGCTGATCGCCCTGATGCAGGACCAGGTGGACGCGCTTCGGGCGCTGGGTGTGCGCGCCGGGTACATGAACTCCACGCAGGACTTCGAGGAGCGCCGACTCGTCGAGGCCGAGTTCCTCGCCGGCGAGCTGGACCTGCTGTACCTCGCTCCGGAGCGGCTGCGGCTGGACAGCAGCCTCGATCTGCTCTCCCGGGGCAAGATCTCCGTCTTCGCGATCGACGAGGCGCACTGCGTGTCCCAGTGGGGACACGACTTCCGGCCGGACTACCTCACCCTGTCGCTGCTCGGCGAGCGGTGGCCGGACGTGCCCCGGATCGCGCTCACGGCGACGGCCACGCACGCCACGCACCGGGAGATCACCGAGCGGCTGAACATGCCGTCGGCCCGGCACTTCGTGGCCAGCTTCGACCGGCCCAACATCCAGTACCGGCTCGTGCCGAAGGCGGACCCGAAGAAGCAGCTGCTGCATTTCCTGCGCGAGGAGCACGCCGGGGACGCGGGCATCGTCTACTGCCTCTCGCGCAACTCGGTGGACAAGACCGCCGAGTTCCTCTCGCGCAACGGCATCGAGGCGGTGCCGTACCACGCGGGTCTCGACGCGGGGACGCGCGCGCGGCACCAGGCGCGGTTCCTGCGGGAGGACGGCCTGGTGGTGGTGGCGACCATCGCGTTCGGCATGGGCATCGACAAGCCGGACGTCCGCTTCGTCGCCCACCTCGACCTGCCCAAGTCGGTCGAGGGCTACTACCAGGAGACGGGCCGCGCGGGGCGCGACGGGCTGCCGTCCACGGCCTGGATGGCGTACGGGCTCAACGACGTCGTGCAGCAGCGCAAGCTGATCCAGTCCGGTGAGGGCGACGAGGCGTTCCGGCGGCGCGCCAACCAGCACCTGGACGCGATGCTCGCGCTGTGCGAGACCGTCCGGTGCCGGCGCGGCCAGCTCCTGGCCTACTTCGGCCAGGAGGCCGGCCCGGCCGGCTGCGGCAACTGCGACACCTGTCTGACCCCGCCGGAGACCTGGGACGGGACCGTCGCGGCGCAGAAGGTGCTGTCGACGGTGGTGCGGTTGCAGCGGGAGCGCGGGCAGAAGTTCGGCGCCGCGCAGATCGTCGACATCCTGCTGGGGCGGCGCACGGCCAAGGTGATCCAGTTCGACCACGACCAGCTCTCCGTGTTCGGGATAGGGGAGGAGCTGACGGAGGCGGAGTGGCGGGGCGTCGTGCGCCAGCTGCTCGCCCAGGGGCTGCTCGCCGTGGAGGGCGAGTACGGCACGCTGGGGCTCACCGAGGCGAGCGGGGCGGTGCTGCGGCGGGAGCGGGAGGTGCCGCTGCGCAAGGAGCCGAAGAAGCCGGCGACCGCCCGGGGCACGGGCGGCCGGGGCGACCGCAAGGCCAGGGCGGCCGCCGCCGAACTGCCGGCGGAGCTGCTCCCGGCGTTCGAGGCGCTGCGCGCCTGGCGTGCCGAGCAGGCCCGCGAGCAGGGCGTCCCGGCGTACGTCATCTTCCACGACGCCACGCTCAGGGAGATCGCCACCGTCTGGCCCGCCTCGGTGGCCGAGCTCGGCGGGATCAGCGGAGTGGGCGAGAAGAAGCTGGCCACGTACGGGGAGGGCGTGGTGGGGGTGCTGGCCGGGCTGAAGGCGCCGGCGGACACCGGGACCGGGACGCCCACCGCCGGTGCCGCCCACCCCGGTGAGGACGACTGGCCCACGGAGGAGCCGGAGCCCGACTGGAGCTAGGGCCGGCGGGGGCGGGCGTTCTACGGCAGGGCCGTCAGCCCCGGTGCGAAGGTGATCAGCAGGGGGAGGAGGGGGACCAGCGCCGCCACCGTCGTCGTCAGGGCGCGGTGGTGGCGGTCGAGGCGGGGCGGCGGCTCCAGGAGGCGGTCGACGCGTTCGCCGAGCAGGCGGTGGCTGGACGCGCAGGACAGCACTCCCCGGTGCTGGTTGAGTTCGATCAGGGCCAGGGCCGTGGTCAGGTGACCGCAGCGGCGGGAGGCGGTGTCGTCGGCGGCCAGCTCGACCAGCCGGTGGGTCTGGTCGCAGAAGTGGGCGAACAGCGGGATCCGGGGAAAGCCGGTGGCCAGGGCCGTGGACAGGTGCAGCAGCCAGTCGTGGCGGGCGCGGGCGTGGCCGCGCTCATGGGTGAGGACGGCGTCCAGCTGGTGGTCGGTGAGGCGCTGTAGCGCGCCGGTGGTGACGATCAGCTGGGGCGGGCTGCCCGGCATCCACCAGGCGTCGGGGTACTCGTCCTCCAGCACCAGCAGCGGGCCGCGGCCCGCCGGGAGTCCCGCGGGCAGCTCGGGGGCGCGCTCGCGCAGCTGCGCCCGGGCCCGGCTGCGGCGCCGGCGGGCCTCGACCAGCTCGCGCCCGAGCATGGCCGTCGTCCAGGCCGCCCCGCAGGCCAGCAGCAGGGTGAGCGCGCTCGCCCACAGCGGTGCGGAGGACAGGTCGTACGCCGCGGTCACGGCGGGCGGGGCCGGGGCGAAGAGCTGGGCGCGGACGGTGCCGAAGACGGCGGCGGCACCGAGGGCGAGCGCCGTCAGACAGCACAGCAGGACGGTGGCGACCAGGCACTGCCACACCCACAGCCCCACCACGGGCTCCCGCTCCGGCCACTTCGCGCGGGTCAGCGCCCGCGGGACGGGCACGGCGGCCGTCACGGCGACAACGCTCAGCAGGAGCAGGCAGACGGTCATGCCACGGGCTCCGGATCTCCTCGGACGAGGGCGGCTTCGGGTCGTGCTGGGGCGTGCGTGAGGTGCGGGGGGCGCGCGGAGTGAACGCGCACACCGCCCGACGCCCAGTATGACGGCGAAGGGCGGTGCGAGTCAGCGTCCGGACGGGACCGGAAGGGGGCGGCGGACGGTTCAGGCCGTGGGGACGATCCGTCCCGTGACCTCGCCGAGGCCCACGCGGACCCCGTCCGGGCCCGGCGCCCACGCCGTCAGGGTCACCACGTCCCCGTCCTCCAGGAACGTCCGCTTGCCGTCGGGGAGTTCGAGGGGGTCGCGGCCGTTCCAGGTCAGCTCCAGCAGCGAGCCGCGCTCCCGCTCGGCGGGGCCGCTCACGGTGCCCGAGCCGTACAGGTCGCCGGTGCGCAGCGAGGCGCCGTTGACGGTCATGTGGGCGAGCTGCTGGGCGGCCGTCCAGTACATGGTGGAGAAGGGGGGTTCGGAGACGACGTGGCCGTTGAGGGCGACGGTAATCCGCAGGTCGTACCCGCCGGGTTCCTCGTCCGTGTCGTCCAGGTAGGGCAGCAGCGCGTGGGTGCGCTCCGGCGGTGCCACGCGCGCCTCCTCCAGGGCGTCCAGCGGGGTGATCCAGGCCGACACCGAGGTGGCGAAGGACTTGCCGAGGAACGGGCCGAGGGGGACGTACTCCCAGGCCTGGACGTCGCGCGCGGACCAGTCGTTGAGGAGGCAGAGGCCGAAGACGTGCTCGCGGAAGTCGCCGAGCGGCACCGGCCGGCCCAGTGCGGACGGCACACCCACCACGAAGCCGACCTCGGCCTCGATGTCCAGCCGCGCGGACGGCCCGAAGACCGGAGCGGGGTCCGCGGGCCCCTTGCGCTGGCCCGAGGGGCGTACGACGTCGGTGCCCGACACCACGACCGTGCCGGAGCGGCCGTGGTAACCGATCGGCAGGTGCTTCCAGTTCGGGGTCAGGGAGTCGGGCGCGTCGGGGCGGAACATCCGGCCTACGTTCCGGGCGTGGTTCTCCGAGGCGTAGAAGTCGACGTAGTCCGCGACCTCGAAGGGGAGGTGCAGGGTCACCTCGGACAGCGGGTGGAACAGCGGCTCGACGGTCTCCCGGTGGGCCGGGACCGTCACCCACGCCGTGAGCGCGCGCCGCACGTCCGACCAGGCCGTACGGCCGGCGGCCAGCAGCGGGCCGAGGGTCGGGCGGGCGAGCAGGGAGGCGTAGGGGGAGCCGAGGGCGTGGGCCGCCGCGCCGGCGTCGAGGACGTGGTCGCCGAGGCGGACGCCCACGGTCCGCTCCGACGAACCGGGGGGCGAGAACACGCCGTACGGCAGGTTGTGCGGGCCGAAGGGATCGCCCTCGGGGACATCGAAGGGGGGCATCGGGTGCTGCCTCGCTTTCGTGTGCGCAGGTGCTCCACGTGTCCGTGGCCGTGCCACACGTTACGGGTGACATGGCGGTCTTGTGCAGAGCCGCAGTGGTGGTGTGGCGGCGGGAGGGGCCGCCGGCCGCGCACGCCCGGGCGCGAGGGCGCCGTGCGCCGCTTCCACTTGCGTACCGGAAGTTGTCCACAGGCCGGTTACGCAATCTTGACGGAGCGGTGCGAAGGGGGCGAGTCTGGGCGGGTGCCGGAAGGCCTCGGGGAGGGGGCGTTCCGACGGCACACAGGGGGGCGAATGGCCACAGGGGAGGCCGGCCCGGGTTCGGTGCGCCACGGCTCGCAGTCGAAACGGCTGGAAGAGACCATGCGCGGCCGGCTCGGCCGGGAATGCGTGTACGTGCCGTCATGCCGGTTCGGGCTGTTCGTGGCCCTGCGCCACTGGTGCCCGCCGGGCGGCAGGGTCCTGATGTCGCCGGTCAACGACGACGTCATCTTCTTCGTTGTGCTGGCGGCGGGACTGCGGCCGGTACAGGCGCCGTTGAACCCGTTCGACGCGTCCATCGACATCGACGCCGTGCCCGACGAGGTGTGGGGCTCGCTCTCCGCCGTCCTGACGACCAACCTGTACGGCAATCCGGATCCGGCCCCCGAACTGCGGGCGCGTTGCGACGCGTTGGGCATCCCGCTGTTCGAGGACGCGGCGCACGCCATCGGCAGCGAGGTCGGCGGGCGGCCGGTCGGGGCCTGGGGCGAGGCCTCCGTTTTCAGCCTTTCCAAGCACGCCGACGCCCAGGCCGGGGGCATCCTGTCGCTCGCCGACCCGGACCTGCGCGAGACCGTGCGCGCCGCCTGCGACGCCCTGCTCACCCCGCGCCGCACGGCGTCCGAACTCGCCTACGCCGTACGGCCGTACGCCGAGGCGGCGGTGCGGGGGCTGGGGCTGCGGCGGGCCGCGTGGGCCGCGATGGGGCTGCTGGGGCTGACGGAGCGCGACGGGATCAGGATGCCGCTGCGTCCGGAGGCGCTGGCCCGGGCGGCCGGCCCGGCCCCGGACCTGGCCACGCACGACCCCTGGGTCCGCGTCGACATGCACACCTACCGCCAGGAGTCCGGCCCGCTGCGGCTGCGGCGGATCCAGCGCAGACTCGGGCGGCTGGACGAGGTGTTACGGGCGGCCCGGGACGGCACCGAGCTGCTGCTGTCCACGCGCTGGGCGCGGCCGCCGGAGGGCGGCGCCGTGCAGCCGCTGTTCCGGGTGCCGCTGCTGGTGGCGGACCGGGACGCGGCGATCGCGGCGCTGGCGCGGAGCGGGATCGTCGTCGGCTACCTCTACGACCCGCCCCTGGACGACTACGCGGGGGCCCGGTTCACGGACCCGTCGCCCGCGCCCGATGCGGCCCGCTGGTTCGCGCGGCACGCGCTGCCGGTGGACCCGCTGCGGGCGCGGCAGGCCGTCGAGGCGCTGGAGCGGTCCGGTGCGCGGCCGGCCGAACCGCCACCGGGCCCGGCCGGGCCGGGGACGGCGACGGGCGGGCTGGGGTCGTCCCGTGAATGACACCCAGGTGCAGGAACCGGCGGCGGTGCGCGCCGACGGCGGGCCCCGGCCCGCCGGGGACGGGCCGGGCTCCGACTCCCTGTTCAAGAACGCCTACTTCCTGATGCTCAGCACGGGCGTGTCCGCCGTCCTCGGCCTGGGGTTCTGGCTCGTGGCCGCCCGCTACTACTCCGAGGACGCCGTCGGCGAGGGGTCCGCCGCGATCGCCGCGATGCGCCTGCTCGCCAGCATCACCGCGACCACGATGATCGGCGCCGTGGTCCGCTTCGTCCCGCGGGCCGGCCGCGAGACCGGACGCCTGGTGTGGGGCGTGTACGGGGCGAGTTCCGTGGTCGTCGCCCTGGCCGCGGGCGTCTTCCTGCTCACCCTCGACCGGTGGGGCGCCTCCTACGAACCCCTCGGCACCCCGCTGGCCGGGGCGCTGTTCGTCGCGGCGTGCGTGGCCTGGGCGCTGCTCACGCTCCAGGACGGGGTGCTCACCGGGCTGCGCAAGGCCGAGTGGGTGCCGGCCGGCAACGCGATGTTCTCCGTCGGGAAGCTGGTCCTGCTGGCCGTCTTCGCGAGCGCGCTGCCCGTGCTGGGCATCTTCGCGTCCTGGGCCGTGGCCATCGCGTTCTCCACCCTCCCCCTCGGCTGGCTGATCTTCCGCCGGCTCATCCCGCGCCAGGCCGCCGCCGACCGCGACGTGGAACCGCCCGCCCTGCGCACCATGGGCCGCTTCCTGGCCGGTGACTCGCTCGGCGCGCTGTTCAGCCTGGCGATGATCAACCTGCTGCCCGTGATGGTCGCCGTCCGCTTCAGCGCCGCGGAGAACGGCTACTTCTACGTGGCGTACACCGTCGGCGGCACGATGGAGTTCATGGCCATCAACATGGCCTCGTCGCTCACCGCCCACGCCTCGCACGACCCGCGCCAACTGGCCGACGGGGTGCGGGGCGCGCTGCGCCGGATGACGCTGCTGCTGGTGCCGGTGGTGGCGGTCCTGGTGATCTTCGCACCGCTGATCCTCACGCCGTTCAGCGCGGACTACGCCGAGCACGGCTCGACCGTACTGAGGCTACTCGCCCTGGGGGCGCTGCCCCGGGTGGTCGTGGAGCTCTACATCGGCGTGCTGCGGGTGCAGGGGCGCACGGGAGTGCTCGCGGCGCTCCAGGGGGCGATGTGCGCCCTGGTGCTGGGCAGCGCGGGTGTGCTGTTCACCCCGGCGGGGATCGCGGGGGCCGGATGGGCGGTGCTGATCAGCATGACGCTGATCGCGGCCGTCTCGGTGTTCGGGCTGCGGGCGGCCCTGCGCGACCGGACCGGCGGCCCCGCGGACCGGCCGCCCACCGGCACCGCCTACGGCACGCGCTGGGCCCGGCTGAACGCCACCGCCGGGTACGGCACCGGCTGGGCCCGCCGCACCGCGTCCGGGGACGAGCGGTCCGAGGAGTCCGGCGAGGACACGGTCACGTTGTTCATCGGCCGCCCCGGGTACGAACGCGAGGCCTTGCAGGCGGACACGCTGGCGTTCATCGTACGGCCGCAGCCCGCTCCCGGACCGGGAGCCGGAGCGGCGGGCGCGGGGGAGCCGGCGGGGGGAGCCGAGGAGGGCGCTGGTGCCGGGACGGCGGCGGCGGACGCGGGACCTGACGGGGTGGAGGAGCGGGTCCGGGCGGACGAGCGGGCCGGGGCGGACGGGTGGTCGCGGGCGGAGGAGGCGGTCCGGGCAGACGGGCGCGCCCGGACGGACGCCTGGTCACGGGTGGAGGAGCCGGGCCGGGCGGACGTCTGGTCACGGGTGGAGGAGCCGGGCCGGGCGGACGAGCCGGTCCAGCGGGACGAGCGGGACGAGCGGGACGCGTGGGGCGGGTCGGCGGGGGACCGGTCCGGGTGGAAGGACGGGCCGGACGGGGACCGGTCCGCGGGGCCGTCACCGTGGCGCGGGGCGCCGCGGCAGCCCGGCCGGACCACCTGGGCCGCCGCGGCCCCACCGGCCACCGCCTCGCGGGAGCGGCGCGGGCCCGCGGAGGCCGGCGCGGCGCGGCCCAACCCGCCGCGGCCGTCCGGCGGCCCGGACGACCGGCGTCTGAGACACCTCCTGTGGGCCGTCCTCGGACTCGCCACCCTCGTCTTCTGGGCCTCGGTGCGCGACCTGCCCCGGCTCGACGGAACCGACGCCGCCGCACTGACCGGGCGTCAGCTGCTGGAAGGGCTGCCGCTCACGGCGCTCGCCTCTGGGGGCGTACTGCTCCTGGTCTTCGTCGCCTCGGTGACGCTGTCCACGCGGGCCGACACCTGGCTCACCGGTACGGCACTGGGGTCCGCCCTGGTCGCGCTGCACGCCGCGCCCGTCCTCCTCGGCCGGGAACCGGAGCCCGTGGGCGGCGCGTTCTCCCCGCAGACGGCCGGTTCCCTCGCGGAGGCGTTGGGCCTGGACGTGCCCGGACCGCTGCTGCGCTGGGTGCCGCTGGTCTGCCATGTGCTGTGCCTCGCCGCCCTGTGGCCGCTGCTCGCGCACGTGGGCGGACGGCTGTCGTGGCCGGGGCGCTGGGGGGTCCTGTATCTCGTCGCCGTGGGCGGCTGGGTGGCGCGCGACGCCCTCGCGCCGGCCACGCCGGTCCTGCTCGCCCTGCTCGTCGTCCTGCACACCGTCGTCGTCCGCGTCCTGCTCCCGCTGCTCCGCCGCGCCGTGCCGGCGCCGCCCCGCCGCAGACCGCCGAGCGGCCTGCCCGAGGACTGATCACGCCAGAGAGCCGAACCGCCAGGGGGGAACCACCGTGCGTCCGCCAACCACTCCACGCGAGAGATCCGCGCCCGAGCCCGCGCCGGACGGCACACCGGCCCGGGCCACCCCTGACGACACGGCACCGGAGCGCGCGCCCGGGCCGCGGGCCCCCTCCTCATCGGAGTCGTCGAGCCCCGCCCATGAGCCCGTGACGGACCTTTCCGACCTGCCGCCCGTGTGGCCCGGCCGCCGTGGCCTCACCGCCGCCCGGCCCGCCGTCCCGCTGCTCGCCGCGCTCGCCCTGTGGGGGTACGCGGTGCGCCACACCGACGTGTCGCGGCTGGACGACTTCGGACTGGTCACCGCGCTCCACCCCGCCTTCTGGGCCGGACTGGTGGTCCTGACCGCCGGTTTCTGGTACACCGTCCGCGATCCGCGGCGGCCGGGCGGCTGGCCGGCGGCGTACGTGCTCGGGCTGCTGGTGATGGAGCGGGCCACCCAGGCCGTGCTCTACCCCACCCCGCTGTACGCCTGGGCGTGGAAGCACGACGGTGTCGTCGACCACCTGCTGACCGCCGGGGGACTGCAGACCGCCGACCAGATCGGCGACATGGCCGTGTACGACCAGTGGCCCGGCTTCTTCGCCGCCCAGGCCGCCCTGGTGCGGCTGCTGGGCGTGGAGTCGACGGCGATGTACATGGCCTGGTGGCCGCTGGTCTCCAGCCTGATGCTGCTGCTCCCGCTGCTGTTGATCTACCGCACCTTCACCGAGGACCGGCGGCTGATCTGGACCGCGGTCTGGCTCTTCTACGTCGCCAACTGGGTGGGCCAGGACTACTTCTCCCCCCAGTCCGTGGCCTTCGCGCTGCACCTCGGTGTGCTGGCGGTCGTGCTGCGCCGGTACGGCCGGTCCGGCGGGGCGCGCGGACGGCGGGGGCAGGCCGTCTGGACGGCCGTGCTCAGCGCGCTGGTGGTGGCGATGGTCATCTCCCATCAGCTCACCCCCGCCATGCTGGCCGTCTCCCTGCTCGCCCTGTGCCTGGTCCGCCGCTCCCGGGACTGGGTCCCGCCGGTCACCACCGCCGTGATCTTCCTGGCCTGGTGCGGGACGGCCGCGCTGCCCTTCCTGTCCGCCGCGATGCCGGACATGATCCGCTCCGTGGGGGACGTCGGCGGCAACGTCGCCACCGGGTACGGCGCCACCCCGACCGGCACCGGAGCGGTGGCGACCTCCTGGGCGGCCCGGCTGCTGTCGGGCACCGTGCTGCTGCTGGCGGTGGCCGGGGTGTGGCGGCAGCGCGTGCTCCGGCACCGGGCGACGCCCCTGCTGGTGATCGCGGCCGCGCCGCTGCCGATGTTCGTGGCGAGCAGCTACGGCAGCGAAATGATCTTCAGGGTGCTGATGTTCATGCTGCCCGGCGCCGCCTTCTTCGCCGCCGCGGCCCTGCTGCCCCGGGTGCGCACCCTCGCCGCCGAGGCCGAGGCGGATGCCCGCGGGCCGCGGGCGCGCGCCACCGCACCGGCCGCCGGGCGGCGCGCCGTCGCCGTGGCGGGCCCGCTGCTGGTGCTCGTCGCCGCCACCCTGGCCTTCGTCCCGAGCTACTCCGGCAAGGACCGGATCAACTACTTCCCGCCGGAGGAGGTGGCCCTGGTCCAGCGGCTGTTCGACCAGGCCCCCGAAGGCTCGACGGTCGTCGCCGCCAACCGCAACTATCCGCTCGCCTACGCGTCGTACGGGACCGTCGACCACTACTGGTTCCTCGACGACGACCGCCGGCACGTCGACGAGATCCTGCGGAGCCCGGCCGCCACCCTCGCCCGCGACATGACCGGAGTGGAGCGCCCGGCCCGGGCGTACTTCCTGCTCACCCAGGGGCAGTTCGCCAACTCCGAGATGAACGGCCAGCTCACCGGGGACCAGCTGGACCGCATCCGGGACTCCGTCGCCGCCTCGCCGCGCTTCCGGCTGGTGGCGGAGAACGGCGCGGGCGTCGTCTACGAACTGCGGCGCGAAGGGGGAGCGGAGCGATGACACCGCAGGACCTCGTGATGAGGATGCTCCCGCCGTTCGGCGGCTGGCTGGCGCTCGCCGCCCTCGCGCTGCCCGGCGGGTCGCCGCTGCGCGGCGCGGCGGTCGCCGTGTTCCTGGCGGCCGGGCCCGGCGCCGCGCTGGTCGGCCTGTGGGGACCGGCGCTGCGCGCACGGCCGGCCCGGGGACCCGTGGAGACGCGCCGGCCCGGCTTCGCCCGCCGCTCCGACCAGCTGGAGCGGCTGATGCTGGCCGTCCTCCTCAGCGTCGCGGCGGTGATGGTCGTCGCCACGGTGCTGATCGCCACCCACGCCTTCAGCGCGCAGCGGGTGCTGCTGACGCTGACCCTCCTGACCACACTCGCCGCGTTCTGCCCGCGGCTGCGCGCCTCCCCGCCGACGCCGAGGACACGGAAGGGTTCCGCTCTGTGAAGGTCAACCGTCCCTTTCGCCGCGACAGCGGTCCGCGCACCACCGACGCCCGCCACCGCAGGCCGCGGACGCCCGAAGCGCCGGGCCCGCCGCCGCGGCGCCGGCGGCTGCTGCTCACCTCCGCCACGGTCGTCGCCGCGGTGCTCGTCGCCGTACTCGCCCTCAGGAACGCCACCGGACCGGAACCCTCCGCGATGGGCGAGGAATGCCGGCCCACCGCCCTGCTCGAACCGCCCTGCGGGGCGTGGTTCGGCGCGTTCGTGCCGCACGAGCGCGCCGATCTGGAGGACAAGGTGAAGGCCTACGAGGAGCGCGTGGGCCGCAAGCTCGACATCGTCTACACGTACCACGACATGTCCCTGCCCGAAGGGACCCGCCGGGAGGGCCAGTTGCTCACCCCGGAGGAACAGCGGGTGGGCGACGACCGCATGCTGCTGCTGTCCTGGGAGAGCAAGTGGTGGGGCGGCACGAAGCGGCAGCAGCCGACGTGGAAGGAGATCGCGGCCGGTGAGCTGGACGCCTCCGTCATCGACGTCCAGGCCCGGCGGATCAAGGAGTACGGGGAGCGCACCGGCAAGAAGGTCTTCCTCTCCTTCGACCTGGAGATGGACACCCGCACCCCGGGCAACGGCACCCCCGCCGAGTACGTGGCGGCCTACCGGCACATCCACGACCGCTTCCGCGAACTGGGCGTCGACACCGTGGTGTGGACCTGGATCATCACCGGCTACCTGAACCACGCCGACCTGTTCGAGCGGATGTACCCGGGCGACGCGTACGTCGACTGGATCGGCTACAACCAGTACAACTACTACCGGTGCCACGCCACGGACTGGCTGACCTTCGAGCAGACCCAGACGGCCAGTCACGACTGGATCCGCGAGCACATCTCCGACGACAAGCCCCTGATGCTCTCGGAGTTCGGGTCGGCCGCCGACCCGGCCCGCCCGGAGCGGCAGGCCGAGTGGTACGCGCAGGTGCCGCGGGTGCTGAAGGACCTGGAGGGGGTCAAGGCCGCGCTCCAGTGGAACTACCGGGACCCCGGACCCCACTGCGACCTCGCCCTGGCCGGCGACGCGGCGTGGGAGAGCCTGGGCGGGGCGGTGGCCGACCCGTACCTGAACCAGCCGCCGCCGAAGTGACCTCCCCGGGTGCCGCTCAGCCCGCGAACTCGGGGCCGTGCAGCGCCGCCCGGCCGCGCCGGTACCAGCGCCACGCGACGGTCCTCGGGCCGTCCCGGTACGGGGCGATCCGCGCGCCGTCGCCCGCCAGCCAGGCGGCCACGTCGGCGACGGTGTGGCCGCGGCGGACGATCAGCCGGGCGATGCGGTAGCGCTCGTCCCGGTCCGAGCTGAGCGCGTGCCGCACGGCGGTCGCCGTCTCGTAGCCGGCCCGGGCGGCCATGGCGCGCACCCGGGGGCTGTTGTAGCCGTGCGGGTAGGCGAGGTGGGGGACGGGGTGGCCGAGGACGTCCTCCAGCACCGCCTTGGAGTCGAGCAGTTCGGCGCGCAGCTGGCGGGCGGTCAGCGTGTCGAGCTGGGCGTGGGTGACCGTGTGGCTGCCGACCTCCATGCCGGAACGTTCCAGCGCGGTGACCCGGTCCAGGGGCATCATCGGGGCGGGCGGCAGCAGACTGCGGCCGCCCGGGGCGATGGCGCCGGTGGTGAGGTACGCGGTGGCGGACAGCCCGCGCCGGGCCAGGGCGTCGGCGGTGGGGCCGGGCAGGTCGGCGAACCCGTCGTCGAAGGTGAGCAGCACCGGCCGGGGCGGCAGCGGCGCCCGCCCGGCCAGGTGGTCGGCGAGGGTGCTGATGGTGACGGGCGTGCGGCCGCTGTCCACGACGGCGTCGAGATGGGCGGCGAACTCCCGGGGCGTGACGGTGAACTCCGCGATCCAGTCCGGTGGATCGTCCATCACGGCGTGGTAGAGGAACACGGGTATGGCCGGGCTCATCCCGTCTCCTTCCCCGCGCGGCCGGCCGGCGCCCGCCGCGCCCGCAGATAGCCGACCGGCCCGTACAGCATCCCCCTGCGCTGAAGCCGCGACAGGCGGCGCGGCCAGGGATGGGTGCGGCTGTCGTGCCCGCCGGGCGCGGCGCCGCCGGTGTCCGTGTCGCGCACCGCGGTCAGCGCGCGGGCGCGGGCGAGACCGCGCGGCAGTCGGGCGAGGAACGCCGGCAGCAGCGTCGGCCGGTTGACCAGGATCGCGGTGAGGTAGGCGGTGAGGCCGGCGCCGTAGCCGTACGCCTGGGTCTCCAGATCGGCCCAGCCCTCCCGGTGGTGGTGCCACACCAGGGCGTACGGCGTGTAGTGCAGCCGGTGTCCCTGGGCGAGGACGCGGACGAAGCCGTACAGGTCGTCGCCGCCCCGGGCGGGCGTCCCGGCGCCGGTGGCCGGGTCGAAGCCGCCGACGGCGCGCAGCACCTCCGTGCGGAAGGCCATGTTCGCGCCGGAGCCGAAGCGGCCCGCGGTGAAGGGGAACAGCGGCTCGTCACGGGGCGGGTCGCCGGGGTCGTACGTCGTCGGCGTGAAGCCCTTCGCGAAGCCGCCGTGGCTCTCCAGCAGGACCTGGGCCGGGGTGCGCAGCCGGGCGGGCAGGATCAGGCCGGTGGCGCAGCCGAGCCGGGGGTCGGCGGCGAAGGGCGCGGTCAGTTCGGCCAGCCAGCGGGGGTCGGCGACCACGTCGTCGTCGGTGAACGCGATCACCTCGCCGCGGACCTCGGCCAGGCCCCGGTTGTGCGCCACCGCGAGTCCGGGCACCGGCTCGCACACGTACCGCACCCGCTCGCCGTACTTGCGCTCCACCAGCTCGCGCGTCTCGCCGGTCACGGGCGCGTTGTCGACGACGACCACCTCGAAGCGCGGGTGCTCCTGCGCGAGCAGCGAGTCCAGCGCCCTGGCGAGTTGCCCGGCCCGCTCCCGGGTGGCCACGACGACCGAGGCGAAGGGCAGCGGCGTCGTCCCGGGCGTCCCCGCCCCCGGCACGTCCCCCGGGTCCGTCCCCCGTGCGTCCCCCGTGGCCGCCTCCCGTGCCGCCCGGAGGAGCGTGGCCCGGGGGTCCGCTCCCTCGGGGACCCGCGTCAGTAGGGTGGCCACCGGCCGGCCGGACCGTCTGACCAGCAGGAACACCTCGCCGTGTGTCACCGGCGGGCTGCCCGGCCCCGGTCTGGGCGCGGCCTCGTCACCGTCCAGGTCGATGTCGGCGACCTGCACCGCGCCGATGGCCAGGAACCGCCGTATCTCCTCCTGCGTACGCGACGTCCGCGCGTCCGCTCCCGTTCTGCCGGACATACGTCCTTCCTCCCCCTCCTCAGGACCGGCGCAGCCGAGCCGCGCCCTTCAGCGTGCGCGACGCCAGCGACGCCAGCCGCGGGCGGGCGCGGACGAAACCGTGCGCCCGGCGCGCGGGCTCGCGGCCCAGCCAGTGCAGCGCGGCCCCCACGCCCGGGCGGGTCACCGCCCCTTCGTGGACGGCGAGTTCGCCGGTCTTCAGCGAGTCCTTGTACTCGGCCGGCCCGCGCCCCAGGTCGAGCAGGCCGATGCCCTCGGCCGCCGCCGCCTCGGCCATCCGCAGATGCAGCACCAGACCGGGCGAGAACTTCGCGAACTCCGGGTCGTACGCCGGGAACCAGCAGGCCAGGACGGTGGCGGAACGCAGGCCGAAGTGCGCGGCGACGGGTCGGTCGCCGGCGTAGAGCACCGACAGCGTGCCCGTGCACTGCGGCGCCCGGGTCTCGGCGAGCCGCCCCACGAGCCGGGTGATCCACTCCCGCGCGAAACGGTCCCGGCGCCCCGTCCTGCGGTACTGCGCCGACTTCCATTCCATGAGGGCGCGCAGCGCGGCCGGGTCGCGTTCGTCGAAGACGAACCGCACCGGTCCGGCCTGCCGGCCGAGCCTGCGCTCCTTGGCGAGGGTGGTCTTGAGGAACTTGGGCGACTGGGTGCGCAGCACCGACTCGTAGGTCTCGTAGCCCTTCTCCACGTCGATGACGTAGGTGGCGTGCTCCTCGGCCGCGTACGGCACGAACAGCCCCTGCCCGGCCTCCAGGTTGTCGAAGGCGAAGCTCGACAGCGAGCAGGCCCGCAGCAGTTCAGCGGTCTCCGGGGTGTGCCCGGGGCCCAGCACCGCGCCCTGGCAGTCGGACACCCCGAGCCCTATCGCCCGGCCCTGTCCCAGCGCGCCCCGCTCGTACGGCAGGAAGCCCGCCGGTTCCGCCCCCTCGTACAGCACCGCGATCCTGGCCTGCGGCCGGACCCGGCCGACGGCGGTGGTGAACTCCGGTTCCATGAACGGATTGCGTGGTGCGTCCGTCGCGGCGCGCAGTTCCCGCCAGCGCTCCCGTTCCCCCTCGCCGAGCTCCTCGGGCCTCAGCACGCGCATGCGTCCACTGCTCACCTGACCCCCCGATCAAGTCCCCCCTGGACCCTTGGAAGGTACCGCCCGGGAGCAGGTGGACGGTAGATAGCGGAGCATGTTCTTGCCAAACGGGGAAAGAGGTCCGCACCGTCCTCAACCAGTCCGTACCCGGTGATGGCGGAACGCTTCTCTAGCGTGACGGACGCGGTCGCGCAAGCGGTTCCGGGCGATGTGAGGCGGACCGTCGTGTTGTCCGTATTCTCTGATCATGGCCGCACCCACCGCATATTCACTCATCGCCACCGATCTGGACGGGACGCTGCTGCGCGGCGACGACACCCTCTCCGACCGGTCCGTCGCCGCGCTCGCGCGGGTGGCGCGGGCCGGTGCCGAGCACCTCGTGGTGACGGGGCGCCCGGCCCCCAGAGTGCGGCCGCTCCTGGACGACCTCGGCAGTACGGGGCTCGCGGTGTGCGGACAGGGCGCGCAGGTGTACGACGCCGGCGCGGACCGCCTGCTGTGGTCGGTCACGCTGGACCGGGAACTGGCGGAGACCGCGCTCGGCAAGATCGAGGCCGAAGTGGGGGAGGTGTACGCCGCGGTCGACCAGGACGGGGTCGACGGGCTGACGCTGATCGAGCCCGGCTATCTGATGCCGCACCCGACCCTGCCCGCCGTACGGGTCGAGCGGCGCGGTGACCTGTGGGACCGGCCGATCAGCAAGGTGCTGCTGCGTCACGCCCGGCTGTCCGACGACGCGTTGGCGGCGGCGGCCCGGTCGGTGGTCGGTTCGCTGGCCACGGTGACCATGTCGGGGCCGGGCACGGTGGAGCTCCAGCCGTGCGGGGTCACCAAGGCGACGGGGCTGGCGCTGGCCGCCGAGCACCTGGGGCTGAGCCCGGAGCACGCCCTCGCCTTCGGCGACATGCCGAACGACATCCCCATGTTCGACTGGGCGGCCCGTGGCGTCGCCATGGCCAACGCCCACCCCGAGCTGAAGGCGGTGGCTGACGAGGTCACCGCGTCGAACGAGGACGACGGCGTGGCCGTCGTCCTCGAGCGGCTGTTCGGCGGCCCGTCCGGGCCCGTCCGCCGGCGGGCGGCCCAGGACCTGTCCGGGGACACGGCCCGGGACGTCCCCGGGCCGCGGTCCGGATCCGCGCCTCAGTACGCGCCGAAGACGTTGTCGATCGAGCCGTAGCGGTCGGCGGCGTAGTTGCAGGCCGCCGTGATGTTGGCGACCGGGTCGTACGGGTCGAAGGGGGTGCCGGGCACGTGGTACGCCTGGAAGGTCGGGTCGATGACCTGGAGCAGGCCCTTCGACGGGGTGCCGGCGGCGGCGTTCGAGTCCCAGAGGTTGATGGCGGCCGGGTTGCCGGAGGACTCGCGCATGATGTTGCGGTGGATGGCCTCGTAGCTGCCCGGGATGCCGTGCTGCGCCATGACGGACAGGGACTCGCGGATCCAGCCGTCGAGGTTGTCCGGGTAGGCCGTGGTGGCCGTGGCGGCCGTCGTGGTCTGCGCGGAGGCGCTGGTGGCGCCGAACAGCGGCAGGGCGACCACGGCGACGCCGGTACCGGCGACGGCGAGGGAGCGGACGAGGCGGCGGGCGCCGGAGCGGCGGTGCTGACCGTGTGCGGGCATGTCTGGGTTCCTCTCCTACGCCTGCGAGGTGAGCTGTCGGGTTCGGGCGGGAGAGTGCCCGGCCGTGCCCCTGAGGGCACGGCTTCACCCCTAGCCGTTCCGGCGCGATGGCCGGCCCGGCGACTTACCTGGGTCCCCCGCTCCTGCCGTGCGTGAGTTCGTCGTTGGGTGTGGTGCGGGTGGCGGCAGGACTGGGCGTCCACCCGGCAGGCCCGGAACGTATGCGAGAGCACATGTCGGGAACAAGTGTGGGCATCACCCGGTATGCCGTTTGATCTTCCAATGGGGGGTTTGGGGTGCTTGATCCTTTGCTGTCGCCAAGGGTCAACTCGGCGCCGGGGCGCGGGCGGACGCGGGAGCGGGGGTGTGGTGGACGCGGTGCCGCGCGCGTGACTCACTTCACTGATCACGCGCCGGTGGAGCATTGCTCACCAAGCGGATTCCGCTTGGTATTTACGGCAAATCGGGCGGAGGGGCGGGCAGGATGGTGCGCGTGCCGAAGAGCGGGCCGAGGAATGGGTCGAGGAGCGGGCCGGGGAGCGGGCCGGCGGGCGGGGTGAGGAGCGGGCCGGGGAGTGGGCCGGGGAGCGGTCGAGGGGCGGGGGCGGCGGCCGTGTCGGGGAGTGGATCGACGCGCGGCGGAAAGTCGGAGAATGTCCCTTGTGATCAACCGATCAAAATCACTCCGCCCCTGATCCCGTATCGCCCGGCTTGTGACCCTGGGTGCTGGCGGTGATCGAAACGTGACCGGATACGCTGACTTGAGTGATGGCAGCGACCTATCGACAAACCGTGTAATCGCCAGTAGACACCAGCAGACAGGAGACCCCTCGTGACCGTCGTCGGGCCGTTCGGGCTGAGCGTGCGGGACCAGGTTCTGGAAGCCGATGTCCAGGCCGGATTGACGGCTGTCGAGGAGGGGCTGCTCGAGGCCACCAAGAGCGAGGTGCCCTTCATCACGGAGGCCGCCCAGCACCTGGTGCGGGCCGGCGGCAAGCGGTTCCGCCCGCTGCTCGTGATGCTCTCCGCCCAGTTCGGCGACCCCTACGCGCCCGGGGTCGTGCCCTCCGCCGTCGTCGTGGAGCTGACCCACCTGGCCACGCTGTACCACGACGACGTGATGGACGAGGCCGAGGTGCGGCGCGGGGTGGACAGCGCGAACGCCCGCTGGGGCAACTCCGTCGCGGTCCTCACCGGCGACTTCCTCTTCGCGCGGGCTTCCCACATCCTGGCCGACCTCGGTCCCGAGGCGGTGCGGGTGCAGGCCCAGGCGTTCGAGCGGCTGGTCACCGGGCAGATCCTGGAGACGGCGGGACCCCAGGACGGCCGGGACCCGGTCGACCACTACCTGGACGTCCTCGGCGGCAAGACCGGCTCGCTGGTCGCCGTCTCCTGCCGCTTCGGCGCGATGATGTCCGGCGCCGACGAGACGGTGGTGGACGTGCTCACCCAGTACGGCGAGCGGCTCGGCGTCGCCTTCCAGCTCGCCGACGACGTCCTGGACATCGCCTCCGACTCCCACGAGTCCGGCAAGACCCCCGGCACCGACCTGCGCGAGGGCATCGCCACGCTGCCCGTGCTGCGGCTGCGCGAGCGGGCGGCCCGGCTGGGGCTGGCCGAGGACATCGCCCTGTGCGAGCTGCTGGACTCCGACCTCACCGACGACGCCCGGCACGCCGAGGCGCTGCGTCTGCTGCGCGCCCACCCCGCGCTGGAGCACGCCCGCCGGGACACCGTGCGCTACGCCGAGGAGGCGCGCGCGGCGCTGGCCCCGCTGCGGGAGTGCGACGCCAAGGCCGCCCTCGTGCAGCTGTGCGACGCGGTCGTGCACCGCGCGGGCTGACCCCGGCCACGCCCCGGCCTCTACGGGTCCCGGCCTCGCCCCTACCGGACCCGGCCCCCACCCCTACGGGTTCCGGCCCCCGCCCCGCCCCGTTCCGCTCCCGAACTCCGCCCCGACCCCTACTGGTCGGGGGAGGGAATCACTCCCCGTGTCATACCCCAGCAGTACACGGAGTTGAGTCCGGGGTCTGACGCGTGCGCCCGCCGGATTTGGTCAGATGGACCACGACGGACAACACCACTTCTCACCGGTTCGGGTGAGAATGGCGGCTCGGGAATGAGACTGGTGCGAGGACACGAGACGGAAGCCGCCGCCGACCACGGAGGTAGGGCACACATGGCACCGTACGAATCCGACGACATGACGACCGCGGGGGAGGCCGGCGAGCCGCGCGCGAGGCGGCGCAGGGCCGCGCGGTACGTCGTCCCGGTCACCGTGATGGGAGTGGCGGCCGCGACCATCGGGCTCGTCCCGGCCCTCGCCGACTCCGGCGACCCGGATCTGCCGGAGATCACCGCCGCACAACTGATAGAGAAGATCGCGAAGTCGGACGTCGAGCAGCTGTCCGGCACCGTGAAGATCACCACGGACCTCGGTCTGCCGGACCTCGGCGGCCTGGAGAGCAGTCTCGCCTCCGGCGCGGGCGAGCGGGGCGAGGGCGGGGACGGCTCCTCGGCCGACCCGTCCGCCAAGCTCACCGAACTGGCCTCGGGGACGCACACCCTGCGGGTCGCGGCCGACGGCCCGGACCGGCAGAAGCTGTCGCTCCTGGAGAACGCCGCCGAGTACAGCCTGATCCACAACGGCAAGGACGTCTGGGGCTACGACAGCGCGTCCAACCAGGTCTACCACGGCACGGTCGAGGAGTCCGCGAAGGACCGGGAGCACCAGCCCCCGGCCACCCCGAAGGACTTCGCCGAGGAAGCGCTGAAGGCGGTCGACGACACCACGTCCGTGACCGTCGACGGCACCGCCCAGGTGGCCGGCCGGGACGCGTACAAGCTGGTCGTCAAGCCCCGGCAGTCCGGCTCCACGGTCGGCGCGATCAGCATCGCGGTCGACCACAGGACCGGTATGCCGCTGAAGTTCACGCTCACCCCCGCGAGCGGCGGCGCCGCCGTCGTGGACGTCGGCTTCACCCAGGTGAGCTTCGACCGGCCGGCCGCGTCGACCTTCGCGTTCACCCCGCCCAAGGGCGCCGAGGTGACCGAGGACGGCGAGCTGGACCACGGCCGGGAGCACTCCGGCAAGCCGGAGAACGCCCCGAAGTCGGAGGAGGACCTGGCCAAGGGCCTCGACGGGTTGAAGATGCTCGGCGAGGGCTGGAACTCCGTCGCCACCTTCGACAGCGGCAGCGAGGGCGGCCTGCCCACCGGGGAGGCGGGCGGCGACCTCGGTGGCTTCCTCGGCTCGCTCGGCGACCAGGTGAAGGGCGAGTTCGGCACCGGCACGGTGTTCAGCACCCGCCTGGTCAACGCCCTGATCACCGAGGACGGCACGGTCTACGTGGGCGCCGTCACCAAGGACGCGCTCGTGAAGGCGGCCGACGCGGGGAAGTAGTCCCGGCGAGTCCTGTGACGCAGTGAGGGAACGAGGGAGCCGATGGGCGAGGCGTCCGCCACACCACCGGAGGGCGCGGACACGGAGCAGGGCGCGGACGCGGGCGACGGCGTCATCGTCACCCGCGCGCTCAGCAAGCGCTACCGCGGCGGACAGCTCGCCGTGGACGGTCTGCGGCTGACCGTCCCGGCGGGCAGCGTCTTCGGCTTCCTCGGCCCCAACGGGTCCGGCAAGACCACCACCATCCGCATGCTGATGGGCCTGATCGAACCGACCTCGGGCACGGCGCACGTCCTCGGGCGCCCCATGCCGCGCTCCGCGCGCGCCGTGCTGCCCCACGTCGGCGCCCTCATCGAGGGCCCGGCCCTGTACGGCTTCCTGTCCGGCCGCGACAACCTGCTGCGCTACGACGCGGCCGACCCGACCGCCGACCCGCGCACCCGGCGCGCCCGCGTCGCCGCCGCCCTGGACCGGGTGGGCCTCACGGCCGCCGCCGACAAGAAGGCGAAGGCGTACTCCCTCGGCATGAAGCAGCGCCTGGGCCTGGCGGCCGCCCTGCTCCAGCCGCGCCGGCTGCTCGTCCTGGACGAGCCGACCAACGGCCTCGACCCGCAGGGCATGCGGGAGATCCGCACGCTGATCCGCGAACTGGCCTCGGAGGGCACCACCGTCTTCCTCTCCTCCCACCTGCTCGACGAGATCGAGCAGGTGTGCACGCACGCCGCCGTGATGGCCCGGGGCCGGCTGATCACCCAGGGCCCGGTCGCCGAGCTGTCGGCCGGCGCCCGGGGCCGGCTGGTGGTGACCACCCCGGACCCCGCGGACGCGGCGCGGGTGCTGAAGGAGCAGGGGGTCGCCGATGTGGTCGTGGCCGACGAGAAGGTGACCGGCGAGGTGCCCGAGCGGGACCTCGCCGAGGTGAACGCGGCCCTGGTGACGGCCGGTGTGCGGGTGCGCGGCTTCGGTGTCGAACGGGCCTCGCTGGAGGACGCGTTCGTCGCGCTGACCGGGGAGGGATTCGATGTCGCGGGCTGACGCGGTGCGCGAGGCGAGCCCGCTGTGGACGCTCGGCCTGCTCCGCAGCGAGCTGCTCACCACCTTCCGGCGCTGGCGCACCCTCGCCCTGCTCGGGGTGCTGGCCGCCGTGCCGGTCCTGGTCGGCGTCGCCGTACGCATCGAGACCGGCGACGGCTCGTCCGGCGGCGGGGGCGGCGGGGGAGGACCGGCGTTCATCTCGCAGATCACCAACAACGGCCTGTTCCTGGTCTTCACCGCGCTCGCCGCCACCCTGCCGTTCTTCCTGCCCATGGCGATCGGCGTCGTCGCCGGTGACGCCCTCGCCGGCGAGGCGAACGCCGGCACCCTGCGCTACCTCCTGGTCGCCCCCGCGGGGCGCAGCCGGCTGCTGCTCACCAAGTACGCGGCCGTCATGACCTTCTGCCTGGTCGCCACGCTGGTGGTCGCCCTCTCGGCCCTGACCGTCGGCGCGCTGCTGTTCCCGCTGGGCGACCTGACGACCATCTCCGGCACCCGCATCAGTTTCGCCGAAGGGCTGGGCAGAGCCCTGCTGATCGCCCTGGTCGTCGCCCTGTCACTGATCGGCGTGGCGGCGCTCGGCCTGTTCGTCTCCACCCTGACCAACAGCGGCATCGCGGCGATGGCGACCACGGTGGGACTGCTCATCACGGTCCAGATCCTCGACCAGATCCCGCAGCTGCACGCCCTCCACCCCTACCTGTTCTCCCACTACTGGCTGTCCTTCGCCGACCTGATGCGCGAACCGGTCTACTGGGACGACCTGACGAAGAACCTCGGCCTCCAGGCCCTCTACGCGGCCGTGTTCGGCTCGGCGGCGTGGGCGCGGTTCACGGCGAAGGACATCACCGCGTAGGAAACGCGGTGGCCGTGGCGGGCGGGGGCGTGTGACGGTTCGGGCCATGGGCAACTCACGGGCGTACCCCGTCTTCCGGACCACCGACGCGGCCGAGGCGTACCGGCAGGCCAAGAGGCTCTGCGCGCTGCTGGAACACGTCAACGACAGGGTCTGGCTCTTCTCCGAGATGCGCACGCCCGGGGAGGCGCGCCGGATGGCCCTGATCGTGCCCGGGGAGTGCTTCGACTACGAGGACACACGCACCGACCCGGTGACGGGTGACTTCCTGTTCTTCGAGTCCGACGTGTCCGCACTGGACGACGCCGAACTCGGGACACATCTGCCGCTGTCCTTCAGCGAGGACGTCGAACGCGGGGAGGACGTCGAGGAGCGGTTCCTGGCCGCTCTGGGCGAGGGCACGGCGGCCATCGAATGGAACGGCCGCTGGCCGGACGACCCGGAGATCGACTCCCACGGGCACTGGAACCACGACGGGGTCCAGATCGTGTTCCACGGCGACGACGCGCAGTACGGCAAGTGGGCCGAGGACCACACGGTCTTCGTCCACGTGACCAAGTACGGCGACCTCGAACGTGCTCAGAAGCTCGCCGCCCACATCGGCAGCGAGGTTCTGGGCGAGGCGCAGCTCGGCTGGTGAGGCCGCCGGGGAGCCGGTCTCAGCCGGCCTCGTAGGGGAAGCGGGCCGGGGGCGCGTCCTGCGCGAAGAACGTCTTGGCCCGCGCCAGCGCCTCCGTGTCCTTCAGTACGTCACCGGGCTTGCTGCCGTTGCCGAGCAGTACCCCGCCGAAGCGCATGCCCATGTAGGCGGCCGAGTTGTTCAGCGTGCCGACCAGCGGGTCGGCGACCACCTGCTCCTCGTGGGCCAGCGCGGTGACGCCCCACAGGGTGCGTCCCGCCATGGTCGCCTTGAAGTCCAGGCCGGGGATGCGCAGCCAGCCCGACCAGTGGTCCAGGTAACGCTTGGTCTGCGCGGACACCGAGTACCAGTACAGCGGCGAGGCGATGACGACGTCCGTCGCCGCGAGGGTCGCGTCCAGCAGCCGAGCCACGGGGCCCTCGGTCGGGCGGACGTGGTCGCTGTCGTGGCGCAGGTCCTCGAAGTCGGGCAGCGGGTGGGCGGTGAGGTCGATCCACTGCTGCTCCACGGCCGGGGGCAGCTGTTCGGCGGCCCGGCGGGCCAGCAGTTCGGTGTTGCCGTCGGAGCGGGCGCTGCCCAGGACGAAGAGGAAACGGCGGGTCATGGTCATCCCCCAAATGATCGGCGTACGCCAATATCAGGCATCTGCATCATATGCGCATGCAAGCAAATCGCCAAGGGGAGGGTGAGGTGGTGGGGGCTCAGGGGGCTCAGGGGGGCAGGGGGGCAGGGGGCTTCGCGCAGGCTCGGGAGGTGGCGTGGCGCAGGCGGGGAAGGGGGTGGCGCGGCGCAGGTTCAGAAGGGGGTGGCGCGCCACGCAAGCTCAGGAGGGGGTGGCGCCGCGCCGCTCCGCCTCGCTCGCCACGGCGAGCAGCAGCGCCTCCCGCCCGTGCGGTGCCACCAGTTGGAGCCCCGCCGGGCAGCCGTCCGTGCCGAATCCGGCCGGCAGGCTCAGCGCCGGATGCCCGCTGACGTTGAAGGCCCAGGTGAGCGCGGTCGAGTAGACGTCGCCGGGGCCGTCGTGGCCGTGCGGTGGGGTGGGGGCCGTGGGGGTGAGCAGCAGTCCGGCCCCGGCGAACAGGAGGTCCAGACGCCGGTCGTTCTCCGCCCGGAGGCGGTGGGCGTCGGCGAGGTCCGCTCCCGGCGTGCGCAGGGCGAGCCAGGCCGGGGCGGGGTCGAGGAGCCGGGGCGCCGCCGGGGGGCGAACGAGGCGTACGACTCCGCTGTCCACGAGCCGCCGCACCGCGGCACGGGCCCGCGCGACGGGTTCCGGGTCCGGGGCCGCGAAACCCAGGTCGGGGGACCAGACGGCCGTGACGGGCAGGGACACGGAGGCCTCACCGGGGTCCGGCCGCCCCGCCACCACCCCCCACCAGGCGGCCGCGTCCGCGGCGGTGCGGGTGAGGACCCCGGGCACCGCCAGGCCCGTCCGGTCGGGCGAGGGGAGGCGGCCGGCCGTGACCTTCAGGCCGACGGCCCCGCACCACGCGGCCGGGATCCGCACCGAGCCCGCGCCGTCGCTGCCGGTCGCCAGCGGCACCAGCCCGGCCGCCACCGCCACCGCCGAACCGGCCGAGGAGCCGCCCGGAGTACGGTCCGCCCGCCAGGGGTTGACGGTACGGCCGTGCGCCCCGAGCCCCCAGGTCTGCCAGGGCGTCCCCGGCCCCGGGACCGATGTGGCGCCCACGGCCACGCAACCGGCCGCGAGCAGCGGCCCCGCCGCCCGCAGCCCGCCCCGCCCCTTGACGGCGATCGGCACCCCGGCCAGCGGCAGCGCCTCCCCGGCCGCGACCCGGCCGTCCACCTCACCGGCCCGCCGCAGCGCCTGCTCGCTCCACACCTCGGTGAACGCGCACAGCACCGGATCGGCCCGTCCGATCCGCTCCAGCGCCTCCGCGACCACGTCCACGGCCCGCAGCCCCCGCCCGCGGACGGCCGAGGCGATCTCCACGGCCGAGGCGGACGCGGGCCGGCCGTACCCCCGGCCGTCCTCCCGGCTGTTCACCGCACCGATCCCCTCAGAGTGGTGCCCCCGTCAGCCGGGCCAGCGGCTCCGTCTCACGCGGCGGGCGGCCGCCCAGGTCACCCAGGCGCCACTCGGACACCCACGGCACGCGGTACACGTCGACCACCGACTCGATGAGCCGGACCCGCTGCACGAGGGGGCGCGGCAGCCGTCCCGGCGCGTCCGCCACCAGGACGACGGCATCCAGGTCGAGCCCCGAGGGCGCCTCGCCGCGCCGGAACAGCTCCACGGCCGGGACCACGGCGTCCAGGCCCGCCGCGTGGGTCCGCGCCACGAGCAGCACCGACCGCGGATCGGCGGGGCCGGGCCAGGCACGGCCGCCGTCATGACCGCCGTAGACCGTGGCGAGCGTGGTGACGCCCGCGCCGCCGTGCAGTCCGACCCAGGAGAAACGCCGGGCCGTCGCCCGTGGGCGGGCGGGCTCCGGCGGGGCCGCCTCCGGCACCGCCACCGGCCCTCGGATCCAGATCTCCGGTCCCTGTCGCATGCTGGTCCGCATGCCCCCTCTCCTTCTCGCCGCCTCGATCCTTCATGCCGCCGGGCGCGCGGGCAATCGCCGCGGACGGCCCTTGGGACGAGGCTGTGACATCGCGGTGACGTGAGAAGCGCGGGCGAGCGGACAGACTCGACGGTAGGTGTACGACCCGAATGAGGGGACGATGGCTCGACTCAGCCGCGAGAAGAAGCGGGAACAGCAGCAGGCCGCGGATGCGGCGAACCTTGCGGCAGCGCCGATCGACGTCCGTGTCCTCGCCGGAGGGGAGGGCGGTTCGGCCGGGGCGCTGGTCGCCGGAGTGCGGGTGATCGCGGGGCCCGGCGAGGAGATCCAGCAGGCGGTGCTGAACCGCCTCCACCGCATCGCCATCGCCTCCGGTCACGCCGTCGCCGCCACCGTGCACGACGAACGCATCGGATACGTCCTCCCGCTCCGGGTCGACCCGGACGGTTCGAGCCACTTCACGGCACAGCCGGTCCCGACGGCCACCCCGCAGGACCGGGAGCCGGGACGGGGGGAGGAACCCGCTCCCGCGCGGACCTCCGCGCCCGACCGGCCGACGCCCGGGACCGACCGGTCCGTGTCCGTGTCCGGGTCCGGGTCCGGGGCCGACCGGTCCGTGTCCGGGTCCGACCGGCCGACGCATCTGCTGCGCCCCGTCGTCCCCGAACCGCAGCCGCCGACGGGGCCGCGGGTGCCGTCGCAGCCGGTGGCGGAGCTGGGCCCCGTGCCGGACGGCACCCCCACCTTCACGCTGCGTCCGCTTCCCGAACCACGGGCACCCCGGGACGCCGTACCGACGTTCCGGCTGCGGGCCGTACCCGAGTCGGCGCAGGTCACGCCACCCGGAACGGTCGCGCCGCCGACGGGTGAGTTCGGCCCGCCCCCGCGGATGGACGCGACGCCCCGGCCCGACCCCGAGGCCTTCCGGCGCCCCGCGCCGGTTGTCGCGCCCGAGCCGGTCGTCGAGTCCGAGCCCGTCTTCGACCCCGACCCCAGGCCGACCCCGCCGCGCGGGTTCGACGCCGTGGCGGAGGCCGTGCTCGGTGACGAGCCCCTCGGCTCCTCGGACGGCAACCCCCTCGCCGAACCCATGGCGCGGATCAACGACGCCGTCCGGGCCGGCCGGCTCGACACGGCGGCCCGGCTGGCCGGGGAGACCGTCGCGGAGGCGTCCACCACCCTGGGACCGGAACATCCCGAGGTGCTCCGGCTGCGCGAGCTGACCGCGTACATCGCCTACCTGGCGGGGGAGCCGCTGCGCGCCTACCGGCTCTCCATGGACCTCGCCGCGATCTGCCGCGGCGCCGGGGACGCGGAGGCCGCCTACGGCAACGTCCGCAGCGCCGCCACCGCATGGCGCGCCGTGCGCGACCCGCAGCTCGGACTGGAGCTGGGGCACGAACTGATCGCGCTGTGGACCGCGCTCACCGCCGAGGACGGCCCGGCCGCCGACGAGATCGAGGAACTGGAGTCCGCCCGCGCCCGCATGGGCCGCCTGACCGGACGCGCCCGAACCGAATAGGGCCTGTCACGGGCCGAGGTCCCGCGACGACGCCCCGCCCGGCCGGAGGGCAGGGGCCCGTCAGTGCAGACAGAACTCGTTGCCCTCCGGGTCCGTCATCACCAGCCAGCTCCCGGACGGCTCCTCCACCCGCCGCAGCACCCGCGCGCCGAGCGCCTCCAGCCGCGCGGCCTCCTCCTCCCGGCGTCCCGCACCGGGATGCAGGTCGAGATGGAGCCGGTTCTTGACCGTCTTGGCCTCCGGTACGCGCTGGAACAGCAGTCGCCGCCCGCGACCGGTGCCGCTCTCCTCCTCGTACGGGTCGTCGGGGTGCCGTACCGCCGCGAGGTCGCGCCAGGCGTGCCGGCCGTGGGACTCGACGGTCAGCTCGGCCGGTACGGCGCCGGCCCCGAGCAGCTTGCCGATGAGCACGCTGTTGTCCTCCACCACGTAATGGAGGGCGGCGGCCCAGAAGTCGGCCTGGGCGTGCGGGTCGGCCGTGTCGACGACGACCTTCCAGTGCACCGGCGTCGATGGCGTGGGTGTCTGCGTCATGCGACCAGTTATAGGGCCTGCCTCCGACAGCGCGCCGGTCCGGCGCTCCGGCCTCCGCGGTGACCGGCGACTTACGGCCTGGTCTCCAGCGGATCCGCCTCGGACGCGCCGGTCACCGCGACCACGGCGGGCTCAACGGGCCCCTCTGCGACGGTGGCCGCCCCACCGGCCTCGGCACTCCCGCCCGCCACAGGGGTGACGGTCTTCCCGGAAGCACCGCTCCCGTCGGCGAGCGCACGCGCCCCGCGGCGGGCGGTGCGCAGGGCGTCCCAGGTGAGGAGGGTGAGCGCCAGCCACACCAGTGCGAAACCGGCCCAGCGCTCCGGCGGCATGGCCTCCTTGAAGTACAGGATGCCGAGCGCGAACTGGAAGACCGGGGCCAGGTACTGCAGCAGCCCCAGCGTGGACAGGGGCACGCGGATCGCGGCGGCGCCGAAGCAGACCAGGGGGAGGGCGGTGACGATGCCGGTCGCGGCGAGCAGCGCCGCGTGCCCGGCGCCCTCGGTGACGAAGGTGGAGCCGCCCTGGGTGCTCAGCCACAGGAGGTAGGCGAGCGCGGGCAGGAACTGGATCGCCGTCTCCGCGGCCAGCGACTCGACACCGCCGAGGTTGACCTTCTTCTTCACCAGCCCGTACGTCGCGAACGAGAAGGCGAGACAGAGCGAGATCCACGGCGGGCGGCCGTAGCCGATGGTGAGCACGAGCACCGCCGAGGCGCCCACCCCGACCGCCGCCCACTGCACGGGCCGCAGGCGCTCCTTCAGCAGCAGCACGCCCATCGCGATGGTGACCAGCGGGTTGATGAAGTAGCCGAGGGAGGCCTCGACGACGTGCCCCGCGTTCACGGACCAGATGTAGACGCCCCAGTTCACGGTGATGACCGCCGCGGCGACCGTGATCAGCGCCAGCTTGCGCGGCTGCCGCAGCAGCTCACCGACCCAGGCCCAGCGGCGTATGACGAGCAGGGCGGCGGCCACGAAGAACAGCGACCAGACCATGCGGTGGGCCAGGATCTCCACCGCTCCGGCGGGCTTGAGCAGGGGCCAGAACAGCGGGACGAGCCCCCACATCCCGTACGCCGCGAAGCCGTTCAGCAGTCCTATGCGCCGCTCTGCGGCCGACTTCCCGGTCACGGGCCCTCCTTCGTGCCTGACGCGTGCCCTGTCTCCCGCGACGCGTGCCGAACGCGCGCGCGATGCCCGCCGGACGACGGTAACGCCGGACACCCCCGCCTGTCATGTCCGTACCGCTATACGGTCATGACGGGCGGGGGTGGGTGGTGCGCGGGCCTTCCTGTCAGCCCTTGAGCGCGGCGGCGACGGCCTCGGCGAGCGGGGTGGTCGGGCGGCCGGTCAGCCGGGACAGGTCGCCGCTGTCGACGACCAGTTCGCCCTTCTCGATGGAGGCGTCCACGCCGGCGAGGATCGCCGCCAGCGGCTCGGGCAGGCCGGCGCCGGTGAGGATGCCGGTCAGCGCCTCGACGGTGACCGGGGTGTAGACGATCTCCTCGCCGGTCTGCCGGCTCAGCTCGGCCGCGTACTCGGCGAAGCTCCACGCCTCGTCGCCGCCGAGCTCGTACGTCTTGTTCTCGTGCCCCTCGCCGGTCAGCACGGCGACGGCGGCGGCCGCGTAGTCGGCCCGCGAGGCGGAGGAGACCCGGCCCTCACCGGCGGCGGCGACCACCGCGTGGTGCGCGAGCACCGGGGCGAGGTTCTCGGTGTAGTTCTCGTGGTACCAGCCGTTGCGCAGCAGCGCGTACGGCACGCCCGAGTCCAGCAGCGCCTCCTCGGTGCCGCGGTGGTCGTCGGCGAGGGCGGCGCCCAGGGGGCCGGGGGCGCTGGTGTAGGCGAGCAGGGCGACACCGGCGGCCTTCGCGGCGTCGATGACGACCCGGTGCTGTCCCACCCGGCCCTTGTCGAACTCGTTGCCGGAGATCAGCAGCACCCTGTCGCCTGCCGCGAACAGGCCGTCGAAGGTCTCGGGGGCGTTGTAGTCGGCGACCGCGATCCGTACGCCGCGCTCCGCGAGGTCCGCCCCCTTCTCCGCGCTGCGGACGACGGCGGTGACCTGCTCGGCCGGCACCTTCTCCAGCAGCTGCTCCACGACGTGACGGCCGAGATGTCCGGTGGCTCCGGTGACGACGATGCTCATGATCCATGACTCCTTGTGGGGTGCGTGAGTCACTAACCCTAGGAGATGCGCTAACTTATGGAAAGTACCCACTTTGAAGTAAGGTACTGGCATGGCGGTAAGTGATGAGAGCAGGAGAAGCGAGGCCGAGGCGATGTGCCCGCACCGGCTGGTCCTGGAGCACGTGACCAGCCGCTGGGGCGTGCTCGTGCTCATCCAGCTCCTGGAGCGCCCCTACCGCTTCAGCGAACTGCGCCGGGCGATCGGCAGGGTCAGCGAGAAGATGCTCACCCAGACCCTGCAGACCCTGGAGCGCGACGGTCTGGTTCACCGCGACGCCAAGCCGGTCATCCCGCCCCGCGTCGACTACTCCCTCACCGTCCTGGGCCGCGAGGCGGCCGAGCGGATCCGCGGCCTGGCCCTGTGGACCGAGCAGCGTCTGCCCGACGTACTCGCCGCCCGGCAGGCGTACGACGGGGCCCGGCAGGCGTACGACGAGGCCCGGGCGTCGCGGTAGCGTGCCCGGGCCCCGTACGACGTGCGGCGGCGCTCAGCCGACGACCGTCCAGGTGTCGCCGCCGGCCAGCAGGGCGGCCAGGTCGCCCTTGCCCTGCCGGTCGACGGCGGTGTCGAGCTGGTCGGCCATCAGCGTGTCGTAGACCGGCCGGTCCACGGAGCGGAAGACACCGATCGGGGTGTTGTGCAGGGTGTCCGGGTCCGCGAGCCGGGACAGCGCGAACGCCGTGGTGGGCGAGGCGCTGCGGGCGTCGTGCACCAGGACCTCCGCCTCGTTGTCCGGGGTGACGGTGACGATCCGCAGGTCGCCGGTAGCCCGGTCGCGCACGACGCCCTTGGCCCCGTCGGCACCGAAGCGGATCGGCCGGCCGTGCTCCAGCCGGATGACGGCCTCCTCCGCCTGCTGCCGGTCCTTGAGGACCTCGAAGGCACCGTCGTTGAAGATGTTGCAGTTCTGGTAGATCTCCACCAGCGCCGTGCCGGGGTGGTCGGCGGCCTGGCGCAGCACCTCGGTGAGGTGCTTGCGGTCGGAGTCGACGGTGCGCGCCACGAAGGACGCCTCGGCGCCGAGCGCCAGCGACACCGGGTTGAACGGCGCGTCGAGGGAGCCCATCGGCGTCGACTTGGTGATCTTGCCCAGCTCGGAGGTGGGCGAGTACTGCCCCTTGGTGAGACCGTAGATCCGGTTGTTGAAGAGCAGGATCTTGAGGTTCACGTTGCGGCGCAGCGCGTGGATCAGGTGGTTGCCGCCGATGGACAGGGCGTCGCCGTCACCCGTGACGACCCACACGGACAGGTCGCGTCGGGACGTGGCCAGACCGGTCGCGATGGCGGGGGCGCGGCCGTGGATGGAGTGCATCCCGTAGGTGTTCATGTAGTACGGGAAGCGCGACGAGCAGCCGATACCGGAGACGAAGACGATGTTCTCCCTCGCCAAACCCAGCTCGGGCATGAAGCCCTGCACGGCGGCGAGGACCGCGTAGTCACCGCAGCCGGGGCACCAGCGCACTTCCTGGTCGGACTTGAAGTCCTTCATGGACTGCCGGCCCTCGGCCTTCGGCACCAGCTGCAGAAGCGCGTTCGGGTCAGTCATCGATGGCCTCCTTCAGCGCCGCGGCGAGCTGCTCCGCCTTGAACGGCATGCCGTTGACCTGGTTGTACGAACGGGCGTCGACCAGGTACTTCGCCCGGACGAGGGTGGCGAGCTGCCCCAGGTTCATCTCCGGGACCACCACCTTGTCGTACCCCTTGAGCACCGCGCCGAGGTTCTTCGGGAACGGGTTGAGGTGGCGCAGGTGCGCCTGCGCGATCGACTCCCCGGCCGCGCGCAGACGGCGCACCGCGGCCGTGATCGGCCCGTAGGTCGAGCCCCAGCCCAGGACCAGGGTCCGCGCGCCGTCCGGGTCGTCGACCTCGACGTCGGGGACGGCGATCCCGTCGACCTTGGCCTGCCGGGTGCGGACCATGAAGTCGTGGTTGGCGGGGTCGTAGGAGATGTTGCCCGTGCCGTCCTGCTTCTCGATGCCCCCGATGCGGTGCTCCAGGCCCGGCGTGCCGGGGACGGCCCAGGGACGGGCGAGGGTGTGCGGGTCGCGGAGGTAGGGCCAGAACACCTCGGCGCCGTCGTCCAGGGTGTGGTTGGGGCCCTGCGCGAACTGCACGGTCAGGTCGGGCAGCTCCTCCACCTCGGGGATGCGCCAGGGCTCGCTGCCGTTGGCGAGGTAACCGTCGGAGAGGAGGAAGACCGGGGTGCGGTAGGCCAGCGCGATCCGGGCCGCCTCCAGGGCGGCGTCGAAGCAGTCGGCCGGGGTGCGCGGGGCGACGACCGGGACGGGGGCCTCGCCGTTGCGCCCGTACATCGCCTGGAGCAGGTCCGCCTGCTCGGTCTTGGTCGGCAGCCCGGTGGACGGGCCGCCGCGCTGGATGTCGACGATCAGCAGCGGCAGTTCCAGCGAGACGGCCAGCCCGATGGTCTCGGACTTCAGCGCCACCCCGGGACCCGAGGTCGTGGTGACCGCGAGGGAACCGCCGAACGCGGCCCCGAGCGCCGCGCCGATGCCGGCGATCTCGTCCTCGGCCTGGAACGTCCGCACGCCGAAGTTCTTGTGCCGGCTCAGCTCGTGCAGGATGTCCGAGGCCGGGGTGATCGGGTACGAGCCGAGGAACAGCGGAAGGTCCGCCTGGCGGGACGCGGCGACCAGACCGTAGGACAGCGCCAGGTTCCCCGAGATGTTGCGGTAGACACCGGGCGGGAACGCCTTCGCCGCCGGTGCCACCTCGTAGGAGACCGCGAAGTCCTCGGTCGTCTCGCCGAAGTTCCAGCCCGCCCGGAACGCCGCGATGTTGGCGGCGGCGATGTCGGGCTTCTTGGCGAACTTCGACGCCAGGAACTTCTCCGTGCCCTCCGTGGGCCGGTGGTACATCCAGCTCAGCAGGCCCAGCGCGAACATGTTCTTGCTGCGCTCGGCCTCCTTGCGGCTGAGGTCGAAGTCCTTCAGCGCCTCGACGGTCAGCGTGGTCAGCGGCACCGGGTGCAGGTGGTAGCCGTCCAGCGAACCGTCCTCGAGCGGACTGGAGACGTAGCCGACCTTCTGCATCGCCCGCTTGGTGAACTCGTCCGTGTTGACGATGATCTCCGCGCCGCGCGGCAGGTCGCCGATGTTCGCCTTCAGCGCGGCCGGGTTCATCGCCACCAGCACGTTCGGCGCGTCGCCGGGGGTGAGGATGTCGTGGTCGGCGAAGTGGAGCTGGAAGGACGACACGCCGGGCAGGGTGCCGGCGGGCGCCCGGATCTCGGCCGGGAAGTTCGGCAGCGTCGACAGGTCGTTCCCGAACGACGCGGTCTCCGAGGTGAAGCGGTCGCCGGTGAGCTGCATACCGTCACCCGAGTCCCCCGCGAACCTGATGATCACCCGGTCGAGCCGGCGGACGTCCTTCGCCCCCGCCGCTTTGCGCTGCTCTCCCAGGACTGTTCCGTCGGTCTGCTCCGTTGGGCTGCTGACCTGGCTGGTCACTGAACTGGACCTCCTCGAGGCGGCTGTCCGGGACGGCCCTCCCGCAGGCCTTCCCTGGATCAACCCTACGTCCGTAAAGGGTGCCTTCCTCGGGTGATTCGCATCTTGGACACGACTTCGAGACGACCCGACGGCACCGGTGGCGGCCGGTGGTCAGGAGCTGAGACACCTGTGGTCAGGAGCCGAGGTACCGGTGGTCAGGAGTTGAGGTACCGGTGGTCAGGAGTTGAGGTAGGTGAGAACGGCCAGCACCCGCCGGTGATCGCCGTCGCTCGGAGACAGCCCCAGTTTCAGGAAGATGTTGCTGACGTGCTTCTCCACGGCGCCGTCGCTGACCACCAGCTGTCTGGCGATCGCCGAGTTCGTCCGTCCCTCGGCCATCAGCCCCAGGACCTCCCGCTCGCGCGGGGTGAGCCCCGCGAGGACGTCCTGCTTGCGGCTGCGCCCCAGCAGCTGGGCGACCACCTCCGGGTCCAGCGCCGTGCCGCCCCGCGCCACCCGCACCACCGCGTCCACGAACTCGCGGACCTCGGCCACCCGGTCCTTCAGCAGATAACCGACGCCACGGCTGGAACCGGCGAGCAGCTCCGTGGCATAGCGCTCCTCCACGTACTGCGACAGCACCAGCACCCCGATGCCCGGATGCGCCTTGCGCAGCTGCACCGCGGCCCGCACACCTTCGTCGGTGTGCGTCGGCGGCATCCGTACGTCCGCCACCACGACGTCCGGCAGCTGGTCCTGCCCGTCGAGCTCGGCGATGGTCTTGATCAGCGCGTCGCCGTCGCCGACCCCGGCCACGACCTCGTGCCCCCGGTCGGTCAGCAGCCGGGTCAGCCCCTCCCGCAGCAGCACCGAATCCTCGGCGATGACCACCCGCACCCTGTCCTCCACGTCCTTCGGCCCCCAAGCCCCGTCGCCCTGCCCCGCCCCCATGGCGGGCCCGGCCGTCGGGTCCAGCATTCCAGCATCCGGCGGGGGATGGGGCGGGGCGACTCGAATGGGGGTGTCATCGAGCTGCCTTGCCGTCCTGTCCGGTCCTGTCCCGGCTGGTCCTGTCCCGGCCTGTCCTGTCCGGTCCAGTCCGGTCCGGCCCGCCCGGTCGGTGTCTCGTACGCGAGCGGCGCGCAGGGGCGGCGGGGGCGGCGGGGCGGGCGGGGCTTGTGGCTCCGCACCCGCCGCCTGGGGAGTTTCGGGGGCTCCGGGGGGCTCTGGGGGACTCTGGGGGTACGGAAGGTCCTACGGGTCCGCCGGTTTGCCGGGCCACCGGCCTGGTGCTTCCCGGGTGGCGGCTCAGCCTGTCGGCATCGGGTGGATTCCGCCCGCCGTCATCGGGCCCGTCGTGCCCGCCGTCAGCGGGCCCGCTCCGCGCGCCACGGCAGTTCGGCGGTCACCCGGGTCGGGCCGCCGGACGGCGAGTCCACCACCAGGACACCGTCCACCGCGTCCAGCCGCTCCGCCAGACCCGACAGGCCGGAACCCCCGGACACATCCGCCCCGCCCACACCGTTGTCCACGACCTGGAGCATCAGCCGGTTCTCCGTCCGCCACACCTCCACGGCCGCCCAGGTCGCCCGCGCGTGCTTGCTGATGTTCTGCAGCAGCTCCGAGACGGTGAAGTAGGCGATCCCCTCGATGGCCGGCGCGGGCCGCTCCGTCAGGTCCACCTCCACCTGCACCGGAACCCTGCACCGGGAGGCCACCGCGGACAGCGCCGCGTCCAGACCCCGGTCGGTCAGCACCGCCGGATGGATGCCGCGGGCCAGGTCCCGCAACTCCTGCAGCGCCGTCTTCACCTCACCGTGCGCCTCGTCCACCATCTGCGCCGCGACCCGCGGGTCCTCCCGCAGCTTCTCCTTCGCCAGCCCTAGATCCATGGCCAGCGCCACCAGCCGGGCCTGCGCCCCGTCGTGCAGATCCCGCTCGATGCGCCGCAGGTCCGCCGCCGCCGTGTCCACCACGACCCCCCGGTCCGACTCCAGCTCCACCACCCGCGTGGCCAGCCGGGACGGTCCCAGCAACCCGTGCACCATCAACCGGTCCACCATCGTCAGCGCCCGCACGATCCACGGCGTGGCGAGGGTGAACAGCAGACCGATCAGCGCGGTCACCGTGATCTCGAACGGGTTGTCCAGATAGATCCGGTGGTGCTCGTCGCCGTACAGCTGTATGCCCTCCTGCCCGGCGTACACCGGGAACACCCAGAACCAGAGCGGATACGTCAGCAGCGACCAGCCCAGCAGCCAGACGTTCACCGTGACGACGAAGGAGAGCACCGCCCACGGCAGCTGCAGCACCGCGTACAGCAGGGCCCGCCACGAGGCGCCGCTCTTGAGCACGGCACCGATCCACGCCATGAACCCCTGCCGCTTCATCCGCAACGGCTCCGGCTCGGCCACCTCCAGGCGCAGCAGCCCGCGCGCCCGCGCCCGCTCCACCGCCCCGAAGCCGCGGCAGCCGGCGAGCGCCGCCGCCAGCACCGGGACGCCGAGGAACGTCACCAGCAGGCCCGCTCCCAGCGACACCATCGTGACCGCGTACACGAACAGCAGGATGCTGATCGGCAGGCTCAGCAGCACATAGGCCAGCTCCCGCCAGGTGCGCCCCTCGACCGGCGCCCGCAACGCGGCCGGCAGCCGGTGCCGCCGCTTCTCGGCACCCCCGGAGTGCTCCGGCCTCGTGTCGAGCCCGTAGCCCTGTCCGTAGCCCTGTCCGTAGTCCGTGGCCATCGGCGTCGTCCTTCTCCTCGTCCGGCGGCTGTGCTGTCGTACCTCCAGACTGCTCCGCCGCAGGTCGGCGGGCCATGGAGTCCGTCGCAGTCTTGAACGGGGGGTTTTCCCTACCTCCGGCCGCGGACGGACGCCCCCTTGGCCGGCCGGGCATCCTCGGCCAGGGCGCCGGAACGGTCCCGCCACGGCAGCTCCGCCGTCACCGTCGTCGGACCGCCCTCCGGCGACTCGACGACGAACAGCCCGTCCACCGCGCCCAGCCGGTCGGCGAGTCCCCGTATGCCCGTCCCGCCGTCCAGGCTCGCGCCCCCGCGCCCGTCGTCCCACACCTGTATGAGCAGCCGGCCCTCCGACCGCCACACGTCCACCGCCGAGGACCGGGCCCCGCTGTGCTTGCTGACGTTCTGCAGCAGCTCCGAGACGGTGAAGTAGGCGATGCCCTCGATGGCGGCGGCCGGCCGCTCGTCCAGATCGACCGTCACCTTCACCGGCACCGTGCAGCGCGAGGCGACCGAGGAGAGGGCGGCGTCCAGACCCCGGTCGGTCAGGACCGCGGGATGGATGCCCCGCGCCAGATCCCTCAGCTCCTGCAACGCCAGCTTCACCTCGCCGTGCGCCTCCTCCACCATCGTCGCCGCGGCGTCGGGGTCCTCCAGGAGCTTCTCCTTGGCCAGCCCCAGTCCCATCGCCAGCGCCACCAGCCGGGCCTGCGCCCCGTCGTGCAGATCGCGCTCGATGCGCCGCAGGTCCGCCGCCGCCGTGTCCACCACGACGCCCCGGTCGGACTCCAGCTCGGCGATGCGCCGCTCCAGTTCGTCGGAGGGCGACAGCAGGCCGCGCACCATCGCCCGGTCCGCGTTGGTTAGGCCCCGCACCACGAACGGGAGCACCGGCCACAGCACGAACAGACCGGTCAGGGTGACGACGAAGGTGAGGATGCCCCACGGCAGGCGTATCAGCTCGTACAGGACCGTGCGCCAGCCCACCGGGTCCTTGACCGCCATCCACAGCCGCGGCCAGAACCCGGCGGAACCACGCGGCAGCCGGCTCGGCTCCTCCACCCGCACCCCGAGCAGCTTCCTGGCCCGCGCCCGCTCCATCCTGCCCAGCAGCCGCGCACCCGTCAGCCCCGCCGCGAGCAGCGGGAACCCGATCACCGTGACGGTCAGTCCGACCCCCGTGAACAGCATGGCCGTCACATAGACGAAGCCGATCAGCGACACCGGGAGGTTCGCCAGGAGGTGGGCTATCTCCTTCCAGGTGTGCGCGTCGTACGCGAAACGGGCCGGTGGCGGGCGGTCGCCGTGCCCGGCGGGGTCCGGGACCGCCGTCATCGGCGGGCCCGGGGGTGACAATGGTTCGGTCATGTGCATCAGCGTGCCCGGAGCCGGGGGTCTGCGCCATGAGGTGGACCGCCAGATCGCACTGAGGAAAACCCCACCCCCGCATGCCGTACGGTGACGGGCTGCTTACCGTGCCTTTATCAGGGCCTAGACTCCCGTGCGTACAGATCGTCTGACAGTGACGTTCACCGGCACGGATCACAGCAACGATCAGGGACATCGGCCAGGGACATCGGCCAGAGCATCGGCCAGGGAATGAGGGGCGGACGTGCGGGAACCGACCGTCGTCGATTCGACCGTCGTCGCGGCGGACTACTTCCAGTCCTACTCGGTCGTGGGACTGCTGGCCGTCGTCGGCCTGCTGTTCGTCGCCGTCGCCTTCGGGGCGGGACGACTGCTGCGGCCCGTGGTCCCCACCCCCGAGAAACTGCTGACGTACGAGTGCGGAGTCGACCCCGTCGGCGAGGGCTGGGCCCACACCCAGGTCCGCTACTACGTCTACGCCTTCCTCTACGTGATCTTCGCCGTCGACTCGATCTTCCTCTTCCCGTGGGCGACCGTCTTCGCCGCCGACGGTTACGGGGCGACCACTCTCGTGGAGATGTTCATCTTCCTCGGCTTCCTCGCCGTGGGCCTGCTGTACGCATACAAGAAGGGCGTCCTGACATGGACGTGACCCCCTCGACCTCCTCCGCCCCCTCGGGCACCGAACCGGTCCTGCTGCCGGAGCCGAAGCGGCTCGGCGCCCTGGCCCGGCTGGCCCCCGAGCCGATGAAGGTCGTCCTCAACTGGGGCCGGCGCTACTCCCTCTGGGTCTTCAACTTCGGCCTCGCCTGCTGCGCGATCGAGTTCATCGCCGCGTCGATGGCCCGGCACGACTTCATCCGCCTCGGCGTCATCCCCTTCGCGCCCGGGCCGCGCCAGGCCGACCTGATGGTCGTCTCCGGTACGGTCACGGACAAGATGGCCCCCGCGGTGAAACGCCTGTACGAGCAGATGCCCGAGCCGAAGTACGTCATCTCCTTCGGCGCATGCAGCAACTGCGGCGGCCCGTACTGGGACTCCTACTCCGTCACCAAGGGCGTGGACCAGATCATTCCGGTCGACGTCTACGTCCCCGGCTGCCCGCCCCGGCCCGAGGCGCTGCTCCAGGGGATCCTGAAACTCCAGGAAAAGATCGCCCGGGAGTCGCTGGGGGAGCGGTACGCGTCCGGTCCCGGCACCGCTCCCGGCGCGGGACGCCCCTCGGCGGCGGCGCTGCAGAGCGGACTGGTCGAGCCGCCCGCGGCCGGTGGCCGGGCGTCCGGTGAGGGGGAGGGCCGATGACCGCGGTCGGCTGGCTCCCCGCCGACGCCGAGGAACTGTTCGGTCCGCAGGCCACGGCGGAGGAGTCGTACGGCGTCCTGACCGTCGACGTACCGCCCGCCTCCTGGATCTCCGCCCTGGAGACCGCGCGCGACCGCGTCGGCTGCACGTACTTCGACTGGCTGAGCGCCGTCGACGAGCCCGGCACGGGATTCCGCGTCACCGCCCACGTCGCCGCCCTGTCTCCCGTACGACGCCTGCTGCTGCGCACCACGGTCGCGCACGACGCGCCGACGCTGCCGTCCGCCGTCACCGTCTACGCGGGTGCCGCCTGGCACGAACGCGAGACGCACGAGATGTTCGGCGTCGACTTCACCGGTCACCCCGGCCTGGACCACCTGCTCCTGCCGGACGGCTTCGAGGGCCACCCGCTGCGCAAGGACTTCGTCCTCGCCGCCCGGGTCGCCAAGGCGTGGCCCGGCGCCAAGGAACCCGGTGAGTCCGAGCACGGCGGCCCCAAGCGCCGCCAGATGCTGCCGCCTGGGGTCCCCGACCCGAACGAATGGGGCCCGCTGAAGGGCCAGCTCCCCCCGGCTCCGGCCCGCCCGGCGCGCGGCGCCGGCAGGGCGGCCGCGGGGGCGGGCGCCGGCCGAGCGGCCGGGGCCGGGGAACGCCCGGCCCGCGCGGCGGCCGACCGCACGGGAGCCGACCGCCCGCCGCGCCGCGCGCGCAGCGCGGCGGAGGGTTCCGCGAGCCAGGCGCCGGAGGCGGAGGGTCCTGCCCAGCCCGCGGCCCCGCCGCGCCGTTCCCGCACGGCGGCGGACGGTTCCGCGAGCCAGGTGCCGTCCGCCGAGGGGCCGGCCGCCCAGTCCCCGGCCCCGCCGCGCCGTTCCCGCACGGCGGCGGAGGGGTCCGCGAGCCAGGCGGCCGAGGCGCGTCCCGAGCCGGGCACGGCTCCTGAGCCGACCACGGCTCCCGCACGGCGTGCGCGCGGTGCGAGCGAGGGGTCGGCGTCGCAGCGCTCCGCCGGCCCCGCCGCGGGCGGGCCCCGCCGGGCGCGCACCGCGTCCGGGGGTTCCGCGAGCCAGCGTGCCGCGTCCGACACGGCGGCGCCGTCGCACGACGCGGCGGTGTCGGGTGAGGACACGGCCTCCGCGCCCACCGAGGGCCGACCGGAACGCAGGCCCCCCGCCGCACCGCGCAGCCCGGACGCCCCCTGGCACCACGCCCGCCCCTCCTTCACCGGGCCCGAGGCGGAGGAGGGCACCGAGCCCGACGCCCGTGCGCCCCGCCGAGCCGAAGACGAAACGGCCCCGGCCACCGACGCCGAGCCCGAACGCGCCGCCGAGCCCACCTCCCAGCCGGAGACGACCGACCCCCAGGACGGCCCGAAGCCCCCGGCCCCCGACGACACCCGCACCCCCACCCCCACCCCCGACGAACCAACCACCCCCGAAGACCCCTCAGGAGGCCCGCGGTGAACGACGTGCTCGACGTCGCCCTGCGACTCCTGGTCGTGTTCGTCGTCTTCCTCACCTTCCCCCTGATCGTGGGCCAGACCGAGCACAAGGTGATGGCCCACATGCAGGGCCGCCTCGGCCCGATGTACGCCGGCGGCTTCCACGGCTGGGCCCAGCTCATCGCCGACGGCGTCAAGTTCGCGCAGAAGGAGGACGTGGTCCCGGCCGGCGCGGACCGCCGGATCTTTCAGCTCGCCCCGGCCGTCGCGCTCCTGCCCTACCTCCTCGTCCTGCTCGCCATCCCGATCGGCCCGGGCGAGGGGGCGGTCGGCCAGGTGATCGACGCGGGTGTGTTCTTCGTCCTCGCCGTCATGGGCGTCGGCGTCCTCGGCTCGCTCATGGCCGGCTGGGCCTCCGCCAACAAGTTCTCCCTCCTCGGCGGCCTGCGCACCGCCGCCCAGCTCCTCGCCTACGAACTGCCGATGCTGCTCACCGCCGCCTCGGTGGCGATGGCCGCCGGCACGGTCTCCCTCGTCGGCATCCTCGACGCCTTCGAGTGGTGGTGGCTGCCCTGGCAGATCACCGGCGCGCTCGTCTTCTTCATCGCCGGCCTCGCCGAACTCCAGCGCCCGCCGTTCGACATGCCGGTCGCCGACTCGGAGATCATCTTCGGCGCGTACACCGAGTACACCGGCCTGCGCTTCGCGCTCTTCCTCCTCGCCGAGTACGCCGGAATCGTCGTCCTGTGCGGACTGACCACCGTGCTCTTCCTGGGCGGCTGGCACGGTCCGTGGGGCGCCGACGGACTCGGCTGGGTGTGGACCCTGCTGAAGACCGCGGTCCTCGCCTTCGTCGTCATCTGGCTCCGCGTCACCTACCCCCGCCTCCGCGAGGACCAGCTCCAGAAGCTCTCCTGGACCCTCCTCGTCCCCCTCTCCCTCGCCCAGATCGCCCTCACCGGCATCGTCAAGGTGGTGATCCAGTAACCATGGCCCCCATTCCCGGCTCCGGCCTGGCCAAGGGCCTGGCCGTCACCCTGCGGACGATGACGAAGAAGTCCGTCACCGACCAGTACCCCGACACCCAGCCCGACCTCCCGCCCCGCACCCGCGGCGTGATCGGCCTGTTCGAGGAGAACTGCACGGTCTGCATGCTGTGCGCCCGCGAGTGCCCCGACTGGTGCATCTACATCGACTCCCACAAGGAGACGGTCCCGGCGGCCACCCCCGGCGGGCGTGAGCGCAGCCGCAACGTCCTCGACCGCTTCGCCATCGACTTCTCCCTGTGCATGTACTGCGGTATCTGCATCGAGGTCTGTCCTTTCGACGCCCTGTTCTGGTCCCCGGAGTTCGAGTACGCCGAGACCGACATCCGCGACCTCACCCACGAGCGCGACAAGCTCCGCGAGTGGATGTGGACCGTCCCGGCCCCGCCGGCCCTCGACCCCGGCGCGGAGGAGCCGAAGGAACTCGCCGCCGCCCGCAAGACCGCCGACAAACTCGCCGCCGCCGAGGCCCAACCGCAGGAGGAGGAGTCGTGACCCTCGCCGCAGCCGCAGGAACGGCAGCGCACGCCACGACGACCACCGCCGCCGAAGCGCACGGCTTCCTCTCCCCGACCGGGGTGGAGATCGCCTTCCTCCTGGTCGGCCTGGTCACGTTCGGCGCCGCCGTCATCACCGTCACCACCCGGCAGCTGGTGCACGCCGCCCTGTGGCTGGTGGTGGCCCTCGGTGGACTGGCCGTCGAATACCTCCTGCTCACCGCCGAGTTCATCGCCTGGGTGCAGGTCCTCATCTACGTCGGTTCCGTCGTCGTCCTCCTCCTGTTCGGGCTCATGCTCACCAGGGCCCCCATCGGCCGTTCCCCGGACGCCGACTCCGGCAACCGCTGGGTCGCCCTCGCCGTGGCCGTCGTTGCCGCGGCCGCCCTGGTCTGGGTGGTCGTCGACGCCTTCCGCACCACCTGGATCGACCTGGACGGCGCCCCCGCCGGCTCCACCGAGGTGACCGGCGCCGTCCTCTTCCAGCACTGGGTCCTCCCCTTCGAGGCCCTCTCCGTCCTCCTCCTCGCCGCCCTCGTCGGCGCGATCGTCCTGTCCCGCAAGGCGAAGGCCACCACCCCGGCAGCCGCCCCGGTCACCACCCCGGACGCCCCCGGCGGCACGGACACCCGGCGCGACACGGAAGGGGCCCGCTGATGCACCTCGCCTATCCCGCCGTCCTGTCCGCCCTCCTCTTCTGCACCGGCCTCTACGGCGTCCTCGCCCGCCGCAACGCGATCCTGGTCCTGATGTCGGTCGAGCTGATGCTCAACGCCGTCAACCTGAACCTGGTCGCCTTCGACGTCTGGCTCAGCCGGACTGCCGAGGAGACGCTGCACTCCGGGCAGGCCCTGACCCTGTTCACCATCGCCATCGCCGCCGCCGAGATCGGCATCGGCCTGGCGATCGTCCTCGCCGTGCACCGCAACCGCGGCACCTCGGACATCGACAAGCTCCGCGACACCGCCGAGGGCCACGAACCCGACTCAGACGCATCCGACAGCGACGCCTCCGCGACCCGGGCGGCCGCCGAGAAGGCTGAGGCCACCGCGTGACCACGACCACCCTCGCCGTCCTCGTCCCCCTCCTGCCGTTCCTCGGCGCGCTCACCGGACTGCTCCTGGGCCGGACGGCCCCCGGCTTCGTCCGCCCGCTCGCCGTCCTGCCGACGCTCGCCTCCCTCGCCCTGGCCGCCGTGGTCGCCGCACGCCAGGGCGGCGACGGGGCCCTGGACGCGGCCACCGAACTCACCCCCACCGGCTCCGTCCCGATCGAACTCGCCCTGCACATCGACGGCTTCGCCGCCCTCACCGCCGTACTCGTCGGCACCGTCGCCACCTGCGTGCAGATCTACTCGACGGGCTACCTGCGCGACGACCCGCGCTACCCCTCCTACGCCGCCCTCGTCTCCCTGTTCACCTCCGCGATGCTCCTGGTCGTCTACTCCGGCGACCTGATGGTGCTGCTGGTCGGCTGGGAAGTCATGGGCATCTGCTCCTACTTCCTCGTCGGCCACTACTGGGAGACCCCGGAGGCCCGCGCCGCCTCCCTCAAGGCCTTCCTGGTCACCAAGCTCGGCGACGTCCCCTTCCTCATCGGCCTGTTCGCCCTCGCCGGCGACGCCGGGTCCTTCCGCATCACCCGGATCCTCGGCGCCGTCGCCAACGGCGGCATCGAACACCCCACGCTGATCGCCCTGCTGCTCCTGGCGGGCGTGGCCGGCAAGTCGGCGCAGTTCCCGCTGCACACCTGGCTCCCCGACGCGATGGCGGGCCCGACCCCCGTCTCCGCGCTGATCCACGCCGCGACCATGGTCGCCGCCGGTGTCTACTTCATCGCCCGTCTCCTCCCGCTGTTCGAGGCCTCACAGGCCGCGATGGTCGTCCTCGCCGTCATGGCCGCCGTGACCATGGCGGGCTCTGCGCTCGCCGCGCTCGCCCAGGACGACATCAAACGCGTCCTCGCCTACTCGACGATCGGCCAGCTCGGCTACATGACCGGCGCCCTCGCCGTCGCCGACCGGGGTGCCGCCGTCTTCCACCTCCTGTCCCACGGCGCCTTCAAGGCGCTGCTCTTCCTCGCGGCCGGCGTGATCATCCACGCCGCCGGCACCAACTCGCTGGCCGCCATGTCCCGCATGGGCCACCTGCGCGACCGCGTCCCCGACGCCTACTGGACGATGACCGTGGCGCTCCTCGCGCTCGCCGCGATCCCGCCCTTCAGTGGCTTCTTCTCCAAGGAGGCCGTCCTCGGCGTCGCCGAGCACGTCGTCACCGGCCACACCGAACACGCCCCCGCCGCAGCCGGCTGGATCGTCCTCCTCGCCGGCCTCGTCACCGCCCTGCTCACCGCGGCGTACGCGATGCGCCTGTGGCTGCTGGCCTTCCGCGGCCACGGCACCGAGGCACCCGACCACGGCAGGCAGCCGCTGACGATGACCGCGGTGCTGTGGGTGCTCGCCGTGCCGTCCCTCGCGCTCGGCGGTTTCGCCTTCCGCGCGCTGCCCGACTGGTTCGACGGCCACGACCTGACCCCGACCCTCACCACCTCCGTGCTCGGCACGGGCGTGGCCCTGGCCGGCGGCATCGTCACCTACGGCGCCTGGCGGCACACCACCGCACAAGCGGCCGCCCGTGTCCCCCTCGGCGCCGTCGCCGCCCATCCCGAGGGCGACGCCGGACGGGTCGAGGCGGAGGCCATCGCCAGCCACGAACCGGCCTACGGAGACATCGCGTACGCACCCGACCCGTCCGACCCGGGACGGCTCCTGCTCGGCCCCCTGCACCGCCACGCGGCCGCCGGATTCCACCTGGACGCCGTCTACACGGCCCTCTTCGTCCGCCCGGTCCGGGCCGGCGCCACTCTCGTCCGGTTCCTGGACCGCGAGGTCGTCGAGACCTACGTACGCGGCGCGGGCACACTGCCCCGCTGGCTGGGCGCCGCCGTACGCCGGGCCCAGACCGGCAATCTGCAGACCTATGTGAGCGCGCTGCTCGCCGGCACCGTCGTCCTCGCGGTCGCCGCCGTCCTCGTCGCCACGGGAGCGTGAGCAGGCGTGATCGATATCAACGAGTCCGTGATGCAGTTCCTTCTGGCGTTCCTCGTCGTCGGCCCGCTCCTCGGCGCCGCCGCGGCCCTGCTGCCGGCCCCGCCGGGGCTGAAGCGGAAGTCACCCGAGCAGGCCGTCCTCCGCCACGGCGTGACCGTCACCGGCGCGATCCTCGTCGCGGCGGTCGTCCTCGCGCTCGGCTTCGACCACGACCAGCCGTCGAAGATGCAGGCCACGACCGACATCAGCTGGATCCCCGCACTCGACGTGCGGATCCACCTCGGCACCGACGGCATTTCCCTCCCCCTCCTGGTCCTGACCGCGCTGCTGACCTTCCTCAGCGCCCTCTACTCGTACTTCAAGCCGCCCGCGGGCCCCTCCCCGAAGGCCTTCGTCGCCCTGCTGCTCGTCCTCGAGTCCGGCACCCTGGCGACCTTCGCCGTCCTCGACCTGATCCTGTTCTTCCTCGCCTTCGAGATGGTCCTCATCCCGATGTACTTCCTCATCGCCCGCTGGGGCGGCGAGGGGCGGGCCGAGGCCGCCTGGCGGTTCATCCTCTACACGCTGCTCGGCTCCGTGGTCATGCTGCTCGGCCTGCTCCTGATCGGCATCACGGCGGGCACATTCGACATGGTGGCACTCGCCACTGACAACGGCCGGTCGCTGACCACATCCGTGCAGGTCATCGCCGTTCTGGCGATCGGTGTCGGGCTCGCGGTGAAGACCCCGATGTGGCCGCTGCACAGCTGGCTGCCCGACGCCCACACCGCCGCGCCGACCATCGGCTCGGTCCTGCTGGCCGGCGTCCTGCTGAAGATGGGCACGTACGGTTTCGTCCGCATCCTGCTGCCCGCGGCACCCGACGGATTCCGCACCTTCGCGCCCTACCTCGCCGCCTTCGCCGTCGTCGGCATCATCTACGGATCCCTCGCCTGCCTGGCCCTCGCCAGGCGGGGCGCGAAGGGCGACCTCAAGCGCCTCATCGCCTACTCCTCCGTCGGCCACATGGGCTTCGTCCTCCTCGGCATCGCGACCATGACCCCGACCGGAGTCAACGGCGCCCTGTTCGCCAACATCGCCCACGGCCTCATCACCGGCCTGCTCTTCTTCCTGGTCGGGGCCCTCAAGGACCGCACCGGCAGCACCGACCTCGACACCCTCGCCCAGGAGACCGGCGCCGCCCTCTACGGCAAGGCCCCCCGCCTGGGCGGACTGCTCGCCTTCGGCGCCGTCGCCTCCCTCGGCCTGCCCGGACTCGCCGGTTTCTGGGGCGAGATGCTCGCCCTGTTCGGCGCGTTCGACCCCGCCGACGGCCTCAGCCGCCCCGCCTTCCTCACCTTCATGGCGATCGGCGCCTTCGGCACCCTGCTGACGGCCGCGTACCTGCTGGTCGTGGTCCGCCGGGTCTGCATGGGCGCCGTACCGCAGGACGCCCCGAGGCTCACCGACGTCCGCCCGTACGAGTTCGCGGCCTGGACCCCGCTCGTCGTCCTCACCGTCGTCGCCGGGCTGTGGCCCAAGGCCCTGCTCGGGCTGACCGACCCGGCCGTGCAGCAGCTCCTCTCAGGAGGCACCCGATGAGCTCCCTCGTCCAGTCCGTCGACTGGCTGGCCATCGCGCCGCCCACGATCGCGGCCGTCGTCGGACTCGTCGTCCTCGTCGCCGACCTGTTCGTCGGCGAGGCCAGGAAGCCGCTCCTCGGCTGGTTCTCGGTGGCCGGGCTCGCCGCCGCCACCCTGATGCTGCTGCCCCTCCTCGACGCCGACCGCAGCACCTTCTGCCTGGTCGGCGACCCCGGCGCGTGCAGCTACACCGCGGACCGCTTCACCCTCGTCATCCAGTTCCTGGTCCTCGGCGGCGCCCTCCTCGCCGCCCTCCTGTCGGTCACCGCCCTCAAGGACGACGGCAAGCGGCTCCCCGAGGGCGAGTACTGGTTCCTCTTCCTGTCCTCCGCGGCCGGCGCCGCCCTCCTGCCCGCCTCCCGCGACCTCGCCACCCTGATCGTCGCCCTGGAGGTCGCCTCCCTGCCCGCCTTCGCCCTGGTCGGGCTGCGGCACGGCGACCGGAAGTCCTCCGAGGCGGCCCTGAAGTTCTTCCTGTCCTCCGTCACCGCCACCGCGGTCAGCCTGATGGGCGTCAGCTTCGTCTACGCGACCACCGGCACCCTCCACCTCACCCTGATCGCCGAGCGCGTCCAGGACGTCGACGGACAGCTCCACACCCTCGCCCAGACCGGCGTCGTCCTCACCCTCGTCGGCTTCGCCTTCAAGACCGCCGCCGTCCCCTTCCACTTCTGGGTGCCCGACACCTACGTCGGCGCCCCCCTGCCGATCGCCGCCTACCTGTCGGTCATCGGCAAGGCGGTCGGCTTCTCCGGTCTGATCCTCGTCACCGTCGTCGCCCTGCCCTCGTACGCCGGCGTCTGGGGCCCCGCCCTCGCCGCACTGGCCGCCCTGACCATGACCGTCGGCAACGTCGGCGCCCTGAGGCAGCAGGCCACGCGCGCGTACAGCGCGGTACGCCTGCTCGCCTGGTCGTCCGTCGGCCAGGCCGGCTACCTCCTGGTGCCGATCGCCGCCGCCGCGTACTCCGGCGACCCCGAGAAGTCGATCGGCTCCACCCTCGCCTACGCCCTCATGTACGGCGCCGTGAACCTGGGAGCCTTCGCGGTGGCCGCCCTCGTCGGCCGCGCGCACCGCCTCAACCGCGTCGCCGACTACCGCGGCCTGTACGCCTCCAGCCCGCTCACCGCGCTCCTCCTGGGCTTCTTCCTGCTCTGCCTCGCCGGACTCCCGCCGGGCATCATCGGCCTCTTCGCCAAGGTCACCGTGTTCGCCGCGGCCGTCGACGCCGGACTCGGCTGGCTCGCCGTCGTCATGGCCGTCAACGTGGTCATCGCCCTCGTCTACTACCTCCAGTGGACCGCCCTGCTGTTCCGCGCCCCCGAGGGCGAACCCGTCCGGCACCGCCTCCCCGCGCCCCTCACCGCCGCGATCGCCCTGACCGGCGTCCTCGGCATCGCCCTGTCCGGCGCACCCCAGCTGGTCCTGCGCCTCACCGACACCGGACTCTTCTGAGCACACCGGGCCGCGCCCCGCACGCCCGGGGCGATCCGCCACCGGCCTCGGCCGCCTCCTCGCGCACGCGCGCGAGGAGGCACGCCACACCCACGCGCGCGTGCCGCCCGCGGCGGCCGTCACCCGGACGGTTGACAGGCGCGGCCGCGCGCACAAGGGAACTAGTGCCCCCCGCCTGGCGTTGACCGATACGGGAGGGTCCACTGGACGTGACCCCACCACACCAGTAGGCAGCGCAGGTCAGACGGAAGATCAGCAAGCGAGGGTTCCCCTGCCGCACGACTTGGAGGGCGTACCGTGCACCGCCGGCACAACGGGCTCAGGACCGCAGTCCTCCTCGGGGGACTGTCCGCACTCATCATCGTCATCGGCAGCTTCTTCGGCCGTACGGGGCTCGTCGTCGCCGTCCTCATCGCACTGGGCACCAACGCGTACGCGTATTGGAACAGCGACAAGCTGGCGCTACGCGCGATGCGTGCCCGCCCGGTGAGCGAGTTCGAGGCCCCGGGGCTGTACCGCATGGTCCGCGAGCTCTCCACCCAGGCCCGCCAGCCCATGCCCCGCCTCTACATCTCCCCGACGGAGGCCCCCAACGCCTTCGCCACCGGCCGCAACCCGCGCAACGCCGCCGTGTGCTGCACCGAAGGCATCCTGCGCCTGCTCGACGAGCGCGAGCTGCGCGGTGTCATCGGCCACGAGCTCAGCCACGTCTACAACCGCGACATCCTGATCTCCTCGGTCGCCGGCGCCCTCGCCTCCGTGATCATGTTCCTGGTCAACTTCGCCTGGCTCATCCCGATCGGCCGCTCGGACGACGACGACGGTCCCGGCCTCCTCGGCATGCTGCTGATCATGATCCTCGGCCCGCTCGCCGCGTCCCTCATCCAACTGGCCATCAGCCGCTCCCGGGAGTACGAGGCAGACGCCTCAGGCGCCCAGCTCACCGGCGACCCACTCGCCCTCGCCCGGGCCCTGCGCAAGCTGGAGCACGGCACCAAGCAGCTTCCGCTGCCCCCTGAGCCACGCATCGAGACGGCCAGCCACATGATGATCGCGAACCCCTTCCGCCCGGGCCAGGGGTTCTCGAAGATGTTCTCCACCCACCCGCCGATGGCGGAACGCATCGCCCGGCTCGAAAAGATGGCAGGTCACCAGCAGTGAAGACCATCCTCAACCTCATATGGCTCGTCTTCAGCGGCTTCTGGCTCTTCCTCGGCTACCTGGTCGCGGGCGTGCTGCTGTGCATCACGATCATCGGCATCCCCTTCGGGGTCGCCGCGTTCCGCATCGGTGTCTACGCCCTGTGGCCCTTCGGGTACACCACGGTCGAGCGGCGGGACGCGGGCGCCCCCTCCTTCCTCGTCAACGTGCTGTGGCTGCTCCTCGCGGGCTGGTGGCTGGCGCTCGGCCACATCGTCACCGGCATCCTCCTGTGCGTGACGATCATCGGCATCCCCCTCGGCCTCGCCAACTTCAAGCTGATCCCGGTGTCCCTGCTCCCGCTGGGCCGCGAGATCGTCCGGACGGACCGGCCGTTCGCGCAGCGCTGACGAGCGATGGAAGCCTTCGCCCGTCGCACCGTGGGGCGGGCGTTGTCCACAGCGCCGAGGTTGTCCACAGTCCGCCACGATTGTCAGTGGCGGCCCGCATGATGAACCCATGACCGAGCACGAGCAGTTGCTGACACAGGTGGCGGACAAGGCGCGCAACACCCGTCCGTGGGGCTGGCCTTCCCTCCCCGAGCCCGTCGACGCGGCCACCCTGGCGCGCGCCGAGGCCACCCTGGGCTTCTCCCTGCCCCCACTGCTCGCCGACCTCTACCTGCGGATAGCGGACGGCGGCTTCGGCCCGGAGTACGGTCTGCTGCCCCTCCTGCACAGCCCGCCCTCCGGCGAGCCGGCGGCCGTGGCCCAGTACCTCGCCCACCGCGAGAGCGGCCGCGAGGACCCCGACTGGCCCTGGCCCGAGGGAGTGCTGCCGATATCCCACTGGGGCTGCGGCATGTACGCCTGTGTGGACTGCCGTTCGCCCCGGGCCCCGGTCCTCCTCTTCGAACCCAACCCGGGCGACCCCGACCTCGCCTGGTTCCTCGACGCCCCCGCGCTCACGGACTGGCTGCACTCCTGGATCCGGGGCACGGGCTGGTACGAGGAGGACAACGAGGCGACGGACCTGGCCCCCTGGACCGGCTCCCCGGGGCGGGAGACACCGGCGCCGGACGCAGCCGGCGAACCGGCACGGCGGCACGAGGCCGCACCCCACTGACCGGACCGGACCCGACCGGACGGGATCAGCGCAACCGCCCCGCGCACGGGTGACGTCCTTCATGGTGCGAGAGCGACAGGAAAAGGGCAGGTGCACCGCATGACGATCATCAGCTGGATGATCCTGGGTCTGCTGGCCGGAGCGATAGCGAAGTTCCTGCTGCCGGGCCGCGACCCGGGCGGCCTCATCGGCACGACCCTGATCGGCGTCGCCGGCGCCTTCATCGGCGGCTGGATATCGGCCCGTTGGCTCGACCACCCGGTCACCAAGGACTTCTACGACGGCACCACCTGGGTCGCCGCGATCGGCGGCTCGCTCGTCCTCCTGATCGCCTACCGACTCCTCTTCGGCCACTCACGCGACTGAGCGCACACCGGACCGCGACCGGCGCCGGCAGGCGAGAAGGGCGGACACCCCACGGGTGACCACCCCTCCGCGCCCGTGCGACGGGTGAGCACCAGGGCTCCGGCCCCGCCGGCCGACCGGTCCTACCGGTAGTTGACGAACTGCAGCGCGAAGTCGAAGTCCTTGCCCTTGAGCAGCGCGATGACGGTCTGGAGGTCGTCGCGGCTCTTGGAGCTGACCCGCAGCTCATCGCCCTGCACCTGGGCCTTCACACCCTTCGGGCCCTCATCACGGATGATCTTCGCGACCTTCTTCGCGTTGTCCTGGGAGATGCCCTCCTCGATCGACGCGAAGATCTTGTACTCCTTGCCCGAGAGCTGGGGCTCGCCCGCGTCCAGGGCCTTCAGCGAGATGCCCCGCTTGATCAGCTTGGACTGGAAGACGTCGAGGACGGCCTTCACCCGGTCCTCGGAGTTCGCCTCCATGAGGATCTTCTCGCCGGACCACGAGATCGAGGCACCCACGCCCTTGAAGTCGTAGCGCTGCGAGATCTCCTTGGCGGTCTGGTTGAGGGCGTTGTCGACCTCCTGCCGCTCGACCTTCGAGACGATGTCGAAACTGGAGTCGGCCATGTCCTGTGGCTCCTTGTATCGGGGTGCGTATCGGGCTGCGCGCCGGACGCGTACCGGCGTACGTGAGGCGGCCCCCGGGTCCGCCATGGGTCCCGGGCCGCATCCGGACCAGCCTAGTCACCCCCCGGGCCTCCGGGTGGCGATCAATCGGGTGGCGAAGCACCCCTGTCCATCGGGTATTGTTTACGTCGTTGCCACGGAGCACCGCCGAAAGGCGGTTCGAGAGGCAGCAACCCCGGCGGTGTGCCCGAGCGGCCAAAGGGAGCAGACTGTAAATCTGCCGGCTCAGCCTTCCCAGGTTCGAATCCTGGCGCCGCCACACTGGGGAAGACCCCCTCCGAACTGCGGAAACGCAGACCGGAGGGGGTCTTTTCGTGTGGGCGGTGGTCTCGTTTCGCTGCCGACCGCACCGGGGCACACTGGCTCCATGTCGTCCCGTCGCCGCCCCTGCCCCGAGTGCCGTCGCGAGATCGCCGTCGTCGCCGGGCGGTACGCGCGGCACGATCCGCCCGGCGCCCGGGGGAGCGGGGAACTCACCTCGTGCCCGGGGTCACGCAGACAGGCGCTGCCCGGGGCGGAGCAGCCCTCGTTGGACGGCTACGTGGTACCGGAGTTCCCCGGGCAGATGCCGCTGTTCTAGCTGTACTGCCCAACCTGGCTGGGCAGTACAGCTGGCGCCGCAAGCGCCGCGCGGCCGGGCCGACCGCCCGCGCGCAATCCTCAGTTGCCCGCCACCGACTTCACGGCCACCGACACCGGTGCGGGACCGCTGATCAGTTCCAGGGTCAGCCCGGCCGTCGCGGGGGTGTCCACCAGCTCCGCCAGCACGGCGGCCACGTCGTCGCGCGGGACCGGGCCGCGGCCCGTGTGGGCCTCCAGGCGGACCAGGCCGGTGCCGGCGTCGTTGGTGAGCTGACCGGGCCGCAGGATCGTCCAGTCCAGGGCGTCCAGGCCGCGCACGTACGCGTCCGCCTCGCCCTTGGCGCGCAGGTACACGTCGAAGATCTCGTCGCCCTCGTGGGCCGGGTCCGCGCCCATGGACGACACGACCACGAAACGCCGTACGCCCGCCCGGACGGCCGCGTCGGCGAAGAGCACGGCCGCCGCCTTGTCCACCGTCTCCTTGCGGCCCGCCCCGCTGCCCGGACCCGCGCCCGCCGCGAACACCGCCGCGTCCGCGCCCTCCAGCCGCTCCGCGACCTCCTCGACCGACGCCGACTCCATGTCGAGCACGATCGGTTCGGCACCCAGTTGCCGCAGCTCGTCGGCCTGTTCGGCTCTGCGGATGATGCCCGCCGCCTCGTCCCCGCGCGCGGCGAGCAGCCGCTCCAGCCGCAACGCGATCTGACCATGACCACCAGCGATGACAATGCGCATGCCTCCGACCGTACGCCGGGACGACCGCATTCGCCGGACGACCGCATTCGCCGGACGACCCCATTCGCCGGACGACCCCATTCGCCGGACGACCCCATTCGCCGGACGACCCCATTCGCCGGACGACCACGACCTCATGCGCCGGACGGCCGCCGCGTCGGCCGCACGGCGGCACGCACGGCTCCACGCCCCGCCGACCGTCGGCCGCCGTCACGGCGTCTCGCCGCGCCCCTGTCGCGGCAGCCCCAACTCCGCGGTGGTCACCGCCGAACCGCAGTACTCCCGCACCGCGCTCGTCCGCGCCACCACCCGCCCCCCGTGCACCACGACACGGCTGTACGCCGGGGACAGGGCCTCCGAGAGCCCGTCGCCGCGCACCGCCAGCAGTTCGGCCGGGAAACCCGCCTCCACGCGCACCTCGGGGAGCCCCAGGGCCGCCCGCGCCGACCCGCTCACCGCCGAGTAGGCCTCCCCGGCGGCCAGCCCGTGGCACGAGGCCAGCAGATAGGCCGCCTCCAGCGGATCGCCGCGGCCCACGGGGTTGGACACGTCCCGCAGGGCGCCGCTCCCGGCGGCCACCCGCACACCCGCCGAGCGCAACAGCCGTACCGGCGCCGCGTCCCGGCCGTCCGCGGCGCCGCAGCCGCCCTGCGGCAGGCACACCACCGTCACCCCGGCCGCCGCGAGGCGGTCCGCGGTCCGTCCGGCCACCTCGGCGGGCAGCCGGGCGAGACCGCCGCACGGGCCGAGGGTCACCCCCGGCCGCAGCCCGCCCGCCATGGCCGCGAACCGGGCCAGGCGGGCGGGGTCGGTGCCGTCCGTGTGCAGGTCGACGGGGCAGCCGTGTTCGGCGGCGACCTCCAGGACGGCCTCCACGTATCCGGTGGGATCGGGGTCGAGGTCCGGACAGCCGCCCACCGCGGTCGCGCCCATCTTCACCGCGTCCCGCAGCACCGCGAGCCCGTCCGCCCCGGCCTGACCGGTCAGTACCCGGGGCATGGCCACCGTCGTCAGCTCGGCGAGCCCGCACAGCGCACGCGCCGTCCGCAGCACGGCGGTCAGCGCGCCGAGGCCGGCCATGTCGCCCACGCGCACATGCGCCCGCAGCGCCGTCGCGCCGTGCCCGAGCTGGAGCAGCGCCGCCTCGGTCGCGCGGCGCTGGACGTCCCGCGGGTCGTACGAGACGGGGCCGCCGCCGTCGGCGGACAGGGCCGTGTCCGGGTGGGCGTGGGGTTCGGCGGGGGCCGGCAGGAGCAGATAGCCGCTGAGGTCGATGCGGGTACCGCACACGCGCGTGCCGTCCGTCGCGAGGCTGCCGGCCGTACCGACCGCCTCGATGCGCCCGCCGTCCAGCCGCACGTCCACGGTCCGGCCGTCGGTGAGGCGCGCCCCGCTCAGCAGGAGCGGGACCGGGGCGGCCGGACCCGGGGTCGACGACCACGAGTGGGACGGTGGCTGCGACTGGCTGCCGGGCATCGCGCTCCTGGGGCTCGGGCTGCGCACGAGGACGCACGTCACGCTGAGACAAGATCACGCAGAGTGAGTCGAGCCTAGGATGACGGCCCGCCGCTCGCCGGGATGAGCGCAATAGTCGTACCGGCGTGGTCCGGTCGCGGGCGTCCGTCCCAGGACGTGACAGGGGGCCCGAAACGGATTTGGGCGAACGGCGGCGGAGCGTGTAATGTCTTCATCGCTCGCCCCAATAGCTCAGTCGGCAGAGCGTCTCCATGGTAAGGAGAAGGTCAACGGTTCGATTCCGTTTTGGGGCTCTGGTGTGAGAGGTTCCCGCCGCGAGGCGGGGCCCGATCGCATCTAAGCGGTGTAGCTCAGTCGGTAGAGCAAGCGGCTCATAATCGCTGTGTCACCGGTTCAAGTCCGGTCACCGCTACAGACAGTAGCCGATTGCGGGGTCGGTCCTTCGATCGGCTACTCTTCTTGCGTAAATACAGTCAATCCGTTCGTCAAGGAGCACTCACGTGGCTGCCACCGACGTCCGCCCGAAGATCACGCTGGCCTGCGTGGAGTGCAAGGAGCGGAACTACATCACCAAGAAGAACCGGCGTAACAACCCGGACCGTCTTGAGATGAAGAAGCACTGCCCGCGTTGCAATGCGCACACCGCGCACCGCGAAACGCGATAAAACAGGCTCGTACACGAGGCCGTCCCCCCACTCGGGGGGCGGCCTCGTGTCGTTTCCCCACCGGCCGGCCACGGTCAGGACCGGCCGGCCGCAGTCCAGACACAGGAGGTGCCGCGCGCATGGCGCTCGACCAGTCCTTCGTGGGGCGGAGCTACCCGCCCACCGACCCCTACGAGGTGGGCCGGGAGAAGATCCGTGAGTTCGCCGAGGCGGTGGGGGACGCCAACCCGGCGTACACGGACGCGGAGGCCGCCAAGGCGCTCGGCCACCCCGATGTGATCGCCCCGCCGACCTTCGTGTTCTCGATCACGTTCCAGGCCGCGGGGCAGGTCGTCGCCGACCCCCGGCTCGGCCTCGACTACAGCCGGGTCGTGCACGGCGACCAGAAGTTCGTCTACAACCGGCCGGTGCGCGCCGGTGACCGGCTCACCGTCACCTCCACCATCGAGAAGATCCGGTCGATGGCGGGCAACGAGGTGCTGGACATCCGCGGTGACGTGCACGACCAGGACGGCGAGCACGTCGTGACCGCCTGGACCAAGCTGGTGGCCCGCGCGGCCGAGGAGGCGTGAACCACACCATGACGGCGAAGATCTCCTACGCCGACGTCGAGGCCGGCACCGAACTGCCCGCGCAGACGTTCCCCGTGACCCGGGCCACCCTCGTCCGGTACGCGGGTGCCTCCGGCGACTTCAACCCCATCCACTGGAACGAGCGGTTCGCCAAGGAGGTCGGCCTGCCCGACGTCATCGCGCACGGCATGTTCACCATGGCCGAGGCGATCCGCGTGGTGACCGACTGGGTGGGCGACCCGGGCGCGGTCGTCGAGTACGGCGTCCGCTTCACCCGCCCGGTCGTCGTGCCCGACGACGACAAGGGCGCCCTCATCGAGGTCAGCGGCAAGGTCGCGGCCAAGCTCGACGACCACACCGTCCGCGTGGACCTCACGGCGACCAGCGACGGCCAGAAGGTGCTGGGCATGGCACGGGCGGTCGTGCGGCTGCCCTGAGCCGCACACGGCGCGGGGGCGGCGCCGTCGGTGCCGTCTCGTAGTCTTGGGCCCGTGCAGGAACTCCACGACGCCCCCCTGGCCCCGCTGACCACCTTCCGGCTGGGCGGCCCCGCCACCCGGCTGGTCACCGCCACCACCGACGACGAGGTGATCGCCGTCGTCCGTGAAGCCGACGACAGCGGTACGCCGCTGCTGGTCATCGGCGGCGGCTCGAACCTGGTCATCGGGGACAAGGGCTTCGACGGCACCGCCCTGGTCGTCGCCACCCGGGGCTTCGCCCTGGACGGCACGCGTCTGGAGCTGGCGGCCGGCGAGGTGTGGACCGACGCCGTCGCCCGCACCGTCGAGGCGGGCCTGGCCGGCATCGAGTGCCTGGCCGGCATCCCCGGCTCGGCCGGCGCCACCCCGATCCAGAACGTCGGGGCGTACGGCCAGGAGGTCTCCGCCACCATCACCGAGGTCGTCGCCTACGACCGCCGCACCCGCCAGACCGTCACCCTCGGCAACGAGGAGTGCGCCTTCTCCTACCGCCACAGCCGCTTCAAGTCCGACCCCGAGCGCTACGTCGTGCTGCGCGTGCGCTTCGGGCTGGAGGACGCGGGCGGCCTCTCCGGCCCGGTCAAGTACGCCGAGACGGCCCGCGTCCTCGGGGTCGCGCCCGGCGAGCGGGTACCGCTGGCGACGGCCCGCGAGACGGTGCTGAAGCTCCGCGCCGGCAAGGGCATGGTCCTGGACCCGGAGGACCACGACACCTGGTCGGCCGGTTCCTTCTTCACCAACCCGATCCTCACCGACGAGGACTTCACCGTGTTCCGCGCGCGCGTGCGGGAGCGGCTCGGCGACGGCGTGGAGCCCCCGGCGTACCCCGCGGGCGAGGGCCGCACCAAGACCTCCGCCGCCTGGCTGATCGACAAGGCCGGCTTCACCAAGGGCTACGGCCGGGGCCCGGCCCGCATCTCCACCAAGCACACCCTCGCCCTCACCAACCGCGGCGAGGCGACCACCGAGGACCTGCTCGCGCTCGCCCGCGAGGTCGTCGCCGGGGTGCGCGAGGCCTTCGGCATCACGCTGGTCAACGAGCCGGTCACGGTGGGCGTGAGCCTCTGACAGCCACAGCCACAGCCACAGCCACAGCCACACCCGCAGCCGCACCCGCTCCCACCCACGTCAGGTGACCGGGGCGCCCAGCCAGTCGTCCACGCCCGACAGCAGCTTCGCCTTCACGTCGTCCGGTGCCGCCGAGCCGCGTACCGACTGCCGGGCCAGCTCCGCCAGCTCCGCGTCCGTGAAGCCGTGGTGGACCCGCGCGATCTCGTACTGCGCGGCCAGCCGGGAGCCGAAGAGCAGCGGGTCGTCCGCGCCCAGCGCCAGTGGTACCCCGGCCTCGAAGAGGGTCCGCAGCGGCACGTCCTCCGGCTTCTCGTACACGCCCAGCGCCACGTTCGACGCCGGGCACACCTCACACGTCACCTGCCGGTCCGCGAGCCGCTTCAGCAGCCGCGGGTCGTCCGCCGCCCGCACCCCGTGCCCGATCCGGTCCGCCTCCAGGTCGTCCAGGCAGTCCCGCACCGACGCCGGTCCCGCCAGTTCGCCGCCGTGCGGCGCGGACAGCAGCCCGCCCTCCCGGGCGATCGCGAACGCCCGGTCGAAGTCGCGGGCCATCCCGCGCCGCTCGTCGTTGGAGAGCCCGAACCCGACGACGCCCCGGTCCGCGTACCGCACCGCCAGCCGGGCCAGCGTGCGCGCGTCCAGGGGGTGCTTCATCCGGTTGGCGGCCACCAGCACCCGCATCCCGAGCCCGGTGTCCCGGCGCGCCGAGTCCACCGCGTCCAGGATGACCTCCAGCGCCGGGATCAGCCCGCCCAGCCGGGGTGCGTACGACGTCGGGTCGACCTGGATCTCCAGCCAGCCGGAACCGTCCCGCAGCTCCTCCTCCGCGGCCTCCCGCACCAGGCGCTGGATGTCCTCGGGCTCCCGCAGGCACGAGCGGGCCGCGTCGTACAGCCGCTGGAAGCGAAACCAGCCCCGCTCGTCCGTGGCGCGCAGTCTCGGCGGCTCCCCGCCGGTCAGCGCGTCGGTCAGCGCCTCGGGCAGGCGCACCCCGTACTTGTCGGCCAGCTCCAGCAGGGTGGCGGGCCGCATGGACCCGGTGAAGTGCAGGTGCAGATGGGCTTTCGGCAGCTCAGAGACATCACGTACACGCTCCATTCGCCGATCCTGCCGCACGTCCCGCCCGTCCCGGTAGCGCTTTCCCCTTTCGTGGTCTTGCTCGCACACACGCACAGGGGCGCCCGGGAGGAACCCGGGCGCCCCTGCGGCGGTGGGAGGACGTCAGTCCCGCGCCTCCGCGAGCAGCTTCTGGATCCGGCTCACGCCCTCGACGAGGTCCTCGTCACCGAGCGCGTACGACAGCCGCAGGTAGCCGGGTGTGCCGAACGCCTCACCGGGCACCACCGCGACCTCGGCCTCCTCCAGGATCAGCGCGGCCAGCTCGACCGAGTCCTGCGGCCGCCGTCCGCGGATCTCCTTGCCGATCAGCGCCTTCACCGAGGGGTAGGCGTAGAACGCGCCCTCGGGCTCGGGGCAGACCACGCCGTCGATCTCGTTGAGCATCCGCACGATGGTCCTGCGGCGCCGGTCGAAGGCCTCGCGCATGGTCGCGACGGCGTCCAGGTCGCCGGAGACGGCGGCGAGCGCCGCCGCCTGGGCCACGTTGGAGACGTTCGAGGTGGCGTGCGACTGCAGGTTGGTCGCGGCCTTCACCACGTCCTTCGGGCCGATGATCCAGCCGACCCGCCAGCCGGTCATCGCGTACGTCTTCGCGACGCCGTTGACCACGATGCACTTGTCGCGCAGCTCGGGCAGGAGCGCGGGCAGGGACACCGAGACGGCGTCGCCGTAGACCAGGTGCTCGTAGATCTCGTCCGTCATCACCCACAGGCCGTGCTCGGCGGCCCAGCGGCCGATCGCCTCGGTCTCGGCCTCGCCGTAGACGGCGCCGGTCGGGTTGGACGGGGAGACGAACAGGACGACCTTCGTCTTCTCGGTGCGGGCCGCCTCCAGCTGCTCCACGCTCACGCGGTAGCCGGTCGACTCGTCGGCGACGACGTCGACCGGGACACCGCCGGCCAGCCGGATCGACTCGGGGTACGTCGTCCAGTACGGCGCCGGGACGATGACCTCGTCGCCCGGGTCGAGGATGGCGGCGAAGGCCTCGTAGATGGCCTGCTTGCCGCCGTTGGTCACCAGGATCTGGGACGGGTCGACCTCGTAGCCGGAGTCGCGCAGCGTCTTGGCGGCGATCGCGGCCTTCAGCTCGGGCAGGCCGCCGGCCGGGGTGTAGCGGTGGAACTTGGGGTTCTTGCAGGCCTCGATCGCGGCCTCGACGATGTAGTCCGGCGTCGGGAAGTCGGGTTCACCGGCGCCGAAGCCGATCACCGGACGCCCGGCGGCCTTGAGGGCCTTGGCCTTGGCGTCCACGGCGAGGGTGGCGGACTCGGAGATCGCGCCGACTCGGGCGGAGACCCGGCGCTCGGTGGGAGGGGTTGCAGCGCTCATGGGCCCATCGTTTCAGACCGGAAACCCACGCGGCACGGGGGTTTCACAGACTGAACAGGACCGGGCAAATGGCTGAACACCAGTCCGGATCGCCCCGGCGGGAACCGCGTGGCCAGGTCGATCTTCCGCCAAGGTTCCGCCGATCCCGCGCCGGGACGGCTCCTCACGGGCACTTTCTGTTCGACGCCCGGCCCGGGAACACGTACACTCTCACCTCGTTGGCCTTCAGCGGCCCGCGCTCAGCCGGTGCACACCAAGCATCCGGTCGGATGCGGTACGTTGGGGGACACACAAAGGGTCGTAGCTCAATTGGTAGAGCACTGGTCTCCAAAACCAGCGGTTGGGGGTTCAAGTCCCTCCGGCCCTGCTACACACACCTTCGCCAGGATGTGTGCGCATGTACGTACAGCAATGCACCGCCGTGCGGCTCAGACCGGGCGCGGCACGGCCACGACCCGGAATCAGGTGAGGACGAGTGACGGACGCCGTGGGCTCCATCGACATGCCTGATGCCGAGGACGAAGCGCCGGACTCCCAGAAGAAGACCCGCAAGGGCGGCAAGCGGGCCAAGAAGGGTCCGCTGAAGCGCCTCGCGCTCTTCTACCGCCAGATCGTCGCGGAACTCCGCAAGGTCGTCTGGCCGACCCGCAACCAGCTGACGTCGTACACGACCGCAGTGATCATCTTCGTGGTGCTGATGATCGGCCTGGTCACCCTGATCGACTATGGCCTCAGCAACGCCGCCAAGTACGTCTTCGGCTGAGCCGAAAGCGAAGAGCGCCGAGGGACTCGGCGCTCCTTTCGCGTGTTCCACCCCTCTGTATCCAGGAAGAAGCAGCCACCGTGTCTGACCCGAACGTGAACGACGCCGTTGAGCCTCGCGGCGATGGCGCCGAGTCCGCCGAGGACGCGCTCGACGCCGTCGAGGGCGCGGACATCGAGGACACCGAGGACACCGAGGCCCCCGCCGAGGCTGCCGACACCGCCGCGGACGAGACCGCCCCCGACGAGGCCGCTGACGCCGAGGCCGACGCCGACGCTGACGCCGAGACCGAGGAAGCGGCCGAGGAGCCCCAGGACGACCGCGACCCCGTGGAGAAGCTCCGCGAGGAACTGCGGACGCTGCCCGGCGAGTGGTACGTCATCCACACCTACGCGGGCTACGAGAACCGGGTGAAGACCAACCTGGAGCAGCGCGCCGTCTCGCTGAACGTCGAGGACTACATCTTCCAGGCCGAGGTGCCGCAGGAAGAGGTCGTCCAGATCAAGAACGGCGACCGCAAGACGATCAAGCAGAACAAGCTCCCGGGCTACGTCCTGGTCCGCATGGACCTGACGAACGAGTCCTGGGGTGTCGTCCGCAACACCCCCGGCGTCACCGGCTTCGTGGGCAACGCCTACGACCCGTACCCGCTGACGCTGGACGAGATCGTCAAGATGCTCGCCCCGGAGGCCGAGGAGAAGGCCGCCCGCGAGGCCGCCGAAGCCGAGGGCAAGCCGGCCCCGCAGCGCAAGGTCGAGGTCCAGGTGCTGGACTTCGAGGTCGGTGACTCGGTCACCGTCACCGACGGCCCGTTCGCCACGCTGCAGGCGACCATCAACGAGATCAACCCCGACTCCAAGAAGGTCAAGGGCCTGGTGGAGATCTTCGGCCGCGAGACGCCGGTCGAGCTCTCCTTCGACCAGATCCAGAAGAACTAGTTCTTCTGGCACACAGCGTCCGAGCAGGTCAGGCAGGCGCGTGAGCGTCCGCCTGACCTGCTCGGTTTTTGGCCGCGCATCCATACCCGTTATCGTTGTGCGGTATGCCTGCGTCCGGGTTGTCCCCCGTTCGCAGGCAGGACCCGAATCGAAAGGACCCGGAGAGCCATGCCTCCCAAGAAGAAGAAGGTCACGGGGCTCATCAAGCTCCAGATCCAGGCCGGTGCCGCGAACCCGGCCCCGCCGGTCGGCCCCGCGCTGGGCCAGCACGGCGTGAACATCATGGAGTTCTGCAAGGCCTACAACGCCGCGACCGAGTCGCAGCGCGGCTGGGTCATCCCGGTGGAGATCACGGTCTACGAGGACCGTTCCTTCACCTTCATCACCAAGACCCCGCCGGCCGCGAAGATGATCCTCAAGGCCGCGGGCGTGGAGAAGGGCTCCGGCGAGCCGCACAAGACCAAGGTCGCGAAGATCACCCGCGATCAGGTCCGTGAGATCGCCACCACCAAGATGCCCGACCTCAACGCCAACGACCTGGACGCCGCCGAGAAGATCATCGCCGGCACCGCCCGTTCCATGGGCGTCACGGTCGAGGGCTGACCTCCACCCCCGTAAGCCAAGCAGTAGTGGAAGGGTCGGCTCGGCCCGGACCACGACTCCTCAGAATCCACAGGAGCTTTCAGTGAGCAAGCGCAGCAAGTCTCTCCGCGCTGCGGACGCCAAGATCGACCGGGAGAAGCTGTACGCCCCGCTCGAGGCCGTCCGTCTCGCCAAGGAGACGTCCACGACCAAGTTCGACGGCACCGTCGAGGTCGCCTTCCGTCTGGGTGTCGACCCGCGCAAGGCCGACCAGATGGTCCGTGGCACCGTGAACCTCCCGCACGGCACCGGTAAGACCGCCCGGGTCCTGGTCTTCGCGACCGGTGACCGTGCCGAGGCCGCGCGTGCCGCGGGCGCCGACATCGTCGGCGCCGACGAGCTGATCGACGAGGTGTCGAAGGGCCGTCTGGACTTCGACGCCGTCGTCGCCACCCCGGACCTCATGGGCAAGGTCGGCCGCCTCGGCCGCGTGCTCGGTCCCCGTGGTCTGATGCCGAACCCGAAGACCGGCACCGTGACCCCGGACGTCACCAAGGCCGTCAACGACATCAAGGGCGGCAAGATCGAGTTCCGCGTCGACAAGCACTCGAACCTGCACTTCATCATCGGCAAGACGTCGTTCGACGACACCAAGCTGGTGGAGAACTACGCCGCGGCGCTGGAGGAGATCCTCCGTCTGAAGCCGTCGGCCGCCAAGGGTCGTTACATCAAGAAGGCCGCCATCAGCACCACGATGGGCCCCGGCATTCCGCTCGACTCCAACCGCACCCGCAACCTCCTCGTCGAGGAGGACCCGGCCGCCGTCTGAGCCGGGTGGGCCGGATGACCGGCCCCGTGCAGTGTCCGCCCGTCCCCGCGCCCACCGAGGCGCGGGGACGGGCTTTTGCGTACGCCGGTGTCACGGGGGTGGGCCACCGTTCCCGGGCCCTGGGCGGCGACGGCGACATGAGGGCGGCAGCCGGTTCGGCGGGGGCGCAGGGGCCCAGACGCGGAGCGAGACGACGAAGGTCGTCGGCGTGAAGATGCCCCAGGGCACGATGAGGGGGCGGCGACCTCCTCCGATTACGGGGCCGGGGCCGAGGTCGTGGCCCCGCCGGCGGAGGACACGTTGGACCTCCGCTCCCGATGCTCCCGATCGGCCGATTTGCTTGACGCCGATCCGTTCACGTACTCTTCCACAGAAGCCAAAGACCGCTGGTCGTTGCCGTGTGCTCGTCAGAGTTCGCGGTGGCCGAAGGATCCGCTGAACTGCGGACGACCCGCGCAGGTGACAGTGGAAGAGTTCCCGGAGTTCGCTGCCCCGAGCACGCGAGCAACCGGTTGAGCTTCGCCCCGTGCGCCTGCGCTCGGGGCGTTTCGTTTTTCCCAGTCCTCCTTCGGGTCCGCGCGGTCCGAATCACCCGGAAGGAGGCCGAGGCTCTATGGCGAGGCCCGACAAGGCTGCCGCGGTTGCCGAGTTGACGGACCAGTTCCGCAACTCCAGCGCTGCCGTGCTGACCGAGTACCGCGGTCTCACCGTGGCCCAGCTCAAGCAGCTGCGCCGTTCGCTCGGTGAGAACGCCCAGTACGCCGTGGTGAAGAACACGCTGACCAAGATTGCGGCCAACGAGGCCGGGATCTCGACGCTCGACGACCTGTTCAACGGTCCGACGGCAGTCGCCTTCGTCACCGGTGACCCGGTGGAGTCGGCGAAGGGTCTTCGTGACTTCGCCAAGGACAACCCGAATCTCGTCATCAAGGGCGGTGTCCTTGACGGCAAGGCGATGTCCGCCGACGAGATCAAGAAGCTTGCGGACCTCGAGTCCCGCGAGGTTCTGCTCGCCAAGCTGGCGGGCGCTTTCAAGGGCAAGCAGACCCAGACTGCGCAGCTCTTCCAGGCGCTCCCCTCGAAGCTCGTCCGCACCGTGGACGCGCTCCGTGCCAAGCAGGACGAGCAGGGCGGTGCCGAGTAATTCGGCTCGCTTTCCGATCCTCGCCGCGTGAACCGCACGAGGTGAGGGTCGATGCGGGCCCGACGTACGCCCGCCTCACCCCGTACATCCGGCACCTGCCGATTTAGTGGAAGGACCGCCATCATGGCGAAGCTCAGCCAGGAAGACCTGCTCGCGCAGTTCGAGGAGATGACCCTCATCGAGCTCTCCGAGTTCGTGAAGGCCTTCGAGGAGAAGTTCGACGTCACCGCCGCCGCCGCCGTGGCCGTCGCGGGCCCGGCCGGTCCGGCCGCCCCGGCCGAGGCCGCCGAGGAGAAGGACGAGTTCGACGTCATCCTCACCGGTGCCGGCGACAAGAAGATCCAGGTCATCAAGGTCGTGCGTGAGCTGACCTCCCTGGGTCTGAAGGAGGCCAAGGACCTCGTGGACGGCGCCCCGAAGCCCGTCCTCGAGAAGGTCGCCAAGGACGCCGCCGAGAAGGCCGCCGAGTCCCTCAAGGGCGCCGGCGCCTCCGTCGAGGTCAAGTAACACCCTCCGGGCCCCCGGGGCCCGGCACGCGTCCCCAGCGGGCGTGTAACGCGTAAGCACCGAAGAGCGATCATCCATCCGGGTGGTCGCTCTTCGGCGTACGGGGGCTCCGGCGGCGGCTGCCTTGCACCCGGGACGGCGGGGGGTAGGGTGATCTTCGTTGTGCCTCCACGGGCCGCGAAGATTCGCCTGGTGGCAGGCGGTTACGGCAAGGGGGCCTTGACGAACCGCACGCAGCGCGCAATTCTCAGGACGCGTCGTCACAAGGATCCGAATCCGAGGCATGGATCGACGGCAAAGAGGGCAGTATCAACGTGCGTTGAGGGCAGCGCCTTGTCGCAGGAGTTGAGAACAACGAGGGCCACTACCCGGTCTCGTACACCGCACTGGACATCAGTGTGCCAAGTGGCTACACTGACCCTTTGCGCTGCCTGTTAGCTGTCCCCTGCCCGTCACCAGGGGCATGCCCTCGCTCGAGCACCGACGACCAGATGATCTCTGAGCTGGCCCTTTGACCAATTCAGAGGACTCTGTCTCTGTGCACAGTGGGGGGCCGGTACGCGCGTAGTGAGTCCGAGCCCTCGGAAGGACCCCCTCTTGGCCGCCTCGCGCAACGCCTCGACCGCGAATACGAACAACGCTGCCAGCACCGCCCCGCTGCGCATCTCCTTTGCAAAGATCAAGGAGCCCCTCGAGGTTCCGAACCTTCTCGCGCTGCAGACCGAGAGCTTCGACTGGCTGCTCGGCAACGACGCGTGGAAGGCTCGCGTCGAGGAGGCTCTCGAGAACGGGCAGGACGTCCCCACCAAGTCCGGTCTGGAGGAGATCTTCGAGGAGATCTCCCCGATCGAGGACTTCTCCGGGTCGATGTCGCTGACCTTCCGCGACCACCGCTTCGAGCCGCCGAAGAACTCCATCGACGAGTGCAAGGAGCGCGACTTCACGTACGCCGCCCCGCTCTTCGTCACGGCCGAGTTCACCAACAACGAGACCGGCGAGATCAAGTCCCAGACCGTCTTCATGGGCGACTTCCCGCTCATGACGAACAAGGGCACCTTCGTCATCAACGGCACCGAGCGTGTCGTGGTGTCGCAGCTGGTCCGTTCGCCGGGTGTCTACTTCGACTCCAGCATCGACAAGACGTCCGACAAGGACATCTTCTCCGCCAAGATCATCCCGTCCCGGGGTGCCTGGCTGGAGATGGAGATCGACAAGCGCGACATGGTCGGCGTCCGCATCGACCGCAAGCGCAAGCAGTCCGTCACCGTCCTCCTGAAGGCGCTCGGCTGGACCACCGAGCAGATCCTCGAGGAGTTCGGCGAGTACGAGTCCATGCGCGCCACCCTGGAGAAGGACCACACCCAGGGCCAGGACGACGCGCTGCTCGACATCTACCGCAAGCTGCGTCCGGGCGAGCCCCCCACGCGCGAGGCCGCGCAGACGCTCCTCGAGAACCTGTACTTCAACCCCAAGCGCTACGACCTGGCCAAGGTCGGCCGCTACAAGGTCAACAAGAAGCTCGGCGGGGACGAGCCGCTGGACGCCGGCGTGCTCACCACCGACGACATCATCGCCACCATCAAGTACCTGGTGAAGCTGCACGCCGGTGAGACCGAGACGGTCGGCGAGTCGGGTCGCTCGATCATGGTCGAGACCGACGACATCGACCACTTCGGCAACCGCCGCATCCGCAACGTCGGCGAGCTGATCCAGAACCAGGTCCGTACGGGTCTCGCCCGTATGGAGCGCGTCGTGCGCGAGCGCATGACCACCCAGGACGTCGAGGCGATCACGCCGCAGACCCTGATCAACATCCGGCCGGTCGTCGCCTCCATCAAGGAGTTCTTCGGCACCAGCCAGCTGTCCCAGTTCATGGACCAGAACAACCCGCTGTCGGGCCTGACGCACAAGCGTCGTCTCAACGCCCTCGGCCCGGGTGGTCTCTCCCGTGAGCGGGCCGGCTTCGAGGTCCGCGACGTGCACCCGTCGCACTACGGCCGCATGTGCCCGATCGAGACGCCCGAAGGCCCGAACATCGGTCTGATCGGCTCGCTCGCCTCGTACGGCCGGATCAATCCGTTCGGTTTCATCGAGACGCCGTACCGCAAGGTCGTCGAGGGCCAGGTCACCGACGAGGTCGACTACCTGACCGCCGACGAGGAGGACCGCTTCGTCATCGCGCAGGCCAACGCGCCGCTCAACGACGACATGCGGTTCGTCGAGAACCGCATCCTGGTCCGCCGCCGCGGCGGCGAGGTCGACTACGTCCCCGGTGACGACGTCGACTACATGGACGTCTCGCCGCGCCAGATGGTGTCGGTCGCGACCGCCATGATCCCCTTCCTCGAGCACGACGACGCCAACCGTGCCCTCATGGGCGCGAACATGATGCGTCAGGCCGTGCCGCTGATCCGCTCCGAGTCCCCGCTCGTCGGCACCGGCATGGAGTACCGCTCCGCCGTCGACGCCGGCGACGTGGTCAAGGCCGAGAAGGCGGGTGTGGTCCAGGAGGTCTCCGCGGACTACATCACCACCGCCAACGACGACGGCACGTACATCACGTACCGCCTGGCCAAGTTCGCCCGGTCCAACCAGGGCACCTCGGTCAACCAGAAGGTCATCGTCAACGAGGGCGACCGCGTCATCGAGGGCCAGGTCCTCGCCGACGGTCCGGCCACCCAGAACGGCGAGATGGCGCTCGGCAAGAACCTGCTGGTCGCGTTCATGCCGTGGGAGGGTCACAACTACGAGGACGCGATCATCCTGTCGCAGCGCCTCGTGCAGGACGACGTCCTCTCCTCGATCCACATCGAGGAGCACGAGGTCGACGCCCGTGACACCAAGCTCGGCCCCGAGGAGATCACCCGGGACATCCCGAACGTCTCCGAGGAGGTCCTCGCCGACCTCGACGAGCGCGGCATCATCCGCATCGGTGCCGAGGTCGTCGCCGGTGACATCCTCGTCGGCAAGGTCACGCCCAAGGGCGAGACCGAGCTGACGCCCGAGGAGCGCCTGCTCCGCGCGATCTTCGGTGAGAAGGCCCGTGAGGTCCGTGACACCTCGCTGAAGGTGCCGCACGGCGAGATCGGCAAGGTCATCGGCGTGCGCGTCTTCGACCGCGAGGAGGGCGACGAGCTTCCCCCCGGTGTGAACCAGCTGGTGCGCGTCTACGTCGCGCAGAAGCGCAAGATCACCGACGGTGACAAGCTCGCCGGCCGTCACGGCAACAAGGGCGTCATCTCCAAGATCCTGCCCATCGAGGACATGCCGTTCCTCGAGGACGGGACCCCGGTCGACATCATCCTCAACCCGCTGGGTGTGCCGTCCCGAATGAACCCGGGACAGGTCCTGGAGATCCACCTCGGCTGGCTCGCCAGCCGCGGCTGGGACGTCTCCGGCCTCGCGGAGGAGTGGGCGCAGCGCCTCCAGGTCATCGGCGCCGACCAGGTCGAGCCCGGCACCAACGTCGCCACCCCGGTCTTCGACGGTGCGCGTGAGGACGAGCTCGCGGGTCTGCTGCAGCACACCATCCCGAACCGCGACGGCGAGCGCATGGTGCTCCCGTCCGGCAAGGCCAGGCTGTACGACGGCCGCTCGGGTGAGCCGTTCCCGGAGCCGATCTCGGTCGGCTACATGTACATCCTGAAGCTGCACCACCTGGTCGACGACAAGCTGCACGCGCGGTCGACCGGTCCGTACTCCATGATCACCCAGCAGCCGCTGGGTGGTAAGGCTCAGTTCGGTGGCCAGCGGTTCGGCGAGATGGAGGTGTGGGCACTCGAGGCGTACGGCGCCGCCTACGCGCTCCAGGAGCTGCTGACCATCAAGTCCGACGACGTCACCGGCCGCGTGAAGGTCTACGAGGCCATCGTCAAGGGCGAGAACATCCCCGAGCCCGGCATCCCCGAGTCCTTCAAGGTGCTCATCAAGGAGATGCAGTCCCTGTGCCTGAACGTGGAGGTGCTGTCCAGCGACGGTATGTCCATCGAGATGCGTGACACCGACGAGGACGTCTTCCGCGCTGCGGAGGAGCTTGGCATCGACCTGTCCCGGCGCGAGCCGAGCAGCGTCGAAGAGGTCTGACGGGAGTCCGGCGGCCTTCCGCGTGAAGGCCGCCGGCCCCAGGACCCCCGTATCAGACCCCATGACTTACAACCCTGAGAGGGATTGACGCATAGTGCTCGACGTCAACTTCTTCGACGAGCTCCGGATCGGTCTGGCCACCGCTGACGACATCCGTCAGTGGAGCCACGGCGAGGTCAAGAAGCCCGAGACCATCAACTACCGCACCCTCAAGCCCGAGAAGGACGGACTCTTCTGCGAGAAGATCTTCGGTCCGACCCGGGACTGGGAGTGCTACTGCGGCAAGTACAAGCGCGTCCGCTTCAAGGGCATCATCTGCGAGCGCTGTGGCGTCGAGGTCACGCGTGCCAAGGTGCGCCGTGAGCGGATGGGCCACATCGAGCTCGCCGCGCCCGTCACGCACATCTGGTACTTCAAGGGCGTTCCGTCGCGGCTGGGCTACCTGCTCGACCTCGCCCCGAAGGACCTGGAGAAGGTCATCTACTTCGCGGCGTACATGATCACGTACGTCGACGAGGAGCGCCGCACCCGCGACCTGCCCTCGCTGGAGGCCCACGTCTCCGTCGAGCGCCAGCAGATCGAGAACCGCCGCGACGCCGACCTCGAGGCCCGCGCCAAGAAGCTCGAGACCGACCTGGCCGAGCTGGAGGCCGAGGGCGCCAAGGCCGACGTGCGCCGCAAGGTGCGCGAGGGTGCCGAGCGTGAGATGAAGCAGCTGCGCGACCGCGCGCAGCGCGAGATCGACCGCCTCGACGAGGTGTGGAGCCGGTTCAAGAACCTCAAGGTCCAGGACCTGGAGGGCGACGAGCTGCTCTACCGCGAGCTGCGTGACCGCTTCGGCACGTACTTCGACGGTTCGATGGGTGCCGCGGCGCTGCAGAAGCGCCTGGAGTCCTTCGACCTCGACGAGGAGGCCGAGCGTCTCCGCGAGATCATTCGCACCGGCAAGGGCCAGAAGAAGACCCGTGCGCTCAAGCGCCTGAAGGTCGTCTCCGCGTTCCTGCAGACCAGCAACAGCCCCAAGGGCATGGTGCTGGACTGCGTGCCGGTCATCCCGCCGGACCTGCGTCCGATGGTGCAGCTGGACGGTGGCCGCTTCGCGACCTCCGACCTGAACGACCTGTACCGCCGTGTCATCAACCGCAACAACCGCCTGAAGCGGCTTCTCGACCTCGGCGCGCCCGAGATCATCGTGAACAACGAGAAGCGCATGCTCCAGGAGGCCGTCGACGCGCTGTTCGACAACGGCCGCCGCGGTCGCCCGGTCACCGGTCCCGGTAACCGCCCGCTGAAGTCCCTCAGCGACATGCTGAAGGGCAAGCAGGGCCGCTTCCGTCAGAACCTGCTCGGCAAGCGCGTGGACTACTCGGCGCGTTCCGTGATCGTCGTCGGCCCGCAGCTGAAGCTGCACCAGTGCGGTCTGCCGAAGGCGATGGCGCTGGAGCTGTTCAAGCCGTTCGTGATGAAGCGCCTAGTCGACCTGAACCACGCGCAGAACATCAAGAGCGCCAAGCGCATGGTCGAGCGCGGCCGCACGGTCGTGTACGACGTGCTGGAAGAGGTCATCGCGGAGCACCCGGTTCTGCTGAACCGTGCGCCCACGCTGCACCGCCTCGGCATCCAGGCCTTCGAGCCGCAGCTGGTCGAGGGCAAGGCCATCCAGATCCACCCGCTCGTCTGCACCGCGTTCAACGCGGACTTCGACGGTGACCAGATGGCCGTGCACCTGCCGCTCTCCGCGGAGGCGCAGGCCGAGGCCCGCATCCTGATGCTGTCCTCGAACAACATCCTCAAGCCGGCCGACGGCCGTCCGGTGACGATGCCGACCCAGGACATGGTCCTCGGTCTGTTCTTCCTCACCACCGACGGCGAGATGCGCGACCTCAAGGGCGAGGGCCGTTCCTTCGCCTCGGTCGCCGAGGCGATCATGGCCTTCGACGCGGGCGAGCTGTCGCTCCAGTCGAGGATCGACATCCGCTTCCCGGTCGGCACCATCCCGCCCCGCGGCTGGACCCCGCCGGCGCGCGAGGAGGGCGAGCCCGAGTGGCAGCAGGGTGACAGCTTCCGGCTGAACACCACCCTGGGCCGCGCGCTCTTCAACGAGCTGCTGCCCGAGGACTACCCGTTCGTCGACTACGAGGTCGGCAAGAAGCAGCTCTCGGAGATCGTCAACGACCTCGCCGAGCGCTACCCGAAGGTCATCGTGGCGGCGACGCTCGACAACCTGAAGGCGTCCGGCTTCTACTGGGCCACCCGCTCCGGCGTCACCGTCGCCATCTCCGACGTCGTCGTTCCCGAGGCGAAGAAGGAGATCGTCAAGGGCTACGAGGCGCAGGACGAGAAGGTCCAGAAGCAGTACGAGCGCGGTCTGATCACCAAGGACGAGCGCACGCAGGAGCTCATCGCGATCTGGACCAAGGCGACCAACGAGGTCGCCGAGGCGATGAACGACAACTTCCCGAAGACCAACCCGATCTTCATGATGGTGAACTCGGGTGCACGAGGCAACATGATGCAGATGCGTCAGATCGCCGGTATGCGTGGTCTGGTGTCGAACGCGAAGAACGAGACGATCCCGCGTCCGATCAAGGCGTCGTTCCGTGAGGGCCTGTCCGTGCTGGAGTACTTCATCTCCACGCACGGTGCCCGTAAGGGTCTGGCGGACACCGCTCTGCGTACCGCCGACTCGGGTTACCTCACCCGTCGTCTGGTCGACGTCTCCCAGGACGTGATCATCCGCGAGGAGGACTGCGGCACCGACCGCGGTCTGCGCCTCAAGATCGCGAACCGGGACGCGGACGGCGTGCTGCGCAAGACGGAGGACGTCGAGACCTCCGTGTACGCGCGCTGCCTCGCCGAGGACATCGTGGTCGACGGCCAGGTGCTGGCCCCGGCCGGCACCGACCTGGGCGACGTCCTCATCGAGGAGCTCGTCTCCCGCGGCGTCGAGGAGGTCAAGACCCGCTCGGTCCTGACCTGCGAGTCCGCCGTCGGCACCTGCGCGATGTGCTACGGCCGTTCGCTGGCCACCGGCAAGCTGGTCGACATCGGTGAGGCGGTCGGCATCATCGCCGCCCAGTCCATCGGTGAGCCCGGTACCCAGCTGACGATGCGTACCTTCCACACCGGTGGTGTGGCCGGTGACGACATCACCCAGGGTCTGCCGCGTGTCGTCGAGCTCTTCGAGGCCCGTACCCCGAAGGGTGTCGCCCCGATCTCCGAGGCCTCCGGCCGCGTGCGGATCGAGGAGACCGAGAAGACCAAGAAGATCGTCGTCACCCCGGACGACGGCAGCGACGAGACGGCGTACCCGATCTCGAAGCGCGCCAAGGTCCTGGTCCGCGAGGGCGACCACGTCGAGGTGGGCCAGCAGCTCACCGTGGGTGCCACCAACCCGCACGACGTGCTGCGCATCCTGGGTCAGCGTGCCGTCCAGGTCCACCTGGTCGGCGAGGTCCAGAAGGTCTACAACTCGCAGGGTGTGTCGATCCACGACAAGCACATCGAGATCATCATCCGGCAGATGCTGCGCCGTGTGACGATCATCGAGTCGGGCGACGCCGAGCTGCTGCCCGGCGAGCTGGTCGAGCGCTCGAAGTTCGAGACCGAGAACCGTCGTGTGGTCCAGGAGGGCGGTCACCCGGCCTCCGGTCGTCCGCAGCTGATGGGTATCACCAAGGCCTCGCTGGCGACGGAGTCCTGGCTGTCGGCCGCCTCCTTCCAGGAGACGACCCGAGTGCTGACGGACGCGGCGATCAACGCCAAGTCCGACAGCCTCATCGGCCTCAAGGAGAACGTCATCATCGGTAAGCTCATCCCGGCCGGTACGGGTCTGTCCCGCTACCGCAACATCCGGGTGGAGCCGACCGAGGAGGCCAAGGCCGCGATGTACTCGGCCGTCGGCTACGACGACATCGACTACTCGCCGTTCGGCACGGGCTCCGGCCAGGCCGTTCCGCTGGAGGACTACGACTACGGTCCGTACAACCAGTAAGCGGGCAGCTTGACGCACTGAGGGGCGGTCACTCCGTACGGGGTGGCCGCCCCTCGGCGTGTCCCCGGGTACCGGGAACCGGTTCGCCGACCGGTTTCGTCCCTACCGGTGCCGGAACGTCCGCTCCAGCGCATGATGGAGGGACCCGGTGCGACGGGGAGGTGGTGCTCGGTGTCGTACGCGCCGTATCCGCAGGGGCAGCCGTGGCAGCCATGGCAGCAGGGGCAGCAGGGGCAGGGCGGGCCGCAGCCGTGGGGTGGGCAGGCCGGGCCGTCGATGCGCGCCTCGCACGCCGACCGGGAGCGGGCCGTCGACGTGCTCAGAGCCGGGTACGGCGAGGGACGGCTGGAGAAGGCCGAGTTCGACGGGCGCGTGGAGCGGGCGTACACGGCGCGTACGGTGGGGGAGCTGGCGCTGCTGGTGGCCGACTTGCCGCAGGGCCCCGTCCCGCCGCAGGCCCCGTACGCGGTGCCCGCGGTGTTCCTGCCGGCGCCCCGGGCGCGGGTGAACGGCAAGGCGGTCGCCTCCGCCGTCTGCGGAGGGCTCTGTCTGGTCACCTTCGGGCTCACCGGCATCCCGGCGGTCGTCCTGGGCCACATGGCGCGCGCGGAGATCGCGCGCACCGGTGAGGAGGGCGACGGGCTGGCGCTGACCGGGCTGGCCCTCGGCTGGCTGGCGAACGCGGGGTGGGCGGTGCTGATGTTCCTTTCCTTCGCCCTGGCCCTGGCGGCCGGCTGACAATCGAAGATCATCGGTTGCCCGTGCCTGTGACGTGTCCCGCGCGGGTGGGCGGTCCGGCCCCATTTGTTTTGACCGCAGCGAATGCGGTAGGTACGCTCAGACCTTGTGCCTGGGGTGTGCCCTGGCCTTCGTGCGTGCCATCACACCGCACCGGAGGCCGGTCAACGGCCACCGCAATCCGCGCTTTCTTCCGCCTTGCGGTGGAAGTCCGCGGGATTCGACACACCCGACCGCGTGGGTCGGCGACGTTCCAGGTTAGCTTCACCATTCGGCACACAGAAACCGGAGAAGTAGTGCCTACGATCCAGCAGCTGGTCCGCAAGGGCCGGCAGGACAAGGTCGAGAAGAACAAGACGCCCGCACTCGAGGGTTCGCCCCAGCGTCGTGGCGTCTGCACGCGTGTGTTCACGACCACCCCGAAGAAGCCGAACTCGGCCCTGCGTAAGGTCGCGCGTGTGCGTCTGACCAGTGGGATCGAGGTCACGGCTTACATTCCGGGTGAGGGACACAACCTGCAGGAGCACTCCATCGTGCTCGTGCGCGGCGGCCGTGTGAAGGACCTGCCGGGTGTTCGCTACAAGATCATCCGCGGTTCCCTCGACACCCAGGGTGTCAAGAACCGCAAGCAGGCTCGCAGCCGTTACGGCGCCAAGAAGGAGAAGTAAGAATGCCTCGTAAGGGCCCCGCCCCGAAGCGCCCGGTCATCATCGACCCGGTCTACGGTTCTCCTCTGGTGACCTCCCTCATCAATAAGGTGCTGCTGAACGGCAAGCGCTCCACCGCCGAGCGCATCGTCTACGGTGCCATGGAGGGTCTGCGTGAGAAGACGGGCAACGACCCGATCATCACGCTGAAGCGCGCGCTGGAGAACATCAAGCCGACCCTCGAGGTCAAGTCCCGCCGTGTCGGTGGTGCGACGTACCAGGTTCCGATCGAGGTCAAGCCCGGTCGCGCCAACACGCTCGCGCTGCGCTGGCTGGTCGGTTACTCCCGCGCCCGTCGCGAGAAGACCATGACCGAGCGTCTGCTCAACGAGCTTCTCGACGCTTCCAACGGCCTCGGTGCCGCTGTGAAGAAGCGCGAGGACACGCACAAGATGGCCGAGTCCAACAAGGCCTTCGCGCACTACCGCTGGTAGTCGCAGACCCCATCGAGACCGAGAGAAGACTGAAGCCTCATGGCTACCACTTCGCTTGACCTGGCCAGGGTCCGCAACATCGGGATCATGGCCCACATCGACGCGGGCAAGACGACCACCACCGAGCGGATCCTGTTCTACACCGGCGTTTCCTACAAGATCGGTGAAGTCCACGACGGCGCCGCCACCATGGACTGGATGGAGCAGGAGCAGGAGCGTGGCATCACGATCACCTCTGCTGCCACCACCTGTCACTGGCCGCTCGAGGACAACGACTACACCATCAACATCATCGACACCCCGGGGCACGTCGACTTCACCGTCGAGGTGGAGCGCTCCCTGCGTGTGCTCGACGGTGCCGTGACGGTGTTCGACGGTGTCGCCGGTGTCGAGCCGCAGTCCGAGACGGTGTGGCGTCAGGCCGACCGCTACGGCGTGCCGCGCATCTGCTTCGTCAACAAGCTGGACCGCACCGGCGCCGAGTTCCACCGCTGCGTGGAGATGATCTCGGACCGCCTGGGCGCCCAGCCGCTCGTCATGCAGCTCCCGATCGGCGCCGAGGCCGACTTCAAGGGCGTCGTGGACCTGGTCCGCATGAAGGCGCTCGTGTGGTCCGCCGAGGCCGCCAAGGGCGAGATGTACGACGTCGTCGACATCCCGGCCACGCACACCGAGGCCGCCGAGGAGTGGCGCGGCAAGCTGGTCGAGGCCGTCGCGGAGAACGACGAAGAGATCATGGAGCTGTTCCTGGAGGGCCAGGAGCCCACCGAGGAGCAGCTGTACGCCGCGATCCGTCGCATCACCATCGCCTCCGGCAAGTCCAGCGACACCACGGTCACCCCGGTGTTCTGCGGTACCGCGTTCAAGAACAAGGGCGTCCAGCCCCTGCTCGACGCGGTCGTGCGCTACCTGCCGACCCCCCTCGACGTCGAGGCCATCGAGGGCCACGACGTCAAGGACCCCGAGGTCGTCGTCCGGCGCAAGCCGTCGGAGGACGAGCCGCTCGCCGCGCTCGCCTTCAAGATCATGAGCGACCCGCACCTCGGCAAGCTCACCTTCGTCCGGGTCTACTCGGGCCGCCTGGAGTCCGGCACCGCCGTGCTGAACTCCGTGAAGGGCAAGAAGGAGCGCATCGGCAAGATCTACCGCATGCACGCGAACAAGCGTGAGGAGATCGAGTCGGTGGGCGCCGGCGACATCGTCGCCGTCATGGGCCTGAAGCAGACCACCACCGGTGAGACGCTGTCCGACGACAAGAACCCGGTGATCCTGGAGTCCATGGACTTCCCGGCGCCGGTCATCCAGGTCGCCATCGAGCCCAAGTCGAAGGGCGACCAGGAGAAGCTCGGCGTCGCGATCCAGCGCCTGGCCGAGGAGGACCCGTCCTTCCAGGTCCACTCGGACGAGGAGACCGGCCAGACCATCATCGGTGGTATGGGCGAGCTGCACCTCGAGGTGCTGGTCGACCGTATGCGCCGTGAGTTCAAGGTCGAGGCCAACGTCGGCAAGCCGCAGGTCGCGTACCGCGAGACGATCCGCAAGGCCGTCGAGCGCGTGGACTACACCCACAAGAAGCAGACCGGTGGTACCGGTCAGTTCGCCAAGGTGCAGATCGCGATCGAGCCCATCGAGGGCGGCGACGCCTCGTACGAGTTCGTGAACAAGGTCACCGGTGGCCGCATCCCGAAGGAGTACATCCCTTCGGTGGACGCCGGTGCGCAGGAGGCCATGCAGTTCGGCATCCTGGCCGGCTACGAGATGACGGGCGTCCGCGTCACGCTCATCGACGGTGGCTACCACGAGGTCGACTCCTCGGAACTCGCGTTCAAGATCGCCGGTTCGCAGGCCTTCAAGGAGGCCGCGCGCAAGGCTTCGCCCGTGCTCCTGGAGCCGATGATGGCCGTCGAGGTCACCACGCCCGAGGACTACATGGGTGAGGTCATCGGCGACATCAACTCCCGCCGTGGCCAGATCCAGGCCATGGAGGAGCGGGCGGGTGCCCGCGTCGTGAAGGGTCTCGTGCCCCTCTCGGAGATGTTCGGTTACGTCGGCGACCTGCGCAGCAAGACGTCCGGCCGGGCCAGCTACTCCATGCAGTTCGACTCCTACGCCGAGGTTCCCCGGAACGTCGCCGAGGAGATCATCGCGAAGGCCAAGGGCGAGTAGCGGACTCCGTTCAACGGACCCCGTTCACACGCTTTAGGCTTGACCCCGGAGCCTGCAAGGGACGTTCCGTCACCATGGTGAGGGAACGTCCCGGGTCCGGGTTTCCCAGCAAAGATCACCTGGCGCCGATGAGTAAGGCGTACCAGAACCACTCTCAGGAGGACCCCCGTGGCGAAGGCGAAGTTCGAGCGGACTAAGCCGCACGTCAACATCGGCACCATCGGTCACATCGACCACGGTAAGACGACCCTCACGGCCGCCATTACCAAGGTGCTGCACGACGCGTACCCGGACCTGAACGAGGCCTCGGCCTTCGACCAGATCGACAAGGCTCCCGAGGAGCGCCAGCGCGGTATCACCATCTCCATCGCGCACGTCGAGTACCAGACCGAGACGCGTCACTACGCCCACGTCGACTGCCCCGGTCACGCGGACTACATCAAGAACATGATCACGGGTGCGGCGCAGATGGACGGCGCCATCCTCGTGGTCGCCGCCACCGACGGCCCGATGCCGCAGACCAAGGAGCACGTGCTCCTGGCCCGCCAGGTCGGCGTCCCGTACATCGTCGTCGCCCTGAACAAGGCCGACATGGTGGACGACGAGGAGATCCTGGAGCTCGTCGAGCTCGAGGTCCGCGAGCTGCTCTCCGAGTACGAGTTCCCGGGCGACGACCTGCCGGTCGTCAAGGTCTCGGCGCTCAAGGCCCTCGAGGGCGACAAGGAGTGGGGCAACACCGTCCTCGAGCTCATGAAGGCCGTGGACGAGAACATCCCGCAGCCCGAGCGTGACGTCGACAAGCCGTTCCTGATGCCGATCGAGGACGTCTTCACGATCACCGGTCGTGGCACCGTCGTCACCGGTCGTATCGAGCGTGGTGTCCTCAAGGTCAACGAGACCGTCGACATCGTGGGCATCAAGCAGGAGAAGACCACCACCACGGTCACCGGCATCGAGATGTTCCGCAAGCTGCTCGACGAGGGCCAGGCCGGTGAGAACGTCGGTCTGCTCCTCCGCGGCATCAAGCGCGAGGACGTCGAGCGCGGCCAGGTCATCATCAAGCCGGGCTCGGTCACCCCGCACACCGAGTTCGAGGCCCAGGCCTACATCCTGTCGAAGGACGAGGGTGGCCGTCACACCCCGTTCTTCAACAACTACCGCCCGCAGTTCTACTTCCGTACGACGGACGTGACCGGCGTCGTGACCCTCCCCGAGGGCACCGAGATGGTCATGCCGGGTGACAACACCGAGATGAAGGTGGAGCTCATCCAGCCCGTCGCCATGGAAGAGGGCCTGAAGTTCGCCATCCGTGAGGGTGGCCGGACCGTGGGCGCCGGCCAGGTCACCAAGATCAACAAGTGAGCTTGCTGATCTGACCTGGTAGCTCGCGGCAGTTCCGCGCGAGCACCTGGCACCTGAAGGGGCCCGTACGACTTCGGTCGTACGGGCCCCTTTGCTGTGCCTGTCCGTGCCTGCGGGGCTTGCTCTGCTCTGTGGGGCGTCGTCTTAGGGGCAGGGGTGTCACTCGATCGCGTGAGTGAGGTGGCAAGTGCGGGCGGCACGTGCCATTCCGTCCCTAACGTGGCCTCATGGTCAGCTCATCCCATGAGGCCCTGCACCGGATCTTCCAGCAGGACCCGGGCCTCTTCGCCCGCGCCGCCAGGAACCTCGGCGTCGCCTTTCCGCCCCCCATCTCCAGCACCGAGCTCTCCACCGACCTCACGGAGACCCAGCCCCTGGAACGCCGGGTGGACACCCTGCTGCGGATGGACACCGAGGACGGCAGCTTTCTCCTCGCGGTCGAGTCGCAGGGGGAGCCGGACGGGCGCAAGCCCGCCAGCTGGGCGTACTACCTGTCGTACGTGTACGCCAAGTACCGCATCCCGCCGGTACTGCTCGTCGTGTGCGCGGATCGGGGGACGGCCGAGTGGGCGGCCCGGCAGGTCGACATCGGGCCGCCGCAGTGGCCTGCGCTCACCCTGAGGCCGCTGGTCCTGGGCCCCGACGACGTACCGGTGATCGACAGCCCCGCCGAGGCCGCCCGGGACATCCCGCTCACCGTCCTGTCGGCGGCTCTGCACCGCCGTGACCCGGACGCCGATGCCATACTGAACGCGCTGGCAAAGGCACTCAAGGGCCTGTCGGCCGACGACGAGAGCACCGCAGGCACCTTCATCGAGCTCATGGAACAAGGCCTCGGCAAGACGCCGGCCGCGGACATCTGGAGGCATCTCATGGCCGTCGACCTCTCTTTCTTCCAGTCGGAGACTGCTCAGAAGCTTCGGGCGGAGGGCCGGGCGGAGGGCCGGGCGGAAGGTCAGGCTCAGGGGCAGGCTCAGGGGCAGGGGCGGGGCCTTCTGATCCTGCTGGGGCATCGGGGTATTGAGGTCTCCGAGGCGGACCGGGAGCGCATCGTCGGTTGCGGGGATCCCGAGGTGTTGACGCTCTGGTTCGAGCGGGCGCTGACGGCCACGTCGATGGCGGAGGTGTTCGCGGCGGGCGGGGAGACAGGACCCGCGGAGTGATGGACCTGTCCCTGTTCCAGTCGGAGACTGCTCAGAGGCTTCGGGCGGAGGGCCGGGCGGAGGGCCGGGCGGAAGGTCAGGCTCAGGGGCAGGGGCGGGGCCTTCTGATCCTGCTGGGGCATCGGGGTATTGAGGTCTCCGAGGCGGACCGGGAGCGCATCGTCGGTTGCGGGGATCCCGAGGTGTTGACGCTCTGGTTCGAGCGGGCGCTCACCGCCGCATCGACTGCCGAGGTCTTCGCCGCGGACCGTGCCACAGGTCCAGCGCGGTGAGGAGAGCCTCGGCTCGACCGGGGTGAGGGCTGTGGAGGAGCGCCCCGCGGCGCCGGCGCCGGGAGACGTCCGGGAGCGGACGGGCCGACGGGCGGTGTGACGCGGGGCGCTCGGGTTCAGCTCTTCGCGGCGGCGCTGTCGGCCGCGGACACCCGTACGTAGTCGATGGTCATCGTCTGCGGGAACTGGGTGCTGCTGTCGGGGCTGCCGGGCCAGTTGCCGCCGACGGCGAGGTTGAGGATCAGGAAGAACGGGTGGTCGAACACCCACTTGTTGCCGCCCAGATCGGCGGGCGTGCGGGTCTGGTAGGTCCGGCCGTCGACGGACCAGGTGATCTTGTCGGGGCTCCAGTCGACCGCGAAGACGTGGAAGTCGTCGGCGAAGGCCCGTCCGTCCGGGGAGCCGTACGGGGCGCCGATGCCGCCGCTGCCGGAGTAGCCGGGGCCGTGCAGGGTGCCGTGGACGGTGTTCGGCTCGTTGCCGACGTTCTCCATGATGTCGATCTCACCGCTGTTGGGCCATCCGACGCTGCCCAGGTCGTCACCGAGCATCCAGAACGCCGGCCAGATGCCCTGCCCGCGCGGGATCTTGATGCGGGCCTCGAAGTGACCGTACGCCTGTGTGAAGGTGCCGGCGGTGTTGAGGCGGGCCGAGGTGTACTGACACGGCCCGTACCAGCACTGGAGACCGGAGTCGGTGTTCTTGCGGGCGGTGATGACGAGGTTGCCGTTGCCGTCGAGGGCGGCGTTGTCCGTGCTGTTGGTGTAGTACTGCAACTCGTTGTTGCCGTTGCCCGTGCCGCCGGTCTCCAGGGTCCACTTGCCCGGGTCGGGAGCGGTTCCGGCGGCGCCGTCGAACTCGTCGGACCATGTCACGGCCGTGGGGGTGGCGGTGACGGGAGTGGCGGCGTCGGCTTGGTGGGCGCCCGGTCCGGTGCCGGTGAGGACGAGCGTGCCGGTGACGGCGGCGGTGACCAGGAACGCGAGCCCGCCGAGCGACCGCCGGCGTGCGCGATGAGCAGCCATGGCTGAACACACCTCTGTTTGTGGGGGGTTGGGTCGAGCGTGATGGTCGAGCATGGTCGATCCTGAGGGATCGTACGGAAGGTTCACGCGGCAACCAACGGTTTGGACCGGCCCCGGAGGCGCTTATGGGCGCCTTAAGGCGTGCTTAAGCGGGCGGGCCGCTATCGGCTCCGCAGGGACCGCCCGAGTTCCAGGTGGGCCAGGTGGAACAGCACCCTGGAGTAGACGAAGGTCGCCGCGGTGGCGACCGTGGGGACGACGGCCAGGGCGAGGACGCCGATCGGCCCCTTGGACAGAGGCTCGTCGTCCAGCGGATGCGGCGCGGTCAAGGGCTCGAACGACACGAACCACCAGCCCCACAGGGCGAGCGCCACCGCTGCCCACGCGGCGGCCGCCCACTCCAGCCGCCGTGCGCTGCGCAGCAACTCCTGGACGTCCTTGGGTATGTCGTCGACCCGCGCGCCGGCAGTCATGACTCTCCTCAGCCCTCTCGACCTCTCGGTCCTCCGGTGATCGAAGGCAGTTCATCACGGTTCGGCGGCCCTGGCGTACGTCCCGGAGGGCCGGCGGCTCCTCGCCGCGCCCGTGCACCCCGTCCCCGGTCACAGCCCGGGGGCGGGGCGCTTCGCGTGCGATCCGGTGCACGGGTATTGACCTCGCGCTCGGCGGGCCCTTAGGTTCCGTCGACGCCAAATGTTTCGGATCAAGTATCGAAACATTCGAGAATCCGATGACGGGATGAGACCCTCCGTATGAGACCCCTTCGCTTCGCCACCGCGTCCCTGGCCGCCGCGGCCCTGACCCTGCCGCTCATGACGGGTGTGGCCACCGCCGACCCGTCGCCCGGCCGGGAGGCCGCCCCGCACTCCAACGCCGCCTTCGACCGGCTGCGCGCGGCCGCTCCCGAGGGCTTCGTCGTCGGCACCGCCGTGGCGGGCGGCGGCCACCACCTGTCGCAGGACTACCCGGACCCGTTCACGTACGACAGGGAGTACCGGAAGATCCTGGCGCGCCAGTTCAGCTCGGTCTCGCCCGAGAACCAGATGAAGTGGGACCACATCCACCCCGAGCGGGACCGCTACGACTTCGCCCAGGCCGACGCCATCGTGGAGTTCGCCGAGCGGCACCGTCAGGTCGTCCGCGGCCACACCCTCCTGTGGCACAGCCAGAACCCGGAGTGGCTGGAGCAGGGCGACTTCTCCCAGGAGGAACTGCGCGCCCTCCTGCGCGAGCACATCACCACCGTCGTCGGCCGCTACGCCGGCCGGATCCAGCAGTGGGACGTCGCCAACGAGATCTTCGACGACCAGGGCAGGCTGCGCACCCAGGACAACATCTGGATCCGCGAACTCGGCCCCGGCATCGTCGCCGACGCCTTCCGGTGGGCGCACGAGGCCGACCCGGAGGCGAAGCTGTTCTTCAACGACTACAACGTCGAGGGCGTCAACGCGAAGAGCACCGCCTACCACGCCCTCGTCCAGGACCTGCTCGCGCAGGGCGTGCCCGTGGACGGCTTCTCCGTCCAGGCCCACCTGAGCACCCGGTACGGCTTCCCGGGCGACCTGGAGGACAACCTGCGCCGGTTCCACGCGCTCGGCCTGGAGACCGCCGTCACCGAGCTGGACGTGCGCATGGACCTGCCGGAGAGCGGCGTGCCCACCGCGGAGCAGGAGCGCAAGCAGGCCGACTACTACCGGCGGACGCTGGAGGCGTGCCTGGCCGTCGAGGGCTGCGACTCGTTCACCATCTGGGGCTTCACCGACAAGTACTCGTGGGTGCCGGTGTTCTTCGAGGGCGAGGGCTTCGCCAACGTCATGACGGAGGACTTCCACCGCAAGCCGGCCTTCCACGCCCTGCGGGACACGCTGAAGGAGGCGGCCCGGCACGAGGACCGGGAGGGCTGAGAGGGCCTGCCGGAGGGCTGAGAGGGCAGCCGGTGCTGCCCCGGAGGGGCTTAGTGCCCCCTGTCCGGATGGTGGGCATTCCGGCCGCGGTCTTGGTATCGCGTTAACACAGGAGTAACACTGGAGAGTCGGCCGACCCCGCGTACACGACCCGGGGCGGCCGCTCTCCTGCGCGCGGCAACGGCGCCGAGCGCCCCTCACCGGTACCCGTACCGGTGTCAGCCGCGCCAGAAAGGGACCCGGTGGCCACACGAACCGATCCGAAGATCTCGCTCGACCGCCTGCGCGCCGAGATCGAGCGCCGCAACCCCGCCGAACCGGAGTTCCACCAGGCCGCACGCGAGGTGCTGGACACCCTCGGCCCGGTGCTGGCGGCGCGTCCCGAGTACGCCGAGCCGGGGCTCGTCGAGCGGCTGGTCGAGCCCGAGCGGCAGATCATGTTCCGGGTGCCGTGGCAGGACGACCAGGGACGCGTCCACGTCAACCGCGGCTTCCGGATCGAATACAACAGCGCGCTCGGCCCGTACAAGGGCGGTCTGCGGTTCCACCCCTCCGTGAACCTCGGCATCATCAAGTTCCTCGGCTTCGAGCAGATCTTCAAGAACGCGCTGACCGGCCTCGGCATCGGCGGCGGCAAGGGCGGCAGCGACTTCGACCCGCAGGGGCGCAGCGACACCGAGGTCATGCGGTTCTGCCAGTCCTTCATGACCGAACTGCACCGCCACATCGGCGAGTACACCGACGTGCCGGCCGGTGACATCGGCGTCGGCGCCCGCGAGATCGGCTACCTCTTCGGCCAGTACCGGCGGATCACCAACCGCTGGGAGGGCGGCGTACTCACCGGCAAGAGCGCCGGCTGGGGCGGCTCGCTGATCCGTCCGGAGGCGACCGGATACGGCAACGTGCTGTTCGCGGAGGCGATGCTGCGCGAGCGCGGCGAGGACCTGGAGGGGCAGACGGCCGTCGTCTCCGGCTCCGGCAACGTCGCGATCTTCACCATCGAGAAGCTGGCCGCCCTCGGCGCCAACGCGGTGACCTGCTCCGACTCCGGCGGCTACGTCGTCGACGAGAAGGGCATCGACCTGGAGCTGCTGCGCCAGATCAAGGAGGTCGAGCGCGGCCGGGTGAGCACCTACGCCGAGCGCCGCGGCGCCTCCGCGCGGTACGTGCCCGGCGGACGCGTCTGGGAGGTCCCGGCGGACGTCGCCCTCCCCTCGGCCACGCAGAACGAGCTGAACGCCGCCGACGCCGCCACCCTCGTCCGCAACGGCGTGAAGGCGGTCTCCGAGGGCGCGAACATGCCGACGACGCCCGAGGCCGTCGACCTGCTCCAGCAGGCCGGCGTCGCCTTCGGCCCCGGCAAGGCGGCCAACGCCGGCGGTGTCGCGGTCAGCGCGCTGGAGATGACGCAGAACGCGGCGCGTACGTCGTGGAAGGCAGAGCAGGTCGAGAACGAGCTGGCCCGGATCATGACCGACATCCACACCACCTGCGCCGAGACTGCCGAGCGCTACGGCGCCCCCGGCGACTACGTGACCGGCGCCAACATCGCCGGCTTCGAGCGGGTGGCCGACGCGATGCTCGCCCAGGGCGTCATCTGACCGGTCCGGACAGCGCCGAGCGGGGCGCGAGGCGGGTGCCGTACCGGTGTCGCGTACGGCTCCGCCCGCCGCCCCGTCTTCAGGACGCCACCCTCCGGTCCCGGCTCGTCCGGTGTTACCGGACCGGAGGGTGGCGTCCCCGCGGGCCGTGCGCGTCACCAGGAACGCGGCCACCCCGGCTGCCGCGAGGGGCGGACAGCCCGTGAGGCGGGTCGACGTGCCGGTCAGGGCGGGCAGGGCACAGGCGGCCACGGCGGTGTGGAGGGCGACCGGGAGGAGACGTACGGCCGGTGACGTGCCGCACAGGCCCCGCCGGTCGCGGACCGTGAAGGACGCGTCCGTGTCCTGTTTCGAAGGCGACTCTTCGCTCGCGCAGACACGCGAGGTCCGCCGGGAGAGCGGTGCAGCGGAAGATCCGGCCGTCGGGGGCGACGAAGACGCGGGGCACCTCCTTCCTCTCACGAGGCAGCCCTTCAGGAGGGCCGGGCGGCGCGGCCGGCCGTCGGTGAAGTCCGTTCGGTTCCCGTACAACTCTTCGGCCGTCCCGTCGGTCTCCTGTGTGCTCTCGACCCGCCGTGCTCTCTGGAGATGCCTCGTGCGCACACGCACTCTGCTGACATCCGCTGTCATGCTCGCCTCAGGGCTTACGCCGCTGGTCGCGACGGCGGCCCACGGCGCCACCGGCACCCCGGGCGACATCAACAGGGACGGCTACCGCGACGTCGTCGTCTCGGCGCCGGACGCCACGGTCGCGGGCCGGGCCAAGGCCGGTGCCGTCATCGTCCTGTACGGCACGGCCCGGGGCGTCGACACCACCAGACGCACCGTCGTGACACAGAACTCCACCGGCATCCCGGGCAGCGCCGAGGCGGGCGACCGCTTCGGCGCCGCCGTCGTCGTGCACGACCTGAACGCCGACGGGTACGCCGACCTGGTCGTGGGCGCCCCGGGCGAGGAGGTCTCCGGCGACGTGGGCGGCGGGTCGGTCACGGTCGTGTGGGGCACCTCCTCCGGCCCGACGAAGGCCAGGACGGTCGCCGACCCCTGGCCCAACTCCCACGACGCGTACGGCAGGACGCTGGCCGTGGCCACCCACGACTCCCTCAACCCGGTGAACGGCGGCAAGCTGTCGATCGCCATCGGCGCCAACGACGCCGACGTGACCTTCATGCCGGCGGACCTGTCCGAGCAGTCCGGCAGCAGCGGCACCGGCACCCCCTTCAATCCGGAGCACGGCATCGTCGCCCTGACCGCGGTCGACCTGCCGGACACCGCCAACGACCGGCTGATGATCCACGGCCGCGGCACCTCCGACGACGGGTGGGGGTACGACGGAGAGGGCGACGACCCCGGCACCTGGCTCGTCACCCCCGGCGACTTCGAGCACACCACCCTCCCCGCCGGCACGGTCTCCGCCGTCGGTGACCTGGACGGCAACGGCTCACCCGACCTCGTCGTCGGCAACCCGGAGGACCCCGCGCAGAGCCCCGGCACCTCGCTCGGCGGCCGGGTCACCGTCTACTACGACGCCGCGTACGGCGGCTCCCCGAGCCGCGTCCAGACCATCGGCCAGGACACCGCCGGTGTCCCCGGGACCGGTGAGGCGGGCGACCGCTTCGGCGCCTCGGTCGCGATCGGCGACACCGACAAGGACGGGCGGGCCGACCTGGTGATCGGCACACCGGGGGAGAACGGCGGCACCGGAGCCGTCACGGTCGTACGAGGCACCGGCGGCCTGCTGGACACCGCCCACGCCCGCGACTGGACGCAGAACAGCGCCGGCGTCCCCGGCGCGTCGGAGAAGGGCGACGCGTTCGGCAGCGCCGTACGGCTCGTCGACACCAACAAGGACGGGTACGCCGACCTGCTGATCGGCGCTCCGGGCGAGAACGCCGGCGCGGGTTCCGTCTGGTCCCTGCGCGGCTCGGCCGCCTCCGTCACCGCGACCGGGGCGGTCAGCTTCGGCGTCGGCGGCGCGGGGCTCGGGTCGGCGGGAGCCGCCCGCCTCGGCGGGGTGGTGACCGGCCCGTGACCGCCGCACCTTCCCCCTTCGCCGTCGGAACGTCCCCGTCGTCCCCGCAGCCCTTCGCCCACGGAGCCGTCATGCCCACCACCGCCCAGCCCGCCCCCGGGTCCCGCCGCCTCGCCGCCGCCGTCGCGGTCGGTGCCGCGGCCGCCCTCACCGCCATGGTCCTGCCCGCCCACCCCGCCGTGGCCGCATCCCCCTACCGCGGCGCCAACACGGCCGCCGTCCAGGACGACTTCAACGGCGACGGCTACCGCGACCTGGCCGTGGGCGCGCCCGGCGCGTCCAACGGCTCGGTCGACGCCGCGGGCGCCGTCGTCGTGCTGTACGGCTCCGCGAGCGGTGTCGCGGCCTCCCGCCGCACCGTGATCACCCAGGCGACCAGCGGAGTACCGGGTGTGCCCGAGGAGTGGGACCGCTTCGGCACGGCGGTCACCTCCGCCGACCTCGACCGCGACGGCTACGCCGATCTGCTGGTCGGCACCCCCGGGGAGGCGGCGGGCACCATGGGCGGGACCGGGTCGCTCACCGTGGTCTGGGGCGGTTCCGCCGGGCTGAAGGGCGGTGCCTCCGTCCCGACGCCCACCGGCCTGGACGAGGGCTGCCATTTCGCGGCCGGCATCGCCGCGGGCGACGTCACCGGCGACGGGGCCCCCGACCTCGGCGTCACCGGCCACTGCGGGGCGACGACCTACACGGGCCCCTTCACCCGGACCGGGACCCCCGCCCGCAGGGCGTTCGTGCACGCGCTCGGCACCAACCGAGGAGTCGTCACCGGCGACGTCGACGGCGACGGAACGGCCGAGCGGTTCTGGCTGCCCGGCCCCACCGACGGAGACGTCAGCGGCCCCGTCCACCTCGAGAACGACAACGGCTCGTACACCGAACTCCCGCTCGCCGACGGCCTGTCCGGGCAGATCGGCGACATCAACGGAGACGGGTACGGCGACCTGGTCACCGGTGTCCCCTACGACGCGTCCCTGACGTCCGGGGACACCCCCGCCCACCGCGGCGGCGAGATCCAGGTCCTCTACGGCAGCGCCCAGGGCATCACCGCCGGCCAGCGGCCCCAGGTCGTCCACCAGGACACCGCCTCGGTCCCCGGCGGCGGCGAGGACGGCGACCTGTTCGGCTTCTCCCTCGGCGTCGGGGACACCAACGGCGACCGGTACGCGGACGTCCTCGTCGGCAGCCACGGCGAGGCCGTCGGTTCCGTCGGCCAGGCAGGCTCGGTGACCCTGCTGCGCGGATCGGCCGGCGGGCTGACCGCGGCCGGATCCACGGGGTACACGCAGAACACGAGCGGTGTGCCGGGCGCCGCCGAGCAGGGAGACCTGTTCGGCGCCTCCACCCACCTCGTCGACCTGAACAGGGACGGCCGGGCCGAGGCCGTCGTCGGCACGCCCGGCGAGAACTCCGACGGCCTGGTGTGGATCGCCCGCGGCTCCGCCACCGGCCCGGTCGCCAGTGGCTCGCTCACGATCGGCGGCACCTCGGCCGGAGCGACCCGCCGCTACGCCGACGTCGACTTCGGCGAGGAGCTGTCCGGCGCCCGCTCCACGACGTGACGTCGGGCGCTGCGGGGCGGCGCGGGCGAGCCCTGGTTTGATCCTCGCCGCCTCCGGGGTATTGTCTCCGGCTCGATTGGCCAGGGCCCCGCCCCATATGGCAGACTGTCCGAGTTGCTCGGTCGAGTGTTGATGCTGCGCGCCTCCCGCCGGGAGGACCGGAAGCGAGTCCCACAGTACTCGTCGTCCCTGCTCAGGGACGGACGTACGGGAATCTTCCGGGAAGCGTGGGCGCGGCACCGGCCAGGCACCCGGTGGGCCTTTCGCCCCCGGTTCACGGTTCTGGTAGGGCCGTGTCAATCCCGCAGGGATGTTCGAACAAGGGACATTCATGTCAGCGAGAGTGCGACACGCCCGACCGCGTGGGTCGGAGGACGAGTCCTGGAACACCGGGTTCCAGAGCGTAAAGAGAGACAGGACTACGAAGTAGCCATGGCGGGACAGAAGATCCGCATCCGGCTCAAGGCCTACGACCACGAGGTCATCGACAGCTCGGCGAAGAAGATCGTCGAGACGGTGACTCGCACTGGTGCGTCGGTCGCGGGCCCGGTGCCGCTGCCCACTGAGAAGAACGTGTACTGCGTCATCAAGTCGCCGCACAAGTACAAGGACTCGCGCGAGCACTTCGAGATGCGCACGCACAAGCGCCTGATCGACATCCTCGACCCGACCCCCAAGACCGTTGACTCTCTGATGCGACTCGACCTCCCGGCCGGTGTCGACATCGAGATCAAGCTCTGAGGCCGGTGATCTGAAGATGACCAAGCAGATCAAGGGCATCCTGGGCGAGAAGCTCGGTATGACGCAGGTGTGGGACGAGAACAACCGTGTTGTTCCGGTCACCGTCGTCAAGGCCGGCCCGAACGTCGTCACCCAGGTCCGTACGAACGACGCCGACGGCTACGAGTCGGTCCAGATCGCCTTCGGCGAGATCGACCCGCGCAAGGTGAACAAGCCCCTCAAGGGCCACTTCGCCAAGGCCGACGTCACCCCCCGTCGCCACCTCGTCGAGATCCGCACCGCGGACGCCTCCGAGTACGCGCTCGGCCAGGAGATCACCGCTGAGGTGTTCGAGGCCGGCGTCAAGGTCGACGTGACCGGCAAGAGCAAGGGCAAGGGCTTCGCCGGTGTCATGAAGCGCCACAACTTCCGTGGCCTCGGCGCCGGGCACGGCACCCAGCGCAAGCACCGCTCGCCCGGTTCCATCGGTGGCTGCGCCACCCCGGGTCGTGTGTTCAAGGGCCTCCGCATGGCGGGTCGCATGGGCAACGAGCGGGTCACCACCCAGAACCTGACCGTCCACGCCGTTGACGCGGAGAAGGGTCTGCTGCTCATCAAGGGCGCGGTTCCCGGTCCGAACGGCGGCCTCGTCCTGGTCCGCACCGCGGCCAAGGGGGCCTGAGGTAACCGATGAGCACTGTTGACATCCTTTCGCCGGCGGGCGACAAGGCCGGTACCGTCGAGCTCCCCGCGGAGATCTTCGACGTCGAGAAGGTCAGCATTCCGCTGATCCACCAGGTCGTCGTCGCACAGCTGGCCGCTGCCCGCCAGGGCACCCACAAGACCAAGACCCGCGGTGAAGTCCGTGGTGGTGGCAAGAAGCCTTACCGCCAGAAGGGCACCGGTCGCGCCCGTCAGGGTTCGACCCGCGCACCGCAGTTCGCCGGCGGTGGCGTCGTCCACGGCCCGCAGCCGCGCGACTACTCGCAGCGGACCCCGAAGAAGATGAAGGCCGCGGCCCTGCGCCACGCCCTCACCGACCGGGCCCGCCACAACCGTATTCACGTCGTCACCGGCGTGATCGAGGGTGAGACGCCCTCCACGAAGGCCGCCAGGACGCTGTTCGGCAAGATCTCGGAGCGCAAGAACCTGCTCCTGGTCGTCGACCGCGCCGACGAGGCCGCGTGGCTGTCCGCCCGCAACCTGCCCCAGATCCACATTCTGGAGCCGGGCCAGCTGAACACGTACGACGTTCTCGTCTCGGACGACGTGGTCTTCACCAAGGCCGCTTTCGAGTCCTTCGTCGCCGGCCCGAACACGGCCAACGACAACGAAGGGAGCGAGGTCTGATGGCAGTCCGTCACCCCTCCATCGCCTCCAAGGCGGCCAAGAAGGCGAAGGAGGCGCGCGTCAAGAAGGCGCGTCGCCACGCCACCGAGGGCAAGAACACCGTCGTCACCCCGGCGAGCAAGGCCTACACGGACCCCCGTGACGTCCTGCTGAAGCCGGTCGTGTCGGAGAAGAGCTACGCGCTCATCGACGAGAACAAGTACACGTTCATCGTCGACCCCAACGCGAACAAGACCCAGATCAAGCAGGCCGTCCAGGCGGTCTTCTCGGTCAAGGTCACCGGGGTCAACACGATCAACCGCCAGGGCAAGCGCAAGCGGACCCGCACCGGCTTCGGCCAGCGTGCGGCGACCAAGCGCGCGATCGTGACCCTCGCCGAGGGCGACCGTATCGACATCTTCGGCGGTCCGACCGCGTAAGCGGTCAGGATCGTTCGATATCGGACGAGGACTGAGAAATGGGTATCCGCAAGTACAAGCCGACGACTCCGGGCCGTCGTGGCTCCAGCGTCGCCGACTTCGTCGAGGTCACGCGGTCCACGCCGGAGAAGTCGCTGGTCCGTCCCCTGCACAGCAAGGGCGGCCGTAACAATTCCGGTCGTGTGACCGTGCGCCACCAGGGTGGTGGCCACAAGCGCGCCTACCGCGTGATCGACTTCCGTCGTCACGACAAGGACGGCGTGCCGGCGAAGGTCGCGCACATCGAGTACGACCCCAACCGCACCGCGCGCATCGCGCTGCTGCACTACGCCGACGGCGAGAAGCGCTACATCCTCGCCCCGCGCAACCTGCAGCAGGGCGACCGCGTCGAGAACGGTCCCGGGGCCGACATCAAGCCGGGCAACAACCTTGCCCTGCGCAACATCCCGGTCGGTACGACGCTGCACGCCATCGAGCTGCGTCCCGGCGGCGGCGCGAAGTTCGCCCGCTCCGCCGGCGCCTCGGTGCAGCTGCTCGCGAAGGAGGGCTCCATGGCCCACCTGCGCATGCCGTCCGGCGAGATCCGCCTGGTCGACGTCCGCTGCCGCGCCACCGTCGGCGAGGTCGGCAACGCCGAGCAGAGCAACATCAACTGGGGTAAGGCCGGCCGTAAGCGGTGGCTGGGCGTCCGCCCGACCGTCCGTGGTGTCGTCATGAACCCGGTTGACCACCCGCACGGTGGTGGTGAGGGCCGGACCTCCGGTGGTCGTCACCCCGTGTCTCCGTGGGGCAAGAAGGAAGGCCGTACTCGTTCGCCCAAGAAGGCGTCGAACAAGTACATCGTCCGCCGCCGCAAGACGAACAAGAAGCGCTAAGGACGGGTTGAGATGCCTCGTAGCTTGAAGAAGGGACCCTTCGTCGACAACCACCTGATCAAGAAGGTGGTCGTCCAGAACGAAGCCGGTACCAAGAACGTCATCAAGACCTGGTCCCGTCGCTCGATGATCGTCCCGGACATGCTGGGCCACACGATCGCGGTGCACAACGGCAAGACCCACATCCCGGTGTTTGTCACCGAGTCGATGGTCGGCCACAAGCTCGGCGAGTTCTCGCCGACCCGCACCTTCCGGGGCCACGTCAAGGACGACCGGAAGTCGAAGCGCCGCTAGTCGGCGGGGTGCAATCGACCATGACAGACACTGAAGGGACAACCATGGAAGCCAGGGCCCAGGCGCGGTACATCCGCGTCACGCCCATGAAGGCCCGCCGCGTGGTGGACCTCATCCGTGGCATGGATGCCACGGAGGCTCAGGCGGTCCTGCGTTTCGCCCCGCAGGCCGCGAGCGTGCCGGTCGGCAAGGTGCTGGACAGCGCCATCGCCAACGCCGCGCACAACTACGACCACACCGATGTCGACAGCCTCTTCATTTCCGAGGCCTACGTCGACGAGGGCCCGACCCTGAAGCGGTTCCGGCCGCGTGCCCAGGGCCGCGCCTACCGGATCCGCAAGCGGACCAGCCACATCACCGTGGTCGTCAGCAGCAAGGAAGGAACCCGGTAATGGGCCAGAAGGTAAACCCGCACGGGTTCCGGCTCGGTGTCACGACCGACTTCAAGTCGCGTTGGTACGCCGACAAGCTGTACAAGGACTACGTCAAGGAAGACGTCGCCATCCGTCGGATGATGACGTCCGGCATGGAGCGCGCCGGCATCTCCAAGGTCGAGATCGAGCGCACCCGTGACCGTGTGCGTGTGGACATCCACACCGCTCGTCCGGGCATCGTCATCGGCCGCCGCGGCGCCGAGGCCGACCGCATCCGCGGTGACCTCGAGAAGCTCACCGGCAAGCAGGTCCAGCTGAACATCCTCGAGGTCAAGAACCCCGAGACCGACGCTCAGCTGGTCGCCCAGGCCGTCGCCGAGCAGCTCTCCTCCCGCGTCTCCTTCCGTCGGGCCATGCGCAAGAGCATGCAGTCCGCCATGAAGGCCGGCGCCAAGGGCATCAAGATCCAGTGCGGTGGCCGCCTCGGTGGCGCCGAGATGTCCCGCTCGGAGTTCTACCGCGAGGGCCGTGTGCCCCTGCACACGCTCCGCGCGAACGTGGACTACGGCTTCTTCGAGGCCAAGACGACCTTCGGCCGCATCGGTGTGAAGGTCTGGATCTACAAGGGCGACGTCAAGAACATCGCCGAGGTCCGCGCCGAGAACGCAGCCGCCCGTGCCGGCAACCGCCCGGCCCGTGGTGGCGCCGACCGTCCGGCCCGTGGTGGCCGCGGTGGCGAGCGTGGCGGCCGCGGCCGCAAGCCGCAGCAGGCTCCCGCTGCCGAGGCCCCCAAGGCCGACGCTCCGGCTGCCGCTCCGGCTGAGAGCACCGGAACGGAGGCCTGACCGACATGCTGATCCCCCGTAGGGTCAAGCACCGCAAGCAGCACCACCCCAAGCGCAACGGCATGTCCAAGGGTGGCACGCAGGTTGCGTTCGGCGAGTACGGCATCCAGGCGCTGACCCCGGCCTACGTCACGAACCGCCAGATCGAGGCGGCTCGTATCGCGATGACCCGCCACATCAAGCGTGGCGGCAAGGTCTGGATCAACATCTACCCGGACCGTCCGCTCACCAAGAAGCCCGCCGAGACCCGCATGGGTTCCGGTAAGGGTTCTCCGGAGTGGTGGATCGCCAACGTCAAGCCCGGACGCGTCATGTTCGAGCTGTCGTACCCCAACGAGAAGATCGCCCGTGAGGCGCTGACCCGTGCGGCCCACAAGCTGCCGATGAAGTGCCGGATCGTCAAGCGCGAGGCAGGTGAAGCGTGATGTCGGCCGGTACCAAGGCGTCCGAGCTGCGCGAACTGGGTGACGAGGAGCTTCTTGCGAAGCTTCGCGAGGCCAAGGAAGAGCTGTTCAACCTCCGCTTCCAGGCGGCGACGGGCCAGCTCGAGAACCACGGTCGGCTCAAGGCCGTCCGCAAGGACATCGCGCGGATCTACACCCTGATGCGTGAGCGCGAGCTGGGCATCGAGACGGTGGAGAGCGCCTGATGAGCGAGAACAACGTGACTGAGACGAACACTGAGGCTCGGGGCGACCGCAAGACCCGTGAGGGCATCGTCGTCAGCGACAAGATGGACAAGACCGTCGTCGTCGCCGTCGAGGACCGCAAGAAGCACGCGCTGTACGGCAAGGTCATCCGCAGCACGAGCAAGCTCAAGGCCCACGACGAGCAGAACGCCGCCGGCATCGGCGACCGCGTCCTCCTGATGGAGACCCGGCCGCTGTCCGCCACGAAGCACTGGCGCGTCGTCGAGATCCTCGAGAAGGCCAAGTAGGCAGTTCCCGCAAGGGAATTCCGCAAGTACGTTCCTGCGAGGCATTCCTCGCAGGGCAGTTCCGCCAGGCTCCGGGGGCCGTTCGCTCAAGCGCATGAGCGGCCCCCGGGGAACCGGCAGACAAACAGGAGATAGACGTGATCCAGCAGGAGTCGCGACTGCGCGTCGCCGACAACACTGGTGCGAAGGAAATCCTTTGCATCCGTGTGCTCGGTGGCTCCGGTCGCCGCTACGCGGGCATCGGTGACGTCATCGTCGCCACCGTCAAGGACGCGATCCCCGGTGGCAACGTGAAGAAGGGTGACGTCGTCAAGGCGGTCATCGTTCGCACCGTCAAGGAGCGCCGCCGTCCGGACGGCTCGTACATCCGCTTCGACGAGAACGCCGCCGTCATTCTGAAGAACGACGGCGACCCTCGTGGCACCCGTATCTTCGGCCCCGTGGGCCGTGAGCTGCGCGAGAAGAAGTTCATGAAGATCATCTCCCTCGCGCCGGAGGTGCTGTGAGCATGAAGATCAAGAAGGGCGACCTGGTCCAGGTCATCACCGGTAAGGACAAGGGCAAGCAGGGCAAGGTCATCGCGGCCTTCCCCCGCGAGGACCGTGTCCTGGTCGAGGGTGTCAACCGGGTCAAGAAGCACACCAAGGCCGGTCCGACCGCTCGCGGTTCGCAGGCCGGCGGCATCGTGACCACCGAGGCCCCGATCCACGTCTCCAACGTCCAGCTGGTCGTGGAGAAGGACGGCAACAAGGTCGTCACGCGCGTCGGTTACCGCTTCGACGACGAGGGCAACAAGATCCGCGTTGCCAAGCGGACGGGTGAGGACATCTGATGACGACCACCACCACTCCGCGTCTGAAGACGAAGTACCGCGAGGAGATCGCGGGCAAGCTGCGTGAGCAGTTCTCCTACGAGAACGTCATGCAGGTTCCCGGCCTCGTCAAGATCGTGGTCAACATGGGTGTGGGCGACGCCGCCCGCGACTCCAAGCTGATCGAGGGCGCCATCCGCGACCTCACCACGATCACCGGTCAGAAGCCGGCCGTCACCAAGGCCCGCAAGTCCATCGCGCAGTTCAAGCTGCGTGAGGGACAGCCGATCGGTGCCCACGTCACGCTCCGTGGCGACCGCATGTGGGAGTTCCTGGACCGCACCCTGTCGCTGGCGCTCCCGCGCATCCGCGACTTCCGCGGCCTGTCCCCCAAGCAGTTCGACGGCCGTGGCAACTACACCTTCGGTCTCACGGAGCAGGTCATGTTCCACGAGATCGACCAGGACAAGATCGACCGTGTCCGGGGTATGGACATCACCGTGGTCACCACGGCGACCAACGACGAAGAGGGCCGCGCCCTTCTCCGTCACCTCGGCTTCCCGTTCAAGGAGGCGTGAGCGAGATGGCGAAGAAGGCTCTCATCGCGAAGGCTGCTCGCAAGCCCAAGTTCGGTGTGCGTGGCTACACCCGCTGCCAGCGCTGCGGCCGCCCGCACTCCGTGTACCGCAAGTTCGGCCTGTGCCGCGTGTGCCTTCGTGAGATGGCTCACCGTGGCGAGCTGCCGGGCGTGACCAAGAGCTCCTGGTAATCCGGTAATTCCGGTTCAACCAGGCTCTCGGTAAGCATCTGGGTCCGGCAGGGGCCCACCTCCGCATGCCGTAGGCTTGCGGGGTTGGGCGTCTGCCGCCCGTACGACTTACTACGCCGTAGGTCCACCGCGCCGCACCCGTCCCGTCTCGGATCGGGGAGAGGGATGGCGCACCAGGAAACCCCGGCGAGAGAGGCCGAAGGCCAATTCATGACCATGACTGATCCGATCGCAGACATGCTTACGCGTCTGCGGAACGCGAACTCGGCGTACCACGACTCCGTGACGATGCCGGCGTCCAAGATCAAGTCTCACATCGCGGAGATCCTCCAGCAGGAGGGCTTCATCACGGGCTGGAAGGTCGAGGACGCCGAGGTCGGCAAGAACCTCGTCCTGGAGCTGAAGTTCGGCCCCAACCGTGAGCGCTCCATCGCGGGCATCAAGCGGATCTCCAAGCCCGGTCTCCGGGTTTACGCGAAGTCCACCAACCTGCCGAAGGTGCTCGGCGGCCTGGGCGTGGCGATCATCTCCACGTCGCACGGGCTCCTCACCGACAAGCAGGCCGGCAAGAAGGGCGTGGGTGGGGAAGTCCTCGCCTACGTCTGGTAGCGGAAGGGAACGGAGGAAACAGCTATGTCGCGCATCGGCAAGCTCCCCATCGCGGTTCCCGCCGGCGTGGACGTCACCATCGACGGCCGTACGGTTTCGGTCAAGGGCCCCAAGGGCACGCTGACCCACACCGTCGTGGCGCCGATCGAGATCGCCAAGGGTGAGGACGGCGTGCTGAACGTCACCCGCCCCAACGACGAGCGTCAGAACAAGGCCCTGCACGGCCTGTCCCGCACGCTGGTGGCGAACATGATCACCGGCGTGACCCAGGGTTACGTGAAGAAGCTCGAGATCAGCGGTGTCGGTTACCGCGTTGTCGCCAAGGGTTCGAACCTGGAGTTCTCCCTCGGTTACAGCCACCCGATCCTGGTCGAGGCGCCCGAGGGCATCACCTTCAAGGTCGAGGCCCCCACCCGCTTCTCGGTCGAGGGCATCGACAAGCAGAAGGTCGGCGAGGTTGCGGCCAACATCCGCAAGCTGCGCAAGCCCGACCCGTACAAGGCCAAGGGCGTCAAGTACGAGGGCGAAGTCATCCGCCGCAAGGTCGGAAAGGCGGGTAAGTAAGCCATGGCATACGGGCAGAAGATCCTCAAGGGCGACGCCTACAAGCGCGCCGCGATCAAGCGCCGTCACATCCGGATCCGCAAGCGGATCAACGGTACGGCGGAGCGTCCCCGTCTGGTCGTGACCCGCTCCAACCGCCACATCGTGGCGCAGGTGATCGACGACCTGAAGGGCCACACCCTGGCGTCTGCGTCCACCCTGGACGCGTCGGTCCGCGGTGGCGAGGGCGACAAGTCGGCACAGGCCAAGCAGGTCGGCGCCCTGGTCGCCGAGCGTGCCAAGGCCGCTGGTGTCGAGGCCGTCGTGTTCGACCGTGGTGGCAACCAGTACGCCGGGCGCATCGCCGCTCTGGCGGACGCCGCCCGCGAAGCCGGACTGAAGTTCTGAGCCGGTTCCGTAGCTAGCGGAAACAGAGAGAGGTAATTCCAATGGCTGGACCCCAGCGCCGCGGTGGCGGTGCCGGTGGCGGCGAGCGGCGGGACCGGAAGGGCCGTGACGGCGGCGCAGCTGCCGCCGAGAAGACCGCGTACGTTGAGCGCGTCGTCGCGATCAACCGCGTCGCCAAGGTTGTGAAGGGTGGTCGTCGCTTCAGCTTCACCGCGCTGGTCGTGGTGGGCGACGGTGACGGCACCGTGGGTGTCGGATACGGCAAGGCCAAGGAGGTGCCGGCCGCCATCGCCAAGGGTGTTGAGGAGGCCAAGAAGCACTTCTTCAAGGTCCCCCGCATCCAGGGCACCATCCCGCACCCCATCCAGGGTGAGAAGGCTGCCGGCGTCGTGCTGCTCAAGCCCGCGTCGCCCGGTACCGGTGTGATCGCCGGTGGTCCGGTGCGCGCCGTGCTCGAGTGCGCCGGTATCCACGACGTGCTGTCGAAGTCGCTCGGCTCCGACAACGCCATCAACATCGTGCACGCGACCGTGGCGGCCCTGAAGGGCCTGCAGCGTCCCGAGGAGATCGCGGCCCGCCGTGGTCTGCCGCTCGAGGACGTCGCCCCCGCGGCTCTGCTCCGTGCACGTGCCGGGGCGGGTGCGTAATCATGGCGCAGCTCAAGATTACGCAGGTCAAGTCCTACATCGGCAGCAAGCAGAACCACCGCGACACCCTGCGTTCGCTTGGCCTGAAGAGGGTCAACGACGTGGTCGTCAAGGAGGATCGTCCCGAGTTCCGCGGCATGGTGCACACCGTCCGCCACCTCGTGACGGTCGAGGAGGTCGACTGATCATGGCGGAGAACAACCCGCTCAAGATCCACAACCTCCGTCCCGCCCCCGGCGCCAAGACCGCCAAGACCCGTGTCGGTCGTGGTGAGGCGTCGAAGGGTAAGACGGCCGGTCGTGGTACGAAGGGCACCAAGGCCCGTTACCAGGTTCCGGAGCGCTTCGAGGGTGGCCAGATGCCGCTCCACATGCGCCTCCCGAAGCTGAAGGGCTTCAAGAACCCGTTCAAGACCGAGTTCCAGGTCGTCAACCTGGACAAGCTCGCCTCCCTCTACCCCGAGGGTGGAGAGGTCACGGTCGAGGACCTGGTCGCCAAGGGTGCCGTGCGCAAGAACAGCCTCGTCAAGGTCCTGGGCCAGGGCGAGATCTCCGTGGCGCTGCAGGTGACGGTCGACGCCGTCTCCGGCTCCGCCAAGGAGAAGATCACCGCCGCCGGCGGTACCGTCACCGAGCTCGTCTGACCCCGTCAGGTGTCTCAATGACGTAGAACGATCCCGACCGGGGATACTCCACATTTGGGGTATCCCCGGTTGGTCGTTCCTAGGGCGGCATGGTCGCCGGTAAGGTGGCCTGCGCTGCCCATTGACCTCGGGCGCCTCATACGGGGCACTCAGGGCGGCAGTTGACCGTTACGTAATCGTCCTTAGTCGGAATCTCAAGACCGTCACCCTTGACGCAGTTGCGCGGGGGGTCGCAGGAGGCACCGTGCTCACCGCGTTCGCCCGGGCGTTCAAGACGCCCGACCTGCGCAAGAAGCTGCTCTTCACGCTCGGCATCATCGTGGTGTACCGGGTCGGTACGCACATCCCGATTCCTGGTGTCGACTACCGGAACGTCCAGACCTGTATCGACGCCGCCCAGGCGAACCAGGGCCTGTTCGGCCTGGTGAACATGTTCAGTGGCGGCGCGCTGCTCCAGATCACGGTCTTCGCGCTGGGCATCATGCCGTACATCACGGCGAGCATCATTCTGCAGCTGCTGACCGTGGTGATCCCGCGCCTGGAAGCCCTGAAGAAGGAGGGCCAGGCCGGTACGGCGAAGATCACGCAGTACACCCGTTACCTGACGGTCGCGCTGGCCATCCTTCAGGGCACCGGCCTGGTGGCCACCGCCCGCAGTGGCGCCCTGTTCCAGGGCTGCCCGGTCGCCAGCCAGATCGTTCCGGACCAGTCGATCTTCGTGACCATCACCATGGTCATCACCATGACCGCCGGTACGGCCGTCGTCATGTGGCTCGGTGAGCTCATCACCGACCGCGGCATCGGCAACGGCATGTCCATCCTGATGTTCATCTCGATCGCCGCGACCTTCCCCTCCGCCCTGTGGGCCATCAAGGAGCAGGGCAGCCTCGCGGACGGCTGGATCGAGTTCGGCACCGTCATCGCCGTGGGTCTGGTCATGGTCGGCCTCGTCGTCTTCGTCGAGCAGGCCCAGCGCCGGATCCCCGTCCAGTACGCGAAGCGCATGATCGGCCGCCGGTCCTACGGCGGTACGTCCACGTACATCCCGCTCAAGGTGAACCAGGCGGGTGTGATCCCCGTCATCTTCGCCTCGTCGCTGCTCTACATCCCGGCCCTGATCGCGCAGTTCTCCAGCGGCACCTCGGGCTGGAAGACCTGGATCGAGGCGCACCTGGTCAAGGGCGACCACCCGATTTACGTCAGCCTGTACTTCTTGCTCATCGTTTTCTTCGCGTTCTTCTACGTGGCGATCTCCTTCAACCCCGAGGAAGTCGCCGACAACATGAAGAAGTATGGTGGCTTCATCCCGGGCATCCGGGCTGGCCGACCGACCGCTGAGTACCTGAGCTACGTGCTCAACCGGATCACCTGGCCGGGTTCGCTGTACTTGGGTCTGATCGCTCTCGTGCCGACGATGGCGTTGGTTGGTTTCGGGGCAAACCAGAACTTCCCCTTCGGCGGCACCAGCATCCTGATCATCGTGGGTGTGGGCCTTGAGACGGTGAAGCAGATCGAGAGCCAGCTCCAGCAGCGCAATTACGAAGGGTTCCTCCGCTGATGCGAATCGTCCTCGTCGGGCCGCCGGGTGCTGGGAAGGGCACGCAGGCCACCCGCCTTGCCGAGAAGCTGCGCATCCCGCACATCTCCACGGGCGACCTGTTCCGCGCCAACATCAGCCGGCAGACCGAGCTCGGGAAGCTCGCCAAGTCCTACATGGACGCGGGCAACCTCGTACCGGACGAGGTCACCATCGCCATGGCCAAGGACCGCATGGAGCAGCCCGACGCCGAGGGCGGCTTCCTGCTCGACGGTTTCCCGCGCAACGTGTCGCAGGCCGAGGCGCTGGACGAGCTGCTGACGACCGAGGGCATCAAGCTGGACGCGGTCCTCGACCTGGAGGCCCCCGAGGACGAGGTGGTCAAGCGGATCGCCGGCCGGCGCATCTGCCGCAAGGACTCCGCGCACGTCTTCCACGCCACGTACAGCCCGCCGAAGCAGGACGGCGTCTGCGACGTCTGCGGTGGCGAGCTGTACCAGCGCGACGACGACTCCGAGGAGACCGTGCGCACCCGGCTGGAGGTCTACCACACGCAGACCGAGCCGATCATCGGCTACTACCGGGCGCAGGGGCTGGTCGTGACCATCTCCGCGATGGGAGCGGTCGACGAGGTCACCGGTCGCGCGCTGGAGGCGCTGAAGAGCGGTCAGTAGTTCCGTACGCCGGTAGCAGCCGCGGTTCCCTGCCAGGGGCCGCGGCTGCGGCGTGGGCGGGGTGCGCTGCCCCGTATCGTTGGAAGAGTTCGTACCCCCTCTGGTCCAGGAAGGCCGTCGTCCCCATGGTGCAGATCAAGAGCCCCGAGCAGATCGCCAAGATGCGTGAGGCGGGGCTGGTCGTCGCCGCCATTCACGCGGCCACCCGTGAGGCCGCCGTCCCCGGCGCCTCGACGAAGGATCTGGACCAGGTCGCCCGCAAGGTGCTCGCGGAGCACAACGCCAAGCCGAACTTCCTTGGGTACGGCGGTTTCCCCGCGACGATCTGCACCTCGGTCAACGAGGTCGTCGTCCACGGCATCCCCTCCGACGACGTCGTCCTGAAGGACGGCGACATCATCTCCATCGACTGCGGCGCGATCATCGACGGCTGGCACGGCGACGCCGCCTACACCGCGTTCGTGGGGTCCGGTCACTCCCCGGAGCTGGTCGAGCTCTCCCGGGTGACCGAGGAGTCGATGTGGGCCGGCATCGCGGCCATGAAGCAGGGCAACCGGCTCGTGGACGTCTCCCGCGCCATCGAGACGTACATCCGCCGCCAGCCGAAGCCGGGCGGCGGCAAGTACGGGATCATCGAGGACTACGGCGGCCACGGCATCGGCAGCGAGATGCACATGGACCCGCACCTGCTGAACTACGTCGACCGCCGTCGGGGCAAGGGCCCCAAGCTGGTCCCGGGCTTCTGCCTGGCCATCGAGCCGATGGTCTCCCTGGGCACGCCGAGGACCGAGGTGCTCTCCGACGACTGGACGGTCATCACCACCGACGGCACCTGGTCCTCCCACTGGGAGCACTCCGTCGCCCTGACCGAGCAGGGTCCGCTGGTCCTGACGGCGCCCGACGGCGGGAAGGCGAAGCTGGCGGAGCTGGGGATCACGGCTGCGCCGGATCCGCTCGGTTAGGGATCTGCCCCGCGGGGCAGACTTCCCCGATTCGTCTTTCCGGGTGCGCTGACGTAGACTGACTCGTCGGCTCTTGTGCACCCGCATGTCTGCATGTACTCACACGGTGCACGCAGGAGTCGATCAAGGTAGTCGATTCGAAGGGCGAAGCGTGGCCAAGAAGCAAGGTGCCATCGAGATCGAGGGCACTGTCGTCGAGTCTCTTCCGAACGCCATGTTCAAGGTCGAGCTCCAGAACGGCCACCAGGTTCTGGCACACATCAGCGGCAAGATGCGCATGCACTACATCCGCATCCTCCCTGACGACCGGGTCGTGGTGGAGCTGTCTCCGTACGACCTGACGCGTGGCCGGATCGTCTACCGGTACAAGTAGATCTTGCCCGCGCCCCGGTCCGCCGGGGTGATGGCACTGACCCGGAGAACCTCACATCCCATGAAGGTCAAGCCGAGCGTCAAGAAGATCTGCGACAAGTGCAGGGTGATCCGCCGTCACGGCCGGGTCATGATCATCTGCGAGAACCCGCGCCACAAGCAGCGCCAGGGCTGACCGCAGCACGATCGACCCTCTGCGACTTCCGCAGAACTTCGCGCGACGCGAGCAACACACGTTCATACGCAGGACCCGAGCCGCACGGCTCGACACCCCCGGTCCGGAGGCCGGGGACCCAGGTCGTACCAAATCTTCGGCTGCACCTCGTGACAGCGGGAAGAGGCCGGCGGCTGGGATCCGGTTCTGTGGAAGACCTCCGAAGATCAAACTGGAGCCATTGAATGGCACGCGTTTCCGGTGTTGACATCCCGCGCGAAAAGCGCGTGGAGATCGCCCTCACCTACGTGTTCGGTATCGGCCGGACTCTTTCGCAGCAGACGCTGGCCGCCACCGGCGTCGACCCGAACACTCGCGTCCGCGACCTCTCCGAGGAGCAGCTCGTCGCGATCCGCGAGTACGTCGACAACAACATCAAGACCGAGGGTGACCTCCGTCGCGAGATCCAGGCCGACATCCGCCGCAAGGTCGAGATCGGCACCTACCAGGGTCTGCGTCACCGCCGCGGCCTGCCCGTCCGCGGTCAGCGCACCAGCACCAACGCGCGTACCCGCAAGGGCCCGCGTCGCGCCATCGCCGGCAAGAAGAAGCCGGGCAAGAAGTAGTCCGCAGCGGACTCGCCGTCCAGCGGTCTTCGCTGTAGGACCGACCACCTCCCGTAGGAGTTATAGATGCCCCCCAAGGGTCGTCAGGGCGCTGCCAAGAAGGTGCGCCGCAAGGAAAAGAAGAACGTCGCTCACGGCCACGCGCACATCAAGAGCACGTTCAACAACACGATCGTCTCCATCACGGACCCGTCCGGCAACGTGATCTCCTGGGCCTCCGCCGGCCACGTCGGCTTCAAGGGCTCCCGGAAGTCCACGCCGTTCGCCGCGCAGATGGCCGCCGAGTCGGCTGCCCGCCGCGCCCAGGAGCACGGCATGCGCAAGGTCGACGTGTTCGTGAAGGGCCCGGGTTCCGGTCGTGAGACCGCGATCCGCTCCCTGCAGGCCACGGGCCTCGAGGTCGGCTCCATCCAGGACGTCACCCCGACCCCGCACAACGGCTGCCGTCCGCCGAAGCGCCGCCGCGTCTGACGCACGGCCGCTTCGTTCGGCGCGAGGTTCCGGGCGGTACGGCTCGTCAGGGCCGTACCGCCCGTACCCTTGCAGTACCCGCACTTTTCACCAGGTGCGGTTTCCGTCGGGCGTCAAATAGCGGGCGTCCACGAAAGAAGGATCTGATCCACACATGCTGATCGCTCAGCGTCCCTCGTTGACCGAAGAGGTCGTCGACGAATTCCGCTCCCGGTTCGTGATCGAGCCGCTGGAGCCGGGCTTCGGCTACACCCTCGGCAACTCCCTCCGCCGCACCCTCCTGTCGTCGATCCCCGGTGCCGCTGTCACCAGCATCCGCATCGACGGCGTCCTGCACGAGTTCACCACCGTGCCGGGCGTCAAGGAGGACGTCACCGACCTGATCCTCAACATCAAGCAGCTGGTCGTCTCCTCGGAGCACGACGAGCCGGTCGTGATGTACCTGCGCAAGCAGGGCCCGGGTCTGGTCACCGCCGCCGACATCGCGCCCCCGGCCGGTGTCGAGGTGCACAACCCCGACCTCGTCCTCGCCACGCTCAACGGCAAGGGCAAGCTGGAGATGGAGCTGACGGTCGAGCGCGGCCGCGGTTACGTCTCCGCCGTGCAGAACAAGCAGGTGGGCCAGGAGATCGGCCGTATCCCGGTCGACTCGATCTACTCGCCGGTTCTCAAGGTCACCTACAAGGTCGAGGCGACCCGTGTCGAGCAGCGCACCGACTTCGACAAGCTGATCGTCGACGTCGAGACCAAGCAGGCGATGCGTCCGCGTGACGCCATGGCCTCCGCGGGCAAGACCCTGGTCGAGCTGTTCGGTCTCGCCCGCGAGCTGAACATCGACGCCGAGGGCATCGACATGGGCCCGTCCCCCACGGACGCCGCCCTCGCCGCCGACCTGGCGCTGCCGATCGAGGAGCTGGAGCTCACCGTTCGGTCGTACAACTGCCTCAAGCGTGAGGGCATCCACTCGGTGGGTGAGCTCGTCGCCCGCTCCGAGGCGGACCTGCTGGACATCCGCAACTTCGGTGCGAAGTCCATCGACGAGGTCAAGGCCAAGCTGGCCGGCATGGGCCTCGCGCTGAAGGACTCGCCTCCCGGGTTCGACCCGACCGCCGCGGCGGACGCGTTCGGCGCGGACGACGACGCGGACGCGGGCTTCGTGGAGACCGAGCAGTACTGAGCGCTCCGCGGGGAGGCCGTACTGCGTCTGCGGGCCGGTCGTGGCTGGTCGCGCAGTTCCCCGCGCCCCTTCCAGGCCCCTTCGGGGGCCTGGATCTCCGACAGGCGGCCGCCTGCTCGGATACTGACCCCGGTACCTGACACGGCCGGGGCAGACACCTAGGAGAAACATCATGCCGAGGCCCACCAAGGGTGCCCGTCTGGGCGGCAGCGCCGCGCACGAGAAGCTGCTTCTCGCGAACCTCGCGAAGTCGCTGTTCGAGCACGGCCGCATCACCACCACCGAGGCGAAGGCGCGCAAGCTGCGTCCGTACGCCGAGCGTCTGGTCACCAAGGCGAAGAAGGGCGACCTTCACAACCGCCGTCAGGTGCTCCAGGTGATCACGGACAAGAGCATCGTCCACACGCTCTTCACCGAGATCGGCCCGCGGTACGAGAACCGTCCCGGTGGCTACACCCGCATCACCAAGATCGGTAACCGCCGTGGCGACAACGCGCCCATGGCCGTCATCGAGCTGGTCGAGGCGCTGACCGTGGCGCAGGAGGCGACCGGCGAGGCCGAGGCCGCCACCAAGCGTGCGGTCAAGGAAGACGCCCTCAAGAAGGACGAGGCCGTCGAGGCCAAGTCCGACGAGGCCGTCGAGGCTCCGGCCGAGGAGTCGAAGGACGCGTAAGCGTTCCGCCGGGGGCTGTGCGGGGGCGGCCGCGTCGCCGTCGTGGCTGGTCGCGCGGTTCCCCGCGCCCCTGTAGGGCGTTGCGGGCCCGTTCCTTTCGAGGAGCGGGCCCGCTTTCGTGTGGCTGAGAGGATCTGTACGTGAGTGACGAAGTGCAGCCCGGGTTCGTGCGGGTGCGGCTGGATCTGTCGTACGACGGGACCGCCTTCTCGGGCTGGGCCAAGCAGGCCGGCGGGCGGCGGACCGTGCAGGGGGAGATCGAGGACGCGCTGCGGACCGTGACGCGGTCCGGGACGACGACGTACGAGCTGACCGTGGCCGGGCGGACCGACGCCGGGGTGCACGCCCGGGGGCAGGTCGCGCACGTCGATCTGCCGCGGGAGGTCTGGGCCGAGCACCACACCAAGCTGCTCAAGCGGCTCGCCGGACGGCTGCCGAGGGACGTACGGGTGTGGGCGCTCAGGGAGGCGCCCGCCGGTTTCAACGCCCGGTTCTCCGCGATCTGGCGGCGGTACGCCTACCGCGTCACCGACAACCCGGGCGGGGTGGACCCGCTGCTGCGCGGGCACGTGCTGTGGCACGACTGGCCGCTGGACGTCGACGCCATGAACGAGGCGGCCCGGCGGCTGCTCGGCGAGCACGACTTCGCCGCGTACTGCAAGCGGCGGGAGGGCGCGACGACGATCCGCACGCTGCAGGAGCTGAGCCTGGTGCGGGGCGAGGACGGGATCATCACGGCGACCGTCCGGGCGGACGCCTTCTGCCACAACATGGTGCGCTCGCTGATCGGCGCGCTGCTGTTCGTCGGCGACGGCCACCGCCCGCCGGACTGGCCCGGCACGGTCCTCGCGGCGGGCGTGCGGGACTCGGCGGTGCACGTCGTGCGTCCGCACGGGCTGACGCTGGAGGAGGTCGGCTACCCCGCGGACGAACTGCTCGCGGCCCGCAGCAAGGAGGCCCGCAACAAGCGGTCCCTGCCGGTGTCCGGCTGCTGCTGAACCGGACGGGCCCCGAAGCGGGCCCGCTCAGTCCCGCGACCAGTCGGTGAGCAGGCCGGCCACGGCGGCCGCGGCCTCGTCGGCGTCGCGTCCCTCGCCCCGGGCGTCGCGGGCGAGCTCCAGATGGACGAAGGTCGCGTGCTGCCGCAGGGCCGCCCGGCCCTGGACGTTCGTCGTGCCCTCCAGCGGGCAGCGCGCCGACCAGCCGCGGCAGACCCGCAGCCCGTCCGCCTCCATGCGGTCGGCCAGTGCGGACACCTCGCCGGGCGCGCTCTGCGCCGCGCCGGTCGACAGCACGGCGTCGTAGCGGTCCGTGGTGGACTCGGCGAAGCCGTGCAGCTGGATGCCGGGCACGCCGCGCCCCTGCAGCGTGGTGACGACGGTGTGGAAGGCGCTGTCCTCGCGGTGGGCGACATCGGCGGCGCCCCCGCGTCCGGCCCGGCGGTGCGCTCCGGCCAGGACCAGGGCTCCGCCGGGGGTGTCCTCCAGCAGGCGCACGCCGAGCGCCTCGGTCCTCCGGTCGGCCACGGGGTGCGGCACCTGGACGGTCCAGCGGGGGCGGGAGTCCGCGGTGACGTACAGCCGGCCCCAGCGCGCGCTCTCGCCCGAGCCGGTCGCGGCGACCTCGTCGTAGCGCCGGCCGGACTCGGTGTCGGTGAGCCGGGTGACGCCGAGGCCGATGGGGGCGAGCAGCCGTTCGGCCTCGCGCGCGTCGCCCTCCAGCAGCCGTCCGACGCCCCGGGCCAGCTGGGCGCGCTGGTCCTCGTCGGGGGGTGTGTAGGGGCCGTCGGGGCTCAGGTCCTTCGTGTACGACAGGACGCGGCCGCGCAGGTCGACCAGTTCCCGGGCGGTGGGCCCGGTGTCCTGCCCGGTGGGTTCGGAGACCGACTGACAGCCCGTCAGCGCGAGAATTACACCCATCAGACCCAGAAAGCGTGCAAAGCGTGACTGTCTTGTGATGGTAATGCGGGAGTTACCCGTGTGGGGCGTGTGAACATAACTCGGTGACATTCCGTAAGTCTCTCCGTATGGGTCGTACCGTGGCGATTCTGGCGGCGTCCGTGTCCCTCGCCGCCGGGTGCGGCTCGGAGGCCGCGGAGCCGCAGGCGAAGCCGGGCGGCCGCTCGTTCACCGTGGCCGCCGCCGGTGACATCCTCATCCACCCCGAGCTGGTCGAGCAGGCGGCCAAGGACGCCGAGAAGACCGGCAAGGGCGAGGCGGGGCTGGACTTCGGACCGCTGCTGGCCGGCGTGAAGCCCGTCATCAGCAAGGCCGACCTGGCGATCTGCCACATGGAGACCCCCGTCGGCAAGCCCGAAGGGCCCTTCGAGGGGTACCCGGAGTTCCTGGTGCCCCCGCAGATTCTCACGGCGGTCAAGGAGGTCGGGTACGACACCTGCTCCACGGCCTCCAACCACACTTACGACCACGGCATGAAGGGCGTGCGGAACACGCTGAAGGTCATGGACGAGGTGGGCCTCGGACACACCGGCTCGGCGCGGACGCCCGAGGAAGCGAAGAAGATCAACATCCTGGACGTCAACGGCGTCAAGGTCGCGCATCTGTCGTACTCCTGGGAGTCCTTCGTCCATCCCACGCCCAAGGAGAAGCGCTGGGTACTCAACCAGACCGACTCGTCGGACATCCGGCAGGCCGAGAAGCGCGCCCGGGAGAAGGGCGCCGAGGCCGTCATCCTGTCCGTTCACTGGGGCGCCGAGTACTACAACGAGCCGAGCACGTCGCAACTGGAGTTGGCGCAGTGGATCAGCGAGGAGACAGGGATCGACCTCGTGATCGGTCACCACTCCCACGTCGTTCAGCCGATCCAGAAGGTGAACGGGACCTGGGTCGCCTACAGCCTCGGCAACCAGGTGGCCCGGCATTCCTCTCCGAGCGGGATCACCGAGGAGGGGGCCATCGGCTGGTTCGAGTTCCGGGAGACGGCGGACGGCTGGGACGTCAGCGCCCGCTACCGCACCACGCTGGTGGACATCCCGCCCGAGGTCCAGCCGGGAGAGAAGCTGCCGGACGGGGCGGTCGAAGACCACCGGGTGAGTGACGTGCAGAGCGTGCTGAGCGAGCCCGGCGATCTCTCCGAGGAGCGGCTCGCCCGATACCGGCTCGCGGCAGACCGCACCAGCGGGTTCCTTTACAACCGCGGCGCTCCTGGGGGCGACGGTCTCGCGTCACTGCCTCTGGAGAAGTGACGAGCAACACAGAACGCTCAGCGCTCGCAAGGCAACTTTGTCAGCGCTTATCAGTCTTTTGAGTGACGGCGTCGCACGTCCGCGCTAGCGGCGCGTCCAGCGAACGCTGGATACCCCCGCAGCGACCAAGGAAGAAGACCGGTGACATCGAGTCGTGCCGCGTACTCCGGGCGGAAGGGGCGGCGACGCAGCCGCAGGCGTGCGGACATGCCGCTCCTGGGCGGCATCCGTCCCCCGATCGCGGTGCTGTGCCTGCTGATCGTGGCGCTGGCCGGTCTGACGGCGAAGGTGCTCGGCCCAGGCGGCGATGCCGTCGTGCCCAAGGCGGTGCTGTCCTCGCAGCAGCACTTCGCGGAGGACGGGGCCATCGCGCTCCGCGCCTCGATCGACGAGCGGATCACGGATCTGCAGCGCACCGCGGCGGCACTGAACAAGGGAGAGCGGGTCGAGCCGGAGGACGTTCTGTCCGACCTGGGCAAGACGTACCAGAAGTGGACCGGCACCACGGTGTTGGACCTGGCGAGTGGGGATGTGCTCGCCGCGCGTGGCGAAAGGATTCCTCTCGCCTGGCTCGACAAGGACGTCCTCACCGGTGAGCAGGCACTCTTCCCCCGCATGGTGCGGCTGGAGACGGGCGACGTTCGCTTGATGACGATGGCGGTACTGGGCGGGAAGGACGGACCGCAGCAACTGCTCGTCGCCTCCAACAGCCTGACGGTGCCCGCCGTCACCATGGGACCGTTCCGCACGATGTCGGTGGTGGCACGGGACGGCGAAGTCCTCGCCACTGCCGGATTCGAGGAGTCCGAGGCGCTCAACTCGGACAAGCAGCGCGAGGAGCTCGCGTTCCTGCAGAAGCAGATGACCCGCCTCTCCGACCAGGCCGCCACCCGGACCGAGGAGCACCCCGTCAGCGCCAGGGAGCCCGGCTCCCGCGGCTACCCCGGCGTCAGCGGGACCCTGCTGGGCGACGACTTCAACGGCCGGGTCACCACCGCCGGCTACGCCTCGCTCGCCTCCTCCGACCCCGAGGAGAAGGACAGCGTCGCCGCGGGCCTCGGGCTGACCGTGGTGGCCATGCTCCCCGTGGTCCAGCAGCAGGGCGCCGCCGAGACCGGCCGGGAACTGTACGGACTGGTCGCGGCCGGAGCGCTGGTCGTGCTCGGCCTGCTGGCCGCGGCCGTGCTGTGGGCTGCCGTGCAGCGGCCGCTGCTGCGGCTCTTCCTGGAGTCCCGCCGGCTCGCCCGGGGCGACCTCACCCGGCCCGTCGAGGTACCCCGCTGGGGCGAGGCCGCCCGGATCGGCGCCGCCCTGGAACGCCTGCGCACCCAGCTCAACGGCGCCGGCGAGGGACCCGGCACCCCGAGCGGCAGGGTCCGCCTCGGCGTCCGGGTGCCGCTCGCGGTGACCGCCGTCCTGCTGCTGCTGTGGTGCGTGCCCGTCGGTCTGCTGCTCAACCGCACCGACGGCTCGGTCAGCGTGCCCGCCACCATGGTCAACGACCAGCGCGACCGCACCGACCTGGTCGCCGACCGGGTCCGCCGGGCCCTGAACGAGGCCCAGGCCGACCTCGTCTCCACCTCCCGCCTGATCGACGCCGACGACCCCGGCACCGCCGGCGAGCTGCTGGCGGACGCCCTGCGCGAGCACACCCGCTACCAGGCGCTGTACGTCGTCGACGGCGGCGGCGAGGTCGTCGCCCGGGCCGGCGGCGACCCGCACGCCTGGAGCGACGACAAGGACCTGCCCCTGGTCCGCGTCTCGGGCAAGGGCGAGCGCAAGCCCGTGATCCAGGCCGGCGCGCCGGTGCCCGGGCACAAGGGCACCACGCTCGTCGGCGAGGTGCGCGTGGAGTTCCTGAACTCGCTGCTGAAGCGGCCCGGCCTCGGCGAGGTCCGGGTGGTGAACGCCGACGCCGACACCCTCGCCGCCGCCGACGGCTTCCTCGCCTTCGAGGACCTGCCGAACGACGCCCTGCCCGACCTGGTCCGCGCGGGCAACGTGCCGGTCGGCGCCGGACCGGTCGAGAACGGCCTGCTCATCCGCGACGGCGGCAGCGTCACCGTCGCCGCCGCGGCCCCCTTCTCCGGCGGCGGCGTCGCCTCCGACCTCGGCTGGACCGTCGTCAGCTGGCAGAACGCCCAGCACTTCCAGATCGCCGCCTACGAACGCGAGGACCGCAGCGTGCTCGCCGGCCTGCTCGGTCTCGCCGCGATCGTCGTCTGCCTCGGCTGGGTGTACCTGGTCGTCGCGCGTCCGCTGCGGGCGCTGGCCGCCGGCGCCGAGAAGCTCGCCGACGGAGACCTCAAGACCGTGCACTTCCCCCGCTACCAGGACGAGGTCGGGGCCGTGGTCCGCAGCCTCGAACTGATCCGCCAGCAGTTGCAGGCCCGCCGCCAGAACCAGGCACGCCGGTCCACCGAGCCGCGGCTCGGCACCGGAGGAAGGTGACCCGCCGTGCTCTACCTGTACTTCGTCCTGCTGGCCGGAAGCCTGTTCCTGCTCGTCGCGGGCATCGTGGAACAGCGCAGGCACTACGCCTCGCTGCACTCCATCCCCTCCCGCGTGCTCGTCAACGGCATCCGCGGCAAGTCCTCCATCACCCGGCTCTGCGCGGGCGCCCTGCGCGGCGGTGACCTGGTCACCGTGGCCAAGACGACCGGCACGGCCGCGCGCTTCATCCACCCCGACGCCACCGAGGAGCCGGTCTACCGCAAGTTCGGCATCGCCAACGTCGTCGAGCAGATCGGCATCGTCCGCCGGGCCGCCACCTACCGCCCCGACGCCCTCGTCATCGAGTGCATGGCGGTCATGCCGGCCCTCCAGGAGGTCAACCAGAGCAAGCTGATCCGCTCCACGATCGGCGTGCTGTGCAACGTCCGCGAGGACCACCTCGCCGAGATGGGCCCCACCCTGGACGACGTGGCCCGCTCGCTGTGCCGGTCGATGCCCGAGGACGGCATCTGCGTCACCGCGGAGAAGGAGCGCTTCCACATCCTCCAGGAGGAGGCGGACGCCCGGAACTGCCAACTGGTCTACGCCGACCCCGAGATGGTCACCGACGAGGAGCTGCGCGGCTTCAGCTGGTTCACGTTCAAGGAGAACGTGGCCATCGCCCTGGTCGTCGCGGAGCTGCTCGGAGTGGAGCGGAAGGTCGCCCTCCAGGGCATGTACGACGCCCCGCCGGACCCGGGCGTGCTCTCCGTGGAGCGCTACGCCACCCCCGAGGGCAAGCGGCTGGCCTTCGCCAACGTGTTCGCGGCCAACGACCCCGAGTCGACGCTGATGAACATCAACCAGCTGCTCGACCTCGGCGCCATCCGCCGGCCGCTCAACGTCGTGATCAACTGCCGTCCGGACCGGGTGGAGCGCAACGGGCAGATGGGCGAGATCATCCCCGACCTGCAACCGGACAACGTCTTCGTCATCGGGCACCCGGCCAAGAGCGCCATCGACGCCATCCCCGCCGAGTGGCGCGACCGGGCGGTCGACCTGGGCGGTGAGCGGCGCGCCGCCGACGAGTTCATGCCGGCCCTGCTCGGCCGCATGTCCGACGGCTCCTCCCTGGTCGCCATCGGCAACATCCACGGCCAGGGCGAGGAACTCCTGGAGTACCTGGCCGAACTCCCGGCGGACGACAGCGACACCGGCGAGAGCGCGCCGGCCCCGTCCGCCGCGGCCCCGGTCCTGGGCCAGCGCCTCGACCCGTACGCGTCCTACCCGACGGCGTACGAGGAGCGCTACCAGGCCTCGCAGACCCAGGAGATCCCGGTGATCGGGTTCCCGGCCCAGCAGACCGGGCCGTACACCCGGCCCCAGCAGCCCCAGCAGCCCCAGCAGCCCCAGCAGCAGTACGGGCAGCAGGAGCAGCGGTACGGGCAGCCGTACGGGCAGCCCGAGCAGGTCCCGGTCCACGCGCCGTACCCGTACTACGACGACCCGTTCTTCGCCGAACCGCACGACGTGCCGAACGACGGAACCCGGTATCCGACCGCCGAGGGCGGCGGACCGACCCCGCGCCGCTGACCCCCCGCGGGACGCCCGCCTCGCCCACCCCTGTTCACCTGCCCGGAGACCCCGTTGACCACCGCCGCACTGACCCCCGAGATGGCCGCCCTGGGCATCGCCATAGGCCTGTTCTTCTCGCTGCTGTGCTACCTCACCACCAACCTGTCGCCCGGCGGCATGATCACCCCGGGCTGGATCGCGCTGACCCTCATCGAGGACCTCCAGCGCGCGGCCATGATGGTGGGCGTCACCGCGCTGACCTACGCGGGCACCAGGATCATGCAGCGGCTGGTGATCCTCTACGGCAAGCGGCTGTTCGCCGCGGTGGTGCTGCTGGGCGTGCTGCTCCAGGCCACGGTGATGATCGTGCTCTCGATCGAGTTCCCGCTGCTGTACGGCAACCAGACCCTCGGCTTCATCGTGCCCGGCCTGGTCGCCTACCAGATGGTGCGCCAGCCCAAGGGCGCCACCCTGCTGGCCACGGGCACCGTCTCCCTCATGGCCTACATCGTCGTCGCCGCCGGCCTGCTGCTCGGCGTCATGCCCACCGTCTGAGTACCGCTCGGACCACCCGTCCGAGAACCGCTCGGACCACTGAGAACCGAATGACAACCGAGGAGTAAACGGTGGCAGGGAAAGCGAAGAAGAAGGCGCGACCGGTCGTCTCGGGCCTCGTGGTGCTGGCGCTCGTCGCGACCTCCGGCTACCTCACCCTGGAACTGCGCAAGCAGGAGGCGCCGGGCATCGCCGAGGTCAGGAACGTCGGCGTCCTGGACGGGGCCGAGGGCTCCGGCGGCGCGACCGCCGAGGCCCGGGGCGAGGAGCGCTGGTCCCGGCTGGAGAACCCCGCCCGGTCCGTGCTGCGCGACGGGGACGGCCGGATCCAGGCCGTCCTCACCGACGGGTCGCGCACCGCCACCCTGACCGGACCGGCGCGCACCTTCGAGGAGCCGACCTCGACCTCCTCCAAGGTCTCCACCACCGACTGGGTCCGCCTCATGCCCGAGCCCTGGAAGAAGGGCGCCGAGAAGGAGAAGTGGTTCGAGGAGTGGTACGCCGAGTACCGGGGCAGCAAGGAGGACGACCTGTTCGCCTTCGCCTTCCAGTACGTCGCGGGCGCCCCGCAGAAGAAGGACGAGCAGGGCACCGTCTACGCCGGTGACGCCGACTTCGGGCCGCTGAACACCGCCGGCGCCGAGGGCGGCGACCTGCGCCTGGAGCAGTCCGACTTCTACGACTACCTCGGCGTCCAGTACCCGTTCCGGGACGGCGCGGTCGGCACCCCGGAGGCCATGCGCGCCAAGGCGCTGGACTGCTCCGGCTTCATCCGCATGGTGCTCGGCTACCGCGCCCGCTACCCGCTGATGTCCGCCGACACCGGCTCCGGCGACGGCCTCCCGCGCACCGCCAACGGCATGGCCCGCTCCGACGAGGGCGTCGACGTGCTCCCGCTGGCCGGGGTGTCACCGGAGGACCGGCCGTCCGCCATCGACCAGCTCCAGCCCGGCGACCTCGTCTTCTTCAAGCTCGACACGCGCACCAAGGAGCGGCTGGACCACGTCGGCATGGTGCTCGGCTACGACACCGAGGGCCACCTGATCTTCGTGTCCAGCCGTGAGGAGGTCAACGGACCCACCATCGGCGACATCGGCGGCGTCTCCCGCCTGGACGGCAACGGCTACTACGCCAAGACGCTGCGCAGCGCCAAGCGCCTGTGACCGGCTGAGCGCGGCCCGGCGGCGGTGCCGGGCCGTGTGCGGTGCCGGGCGTCCGCCGCCGAGGTCCCGCGGCGGCGCTACTCGTCCGCCGCCGCCGACGCCTGGGCCTCGCCCCGGCGGCGGATCTGACGGAACGTGAACTCCTGGAGGTCGTCACCGGTGGAGAACACGGGGGTGTCCTTGGGGGTCACGTCCTTGCCGTCGGTGAAGCCGGCGAGGGTGAAGTAGGCGTAGCGGCCGTAGGAGTTGGTGGTCGAACGGCAGACCGCGCCGACGCAGAAGTCCTTGACCCCGCCGCCCGAGAGCGACTTGACGATGCTCTTCTTGTCGGCCTGCTGCTTGGCCCTGACCGCCTGCGCCTCGGTGTCGAAGACGGCCACGCCGACCGTCACCGCCATGTCGTCCTTGGTGTAGGTGACGCGGATCAGCCGGGTGCAGTCGTTGTCCGTGAGGACCTTGGGGAGCGTGGCCTTCGCGGCCGAGGCGCAGTTCCCGGTGTCGGCCGTCGGGCCCTTCTTGTACACCGTCTCGCCCATGGTCAGCTGGGTGCCCGGGAAGAGGATGTCCGGGCTCAGCGGCGCCTTGTCCTTCTTCGCGCTGGAGACGAAGTCCTTCGGGTCCAGCGGCGGCGGGGCGCTGGTCGGGGCGAACGACGGGACCGTGCCCGAGGCGCTCGGTATGTCGGCGGTGCCCGGCAGCTGGGAGGAGGTGCCCGGCGAGGCCTCGTCGCCCCCGTTCGCCGAGACGACCGCCACCGCCACGGCCGCTCCTATCGCGACGGTGGCGAGTGCGCCGCCGCCGATGAACAGCAGCCGGCGCCGCTTGGCGCGCGCCTCGGACGCGTCGGCGAGCGCGGCCCAGTCGGGCGACTGGCCGGCGTCACCGCTGTTCCACGGCTGCTGGGAATTCGGTTTCCAGGGATCCCACTGCTGCTGAGGTCCCCCCTGCCCAAAGCTCATGGGGCGCATCTTAGACGGGGCAAGGGGTGTGCTGGTCCGTCCCAACGCTGCCCGCAGGCCCTAGCGTTGCGCGCATGACGACGGGCAAAAGCGACATCTCCGGGTGGTTGGTGCGACCCGCGGGCGGGCACCTGTGGGCCGGACTCGCGGCCCTGCTGGGGGCGCTGACGGTCCATACGGTGCTGGTGACCTCGGGCGGAGGCATGGACAACGCGATCGTCGTGGACGCCGCGCGGACCTGGCTGGCCGGCGGTTCGCCGTATGACGATCCGCACTTCCTCTATTTCCCGAGCGCGGTCGTGGCCGCCGTACCGCAGGCGCTGCTGCCGCGCTCCGTGCTCGACATCCTGGTGCCGCCCGCGGTGACGCTCGCCCTCGCGCTCGGCTGGGCCTGCGCCCTGCGGCTGCACCGGGTGCCGCTGGGCAGCCGGCTCGCCGCGCTCGGGCTGCTGGGCCTGGCGGCCGGCTTCGCGCCGTTCGGGCAGCTGGTGCGGCTGGGCAACTGGACGGTGACGGCCGTGCTGGCGCTGCCGCTGTGCCTGCTGCTGGCGAGCCGGGGCCGGTGGGTGGCGGCGGGCCTGGTCGTGGGGGTGGCCGTCGCGCTCAAGCCGCTGCTCGCGCCGATGGCGCTGCTGTTCTGTTTCGCGCGCCGCTGGCGGGCGCTGGCCGTGCTGGTCGCGGTGCCGTCGGCGGCCTCGGCCGGGGCGGCGCTGCTGCTGCCCGACCCGACGGGGTTCTTCACCCGCACCCTGCCCTTCCTGCTGCACGGCGACGACGCCTTCGTACGGCTCTACGAGGCGTCCCCGGCGGCGGTGCTGCCCCGGCTGGGCGTGCCCGGGGCCCCGGCCGCGCTGCTCGGCCTGCTCGCGGCGGCCGCGGGAGTGGTGTGCGCGTACCGGCGGTGGCACGGACCCGGGCCGGTGCCGCAGCGGCTGGCGGAGACCGCCGCGGGGCTGATGCTGGCGGCGTTCCTGGTCTCGCGGCCCTCCTACAACCACTACCTCCTCGTCGTCCTGCCGCTGCTGCTCGCCGGTCTGCCGCACGCCGGGGCGGTGGCCCGGCGGCCCTGGTTCTGGCTCGCCCTGGTGCCGCAGTTGCCGGGGGTGGCCTGGCCGTGGCTGGAGCCGGCGCGGCGCCGCGCCTTCCGGGACGCGTTCACGCTGTGTGCGCTGGCCGTGACGGTCGCGCACCACTGCGTCCGGGGGACGCGGGGGACGCGAGGGGCCGGGGAGCCGGAGGGAACGCCCGGGAGGGCGCGCGCGGCCGTAGAATCGGCGTAGCCCACCGACGGCGGTCTCGTTTTGACCCGTCCGGCCGAGCGTGGGTATCCTGCATGTTCGTTGTGTGTAGTGGCTTACTCATTCTCACGTGAGGGGCCCTTACACCGGTCCACCGGGCCGATGACCAGCGACCAGCACGCGGTTTGCGTCACCGCTGTGCGGTCAGGGCTGTCGTGATCGTCTTCGGTGACCTTGTCAGGACCATTCACTGAAGAAGCGAAGGCTACGAACCGTGCGTACGTACAGCCCCAAGCCCGGCGATGTGACGCGCCAGTGGCACGTCATCGACGCTCAGGACGTCGTCCTGGGCCGTCTGGCCTCCACTGCGGCCTCCATCCTGCGCGGCAAGCACAAGCCGATCTACGCGCCCCACGTCGACACCGGTGACTTCGTCATCATCATCAACGCCGACAAGGTGCACCTCTCCGGCAACAAGCGGACCCAGAAGATGGCGTACCGCCACTCGGGTTACCCGGGTGGTCTGCGCTCCGTCCGCTACGACGAGCTGCTGGCGAAGAACCCCGAGAAGGCCATCGAGAAGGCCGTCAAGGGCATGCTCCCCAAGAACACCCTGGGCCGTCAGATGCTCTCGAAGCTGAAGGTCTACTCGGGCGACCAGCACCCGCACGCTGCCCAGCAGCCGGTGCCGTTCGAGATCACCCAGGTCGCGCAGTAAGTCCGGCCACCCCTAAGACTGAACAGAATCTGAGGAGAATCGTGGCCGAGACCACTGCCGAGCAGCCGCTCGAAGAGCTTGACATCGACAGCTACACCACCGAGTCCGAGGTCCCCGTCGAGGGTGAGTACACCTCGGAGTCCATGGCCTCCCGCTTCGGCGAGCCCCAGCCGGCCGCCGGCCTGGGCCGTCGCAAGAACGCCATCGCCCGCGTCCGGATCGTTCCGGGCTCCGGCAAGTGGAAGATCAACGGTCGCACCCTCGAGGACTACTTCCCGAACAAGGTGCACCAGCAGGAAGTCAACGAGCCCTTCAAGGTGCTCGAGCTCGAGGGCCGTTACGACGTCATCGCCCGCATCGCGGGTGGCGGTGTCTCCGGTCAGGCCGGTGCGCTCCGTCTCGGTGTCGCCCGTGCGCTGAACGAGGCGGACGTCGACAACAACCGCGGCCCGCTGAAGAAGGCCGGCTTCCTCAAGCGCGACGACCGTGCGGTCGAGCGCAAGAAGGCCGGTCTGAAGAAGGCCCGCAAGGCCCCGCAGTACAGCAAGCGCTAATCACCGGACGCTCGCGCGTACTCCGAACGCCCCGGCGGCACGCCACAGTGCTGCCGGGGCGTTCGTTTATTCACAGCCGTGGGCGTATAACGGCACAAGGCGCTCAAAGGCTAATGTGATCGGATGGTCGGGCATCAGGGGCCCGGAGACGCGGAGCCGCACCCGCATCGCGACCGCCGGACACCTCACCCGTCGCGTCGGCGGCGCGACCGCCGGCCGCGCGGGCGGGGCCGACGCCCCGGCACCACCGTGGCAGGCCCCGATACGGCATCCATACTGACGCTTCCTCAGGAGGACAAGTGGGACGACTCTTCGGCACGGACGGCGTGCGCGGTGTCGCCAACGCGGACCTGACGGCGGAGATGGCGCTCGGCCTGTCCGTCGCCGCCGCGCACGTACTGGCCGAGGCGGGCACGTTCGAAGGACACCGGCCCACCGCCGTGGTCGGACGTGACCCGCGTGCGTCCGGGGAGTTCCTGGAGGCCGCCGTGGTGGCCGGGCTCGCCAGCGCGGGCGTGGACGTCCTGCGGGTCGGCGTGCTGCCGACGCCCGCGGTGGCGCACCTCACCGGCGCGCTCGGCGCCGACCTCGGCGTCATGCTCTCCGCCAGCCACAACGCCATGCCGGACAACGGCATCAAGTTCTTCGCCCGCGGCGGGCACAAGCTCGCCGACGAGCTGGAGGACCGGATCGAGTCCGTGTACGAGGAGCACCGCACCGGCGCCCCCTGGGACCGCCCGACCGGCGCCGGCGTCGGCCGCGTGCGCGACCACGAAGAGGGCCTGGACACCTACGTCGCCCATCTCGTCGACGCCCTGCCGAACCGGCTGGACGGTCTGCGGATCGTCCTCGACGAGGCGCACGGCGCCGCCGCCAAGGTCTCGCCGGAGGCGTTCACCCGGGCCGGGGCCGAGGTCGTCACCATCGGCGCCGAGCCGGACGGGCTCAACATCAACGACGGCTGCGGCTCGACCCACCTGGACCTGCTGAAGGCCGCGGTCGTCGAGCACGGGGCCGACCTGGGCATCGCGCACGACGGCGACGCGGACCGCTGCCTGGCCGTGGACCACACCGGTGCGGAGGTCGACGGCGACCAGATCCTCGCCGTGCTCGCGCTGGCGATGCGGGAGCGTTCCGCACTGCGCTCCGACACCGTCGTCGCGACCGTGATGTCCAACCTCGGTTTCAAGCTCGCCATGGAGCGCGAGGGCATCCGGCTCGTGCAGACCGCGGTCGGCGACCGGTACGTCCTGGAGGAGATGAAGGAGAAGGACTACGCCCTCGGCGGCGAGCAGTCCGGCCACGTCATCGTCCTCGACCACGCGACGACCGGCGACGGCACGCTCACCGGCCTGCTGCTCGCGGCACGGGTCGCCCGGACCGGGCGTCCGCTGCGGGAGCTGGCGTCGGTGATGGAGCGCCTCCCGCAGGTCCTCATCAACGTCCCCGACGTGGACAGGTCCCGCGTGAAGACCTCCGGGGAACTCGCGGCGGCCGTCACCGAGGCCGAGCGGGAACTGGGCGAGACCGGCCGCGTCCTCCTCCGCCCCTCCGGCACCGAACCGCTGGTCCGCGTCATGGTCGAGGCCGCCGACATCGACCAGGCCCGCTCGGTGGCGGGCCGGCTGGCGGACGCGGTGAAGTCGGCGCTGGGGTAGTACCGGCGCGCTCCCGAAACGGCGGACGGCGGGGACACCATCAGGTGCCCCCGCCGTCCGCCGTGTCGGATCAGTGCCGGTGGTTGAGGTTGTCCTCCACCAGGTACTCCGGATAGCCGAACCGCTGCCCGAGAGCGACGAAGGCGTCGTGGCTCGACGTGTCGATCTCCACGAAGTACGCCTTCAGGGCACGCAGGAACAGCCGGTAGCCCAGGTCGGCACAGGCCTCGGTGACGACCTGCCGCAGCGCGGGGACGAGGCCGCGCACAGGGAGCCCGTAGCCGGGGTCCGAGGCCGCACGGTCCAGGTCCCCCGCGACCGGGCGGATCACCCCGAGGACGGCCTGCCGCGCCCCCTCTTCCAGCACCGGCTGTGCCGGCGGAGGCGTGAAGGCGGGATCCTCCTCACGGACCCGGATGAGCCAGGCGTCCTCCAGCGCTCGCAGCCAGGCGCGGGCGCCGAAGCCGTACGCCTCCGGGTCGGAGGTGCCGTGCGTGGCGCCGAGCCACACCGTGCGGATGGTTCCGTCCGGCAGCGGCGACTCGACCAGAGTGCGGATGTCCCGCCCCAGTCGTACGGCTCTGGACCGGTCGAAGTTCTCCACCGCGGATGCGGGGAGCGTGAGCCACCACGCCGACGGCCCGCCGTCGGGCAGGAAGCGCTCGGCGTCCTCCGGGGAGAGCTCGTCGGGGACGTTCCACTTGGAGGTCACCCAGCTGAGTCCGATGTCCTCCACGAAGGCGTCTTCCAGGTACTCGCTCAGGGCGCCCGGTCCTTTCCCGGTTCCGTCGGTCATGGGTCAGCCTTCCAGGTAGGCGGTGTAGACCACGTACTTGGACGGTTTGTGCTGCTTGCCCACGTACTTCAGGCTGATCGACACCGTGTTGCCGGCGGCGGACTTGGCCGCGTCGTCGCCGCTCCTCACCCACTTGAAGCCCAAGGATCCCTCATCACCGAGCGTCCAGGTGAACGTGAGCAGATCCTTCCGCGGGTCGAAACCGATTCCCTTCCCGATGCGCTGGGCCTGCTTGTTCCTCCAGGTCTCCAGTTTGGCGGCGTTGCGCGGCTGTGCGATCCACTCCCTCATGGCCTTGTCGACGGCGCGTGCGGCGGTGGCCTCGTCGAGCCACCGCGTCGCGATGCCCCGGGTCGAGGCCAGCGCCTTCTCCCTCATCTGCGCGTCGGTCTTGTTCACGTGGTCCCTCAGGGTGTGGGCGCCCTCGATGCCCTCGTCACCGACGATGTCGGTGCAGTTGTGGACGAGGACGTCCTGCGGCCGGGTGCCTTCGGTGGTGACGTAGAAGGTGTGCAGCGCGTCGACCGTCAGGTCGAAGACCTCGCGTGACGCCAGCCCGCTGCGGTCCCTGAGGCCCGTCACCGCGTGAAGGGTGTCGTCCGGGGTGCGGAGCCGGTCGCCCGTCCGGAGGTCGGAGACCAGGGTCCAGCCCTTGCCCTCCACCCAGAACCGGTGGCCGGCGGTGCTGGTGAGGGCCCCGTCCGTGAGGGCGATGTCGATCAGACGCGTCGTCGGATGCCGGAAGGTGTCGGTCACCGGCTGTACGTCCGACCGCCCGGTCAGCGGGTCGCCGGCGAGCAGCAGGTCACCCACCCGTACGTCCCGGATCGCCTTACGGGAGCCGTCCGCCATCAGCACCCGGGTGGCGCCCGGGAAACTGTTGACCCGGCAGGCGGTGATCACATCCTCGTAGGCGTTGACCGCCCCCTCGATCTTGGCGACGGTCGCGGGGTCGATGCCGTCCAAGGCCTTCAGCGCCTTGAGGGCGTCGGTGACGCCGACGCCCGTGTGCATTGCGGCGTTGAGCGCGTGGAGCGCGTCGCCGATCTTCGCGAACGCCTTGCCCGGGATGAAGTTGCTCGCCGCCCAGGCGCAGCCGCCGACGCTGCCGTGCCAGCAGTCCACGAAGTCCTGGACCAGGGCGGCCTTCAGGATCTGGTAGACGACGGTCTGCTTGATCAGGTCGAGCTTGCTGAAGTACTGGGTGACGTCCTTCTTCAGCCCGTCGAACGGCTGGGTGCCGAGGTACAGCGTGTCCCCGGCCGGACAGCCGGTGGCCGTGGCGGGCACGTCCGGGTTGGTGCAGAGGTAGAAGTCGACCTTCACCTCGAAGGTCACCGCGAACGTGACCGTGCAGCCCTCGAAGCCGATCTCGATGACGCAGTCGTTCTTCTGCTGGGCGTCGGTGACCTTGACGGTGTCCTCGTCGGCCACGTAGAAGACGCCGCCGATGCCCGTGCCGGCGCCCGACGAGACCTGCTGGTTGGCCTGCTTGCGTTCGGCGGACTCCGCCGCCTCCTGGGCCTCCTCCGCGTACTTCAGGGCGTCCTTCGCGGCCTCCTCCGCCTCGGTGGCGGCCACGTCCGCGCGGTTGGCCGCCGCCCTGGCGTCCCTGGCGGCCTCCTCGGCCTCCGAGGCGGCCGTGCGGGCGGCTTCCGCGTCGAGGGCGGCCTCGTCGGCGGAGTCGCGGGCGTCGGCGGCGTGGCTCTCGGCGCGGCCCGCCGCCTTGTCGGCGGCCTCCGCGTCCTCGGTGGCCTGGCGGTCGTACTCGACCGTGCGGGCCAGTGAGGCGGCGGCCTTGGACGCGGCGGTGGCGGCGTCGGCGGCGTAGCCGAGGGCCTCCTTGGCGTAGGTGCGGGCGTCGGCGGCGTGACCTGCGGCGTTCGCGGCGTGGACGTAGGCCTGCTTCGCGTCGCCCTTCGCCTGGTCGGCGAGGTTCTTCGCGGCGGAGGCCTCGGCCTGCGCGTTCTTGGCGTGGGCCTCGGCGACGGCCTTCTGCTGCTCGGCGATCGACTTCGACGCCTGCCCGGTCAGCACGACGAGGCCGGCGGCCGAGTCGGTGTCGACGTAGGGGGAGCCGAGCTGGATCGCGTCGTTGGCGGGCTTGGCGACCTGGGCGGCGGCGTTGCCGGCGTCGGCCGCGGCCTGGGCGGTGACGTGGGCGAAACCCGCCGCCTTCGCCGACGCGACGAGGGCCTTGGCGGCCTCCTTGCTCGCCTCGTTCGCGTGGGTCCTGGCGGTCTTGGCCTCCTTCTCCGCCTCGTCGGCCAGTTCGACGGCGGCCTTCGCCTCGGACGCGGCGTGCTTCGCCGCCTGGATGGCGTCCGCCGCGGCACTGGTCGCGGTCCTCACCGCGGCGTCGGCCTTCAGCTTCGCTGCCTGGGCGCCGTCCGCGTGCGCGCGGGCCCTCTTGGCGGCGGCCTCGGCGCGGGTCGCGGCGGCGTCCGCGTCGGCGGCCGCCTGCGTCGCGGCGTCGGCCGCGGTGCGGGCCTTCGTCGCGGCGGCCTCGGCGTCGTCGGCGTGCCCGGCGGCCGCGTCGGCCGCGGCCCTCGCCTCCTGGGCGTTGCTGTCGGACTCGTGCGCCTGGGCGTACGCCTCCTTCGCGTCGGCCTTGGCGCGTGCGGCGTCGGCCTTCTGCTCGGCGTCCCAGGCGTCGTCCCGCAGGTCGCGGGCCTTGTCCCGGGCCTTGACCGCAGCATCGCGCTTGTCGGACGCCGTACCCTCGGCCGCTTCGGCCTTGTCCTTGGCGTCCTTGGCCTTCGTCGCCTCGGTCTCGGCGGTCTTCCGGTGCTCGGCCGCCTCGGCCTGCTTGGCGGCGGCCTTCTTCTTCTCCGCCTCGGCCGTCTTCTCCTCGGCCTCGGCGGCCAGGCGCTCGGCGCGGGCCTCGGCGGCGGCCGTCTTGGCCTCGCCCTCGGCCTTCAGGGCCTCGGTGAGCTTGGCCTCGGCGGTCTCCTTGTCCTTCTTGGCGTTGTCCCGGTGCAGCTTGGCCGCGTCGGCGGAGGCCTTCGCCTGCAGTTCGGCGGCGTGGGCGGCCTCCCTGCGGAACTCCGCCTTGGACTGGGCGGCCTGCGCCAGCGCCCGCTGGGCGATGGTCGCGCTGTCGCCGGCGGACGCGCGGGTGGCGGCCTCGGCCGTCTCGCCGGCCTTCACCATCGCCTGCAGCGCCGCCGCGGCGCCCTTGGTGACCTGCGCCTTCTGCTGACCGACCAGCAGCCCGCGGCCACGCGGCGCGCCGCGCTCGTCGGCGATGGCGTAGGCGGCCTTCTCGGCGGCGTCGGTGGTGGCCACGGCCTTCTGGACCGCGGCGGCCCGCGCCTTGAGGAGGGCGAGTTCCCTCGCTGCCTTCGCCTGCGCGGCGGCGACGCCCTTCTTCGCCTTGTCGAACTGCGCCTTGTCCGGGTAGGACAGGCTGTCGGTGCCCTGGTGGCCGGACGGCTTGATCAGGAACTTCTGCGAACCGGCGTCCTTGCAGTCCCACAGCCGCGCGTCCGTGCTCTTGGTGAACGCGCTCAGGTCCAGGCACTTGCCGGTGGTCACGCTCTTCAGGGGCGCGGTGGCACGGACGTCGCCCTTCCACGACTGGCCCTTGGACTTGTAGCAGTCCGAGATCTGGATCTTCGTGCCGTTCGCCGAGGCGTTCCCGGCCACGTCCAGGCATTTCTGCGAGCCGACGTTGCGGAGGTGGAGGTCGTTCTCGCTGCCTTCGAGCGTCCACTGCTGGGACGCGCCGTCATTGCAGGTGTAGATCTGCACAGGCGTGCCGTTGGCGGTCTTGCCGCCGGCGACGTCCAGGCAGCTGCCCTTCGCGCCGGGCACCTCGATCGTCACGTGGCTGTCACCGATCCAGCCCATCCCGCCGGCGGACCAGTAGTCCTGCCACTGGACGAGGTGGTCGGCGACCCACGAGTTGCCGAGCATCTCCCCGAGCGACTTCGCGCCGGCGGCGAGCGCCTTGGTGGCGTCATCGCTGGCGTCGAGGATCAGGTCGCGCTGTCCGGCCTGGGCGGCGACCTCCTCCTGCCACTCGGTGGCGGCGGTGCCGGCGATCCCGCCCAGCACCTCGCTGGGGTCGATCGGGTCCCGCCAGGCGCAGGACGCGAACCGGGCCTTCAGGTCCTCCACCGCGATGCGGTACTCCGCCGTGCCCGGCTGGGGAGCGGTACGGGGAAAACCACCGTAGGACAGGAAGAGACGGGCGTCGTCCGCGCTCGCGGGAGGGAATCCGTCCGTCAGGTCCGCGAACGCCCGCTCTTCGTAGTACTGCCGTTCCCGCTCGTCAGTGGGCAGGGACGGGTCGTAGGGCTTCTCGCTGTAAAGCGGAGTACCGAGGTCGGTGACGGCCTTGACGGTCTGTTCGTCGGCCAGGGGGGTGGGGTCCTCGTAGAAGTCGTCCTCGCTCTTCCAGAACCGGTCGGCGACCCACTGGGTCAGGCCGGTCTGGGAGTAGAAGTCCTCCTCGTCGTCACCGGGCGATCCGGGCGGCCAGTGGAACCCGGTGACGGTGAAGCCGCCGGGCGTCTCCAGCCCGTCGAGGGGCACTGCCCAGGCGTCCCGGCGGCTGTTGAGCGCGTCCAGCTCCTGGGAAGCGGCGTCCCGGTCCTTGGTGTACGCGGTGGCGAGGGGCGTGTCCTCCCAGTAGTCGCGGTTGGCCAGCTCACGCAGCTTGTCCGGCGGCTGGTTGAGGCCGTCCCGCGCGACGGCGGTCATGGCCGGCCCGCCCAGCCGCAGCACGTCCGACATCAGGCACTGGTCCTCCCGCAGCTGCTCGGCGGCCGTGACCGCGTTCCAGTCGGGAGAGCTGCTCGCGGGAACGGCGTCGTCCGCGGAGATCGGGTCGGTCGCCTGTGGATGGGCGGCGAGACCCGCGACGACCGCGAGGCCGAGGGAGAGAGGAAGGACTCCGGCAAGGAATCCGGGTCGACGTGGTCCGTGCCCGACGGACCACGGTGGTCTGGAACGCAAGCGTGCATCCCCTTCTGCACTGGAGGGAGACGACCGGGAGGGCGCCGGTGAGCGCGAGGAGTCGGTGAGGACGCCTCGGCTCCCACGGCGTCAGGAACGGCGAAGTCCGTCCAGTACGAGATGCACGGATGGCAGATGGTGTGGCATGCGACGCGCCCCTTCCCGTGGCGGCGCTGTTCCCCCGGTCGCTGATGGATGTGCGCGGGACGGACTGGTCAGGTCCGGCTGCGCGGGACGTAACACTAGGCAGAAGCCCGGATACGGGGAAGAGGAGACCGTTCCGTTGCCGGACGACGGTTGGCGAGATCTCCACTACCGGCCGGTAGCTGTTCTCGTTCTCCGTTTCTCCGCGCCACAAGGGGCGCTTGTGGATGTCCGGTGTTCACGTGGTGATCGAAGTGGTCAGGTGTCGATCGAAGTTGGCTGGTACTGGGCAACGGCCGTTCGGGGTTCGTCAGGCCTGCGCCCGCCTGCGCAGCCGCCGGTGCTGCCCGGCCCAGAAGTACTTCTGCGCCAGCAGGGTGAGGGTGCCCGCCAGGGTGATGCCGAGGAGGTTGAGCAGGAGCTGCTCGGTGGAGCCCCAGGTCTGGACCGTGTCGCCGTAGCTCAGCGCGACGGCGGCGTTGGCGGCGGCCGGGATCGTGGTCACCGAGATGGCGACACCGACCAGGGCGCCGGACTTGGCGGACGTCAGCGAGAGCGTGCCGGCCGCGCCGGCCAGGACCGCCACCACGAAGGAGAACCAGTCGGGGGCGTAGACGAAGCCGGTCTGCGGCCGCTCGGCCTCCAACTGCTCCTTGGTGAACAGCCCGACCGAGTCCATGAAGAGGCTGAACCCCACCGTCACCGCCATCGCCACCGCGAAGCCCACCAGCAGGGCGGTCACCGAGCGCAGCGCGAGGCGCGGCCGGCGCTGCACCACCGCCGTGCAGAAACCGGCCAGCGGGCCGAACTCCGGGCCCACCGCCATCGCGCCCACGATCAGGATCGCGTTGTCCAGCACCACACCGCAGGCCGCGATCATGGTGGCCAGCGTGATGAACGCGAGATAGGTGACCGAGAGGGTCGACTCCTCGTGGGTGGCCCCGGTCAGGTGCTCCCACAGCACCGCGTCCGCGCTCTCGCCCGGCGCCTCGTGCTCCGCCTCCTCGGCCCGCTTCGACAGCGACAGGTCGATGTTCTCCACCGCGATGGAGCCGCTCGTGTCCAGCCCCAGCCGCTGCAACCCGCTGAGCAGCTCGTCCCCCGCCTCCCGGGCCACGTCGCACATCACGACGTCCCCGGCGGGGTTGCGGGCGGCGCCCGGCAGCACGCACAGGTGCGTGGTGCCGACCGTCCCGTCGATCAGCCGGACCACGTCGTCGGTCTTCTCGGGCGGCGTGATCAGACGCAGATGCAGCATGGCGGCAGCGTAGCGGTCAGAGTTTGCGGAGGCTGAGCCGCTGGACCTTGTGGTCCGGGCCCTTGCGCACGACCAGCGTGGCCCGGCCCCGGGTCGGGGCGATGTTCTCCACCAGATTGGGCTTGTTGATGGTGCGCCACATCGTGCGGGCGTAGTCGAGGGCCTCCTCCTCGGAGACCTGCGTGTACTTGCGGAAGTACGACGACGGGTCCTGGAACGCGGTCTCCCGCAGCCGCTTGAAGCGGTTGAGGTACCAGTGCTCGATGTCCTCGGTGCGGGCGTCCACGTACACGCTGAAGTCGAAGTAGTCGGCGAGGCCGACGCGGGTGCGGCCGTCCTTGCCGGGCAGGGCGGGCTGGAGGACGTTGAGCCCCTCGACGATCAGGATGTCCGGGCGGCGCACGGTGAGCTGCTCACCGGGGACGATGTCGTAGATCAGGTGGGAGTAGACCGGGGCGGAGACCTCGCCCTTCCCCGCCTTGATGTCGGCGACGAAACGGGTCAGCGCACGGCGGTCGTACGACTCGGGGAAACCTTTCCGCGACATCAGGCCGCGCGCCTGGAGTTCCCGGGTCGGCAGCAGGAAGCCGTCCGTCGTCACCAGCTCCACGCGCGGGTGCTCGGGCCAGCGCGACAGCAGGGCCCGCAGCAGACGGGCCACCGTGGACTTGCCGACCGCCACGGAGCCGGCGACCCCTATGACGAACGGCGTGCCGGACTGGGAGCCCTGTTCACCGAGGAAGGTGTTCAGCGCTCCCCGGAGCCCGTCGGTGGCGCCGACGTAGAGATTGAGCAGCCGGGACAGCGGGAGGTAGATGTCGCGCACCTCGTCGAGGTCGATGACATCGCCGAGACCGCGCAGCTGCTCGACCTCCGCCGCCGAGAGCGGCAGCGGCGTCTTGTCGCGCAGCGCGCTCCACTCGGCACGGGTGAGGTCGACGTAGGGAGTCGCCTCCGGCCGCTGCCGGTGGGCGCTCCGGGGCATCGAGGAGACCGGAGAGATCACAGTCCATTGTTAACGGAGTTCGAACGGAGCGGCAGGTGGGCTGTGTCACGCTCGGCGGCCGCCGCGGTCCGTGCCCCGCGCGCATCACGCGCCGCCCCGGTCGGTGTCCCCGGCGCAGATCACATCGGTGTCACGGTCGCATACCGGGTGATCGCTCGATGATCGTTTGTGAGTCTGCTGTGTCTTAAAGTGCGCGCTATGTGTTGCGGAGTCCTCCGCACCTTCGAAGAAAGAGTTCCCTACGTGAGAACCAGCGCCGTCCGCCGCACCGCCCTCGCCGCCTCCGCCGCCGCGCTCGCCCTGCTCGCCACCGCCTGCGGCGGCTCCGGCGACGAGGACAAGGCCGGCGACAGCAAGGGCAAGGCCGACTCGACCGCCTCCGCCTCCGCCGCGCCGGCCGGCAAGGCGCTCACCGCCGCCGAGCTGGAGAAGGTCGCGCTCGCCCAGGCGGACGTCAAGAGCGGCAAGGTCGCCACCAAGGTCGCCGCGACGGACGACATCGCCAAGGACCAGGTCAAGACGGACGACGCGGCCTGCCTGCCGCTGGCCCACGCCCAGGCCGGCGTGGCCCAGGCCGAGCCGGCCGCGACCGTGAAGCGGTCCTGGACGGGTGAGCCCGTGAAGCCCGCCGAGGGCACCAGCCCCGAAGAGGCGCTCCTGGCCGGCCTCGACGTGGACAAGATGCTGATCAACCTCGCCTCCTACGAGGGCGGGGGCGCCGAAGAGGCGATGAAGGGCCTGACCGCCGCCGCCGAGAAGTGCGCGGGCGGCTTCACCGCCACCGTGTCCGGCGAGAAGGCCGAGGTCGTCGAGGTCGCCACGACCGCCGCGCCCGAGGGCGGGGACGAGGCGTCCGCCATCACCCTGACCGTCGCCGCCGACGAGAACGTCAAGGCCCCGAGCAAGATCGTCGTCGTCCGCAAGGGCGCCACCCTGGTCTCCTTCAGCGCCGTCAACCTGGCGGCCGTGGCCACCGGTGAGGACTTCGAGGTCCCGGCCGAGGTCGTCGACGCCCAGGTCGGCAAGCTCGCCTGACGCACTCCGCGTTCTCCGTTCCCACCGGTGCCCCGACACGGTCGCGCACCGGTGGGAATTTCCGATTCCGGGCACGCGGCGGGCGTTTTCGGCCGCTGACGGATCGTAGGCTGCCGGTCATGTGCGGAATCGTGGGATATGTGGGGCCGCAGTCGGCGCTGGACGTCGTGACGGCCGGACTGAAGCGACTGGAGTACCGGGGCTACGACTCGGCGGGCGTCGCCGTGCCGGCCGACGGCGGACTGGCCACGGCGAAGAAGGCCGGGAAGCTGGTCAACCTGGAGAAGGAACTGGCGGACCGGCCGCTGCCGGCGGGCACCACCGGCATCGGCCACACCCGCTGGGCCACCCACGGCGGTCCGACCGACGCCAACGCCCATCCGCACATCGACAACGCGGGCCGGGTCGCCGTCGTCCACAACGGCATCATCGAGAACTTCGCCGCCCTGCGCGCCGAGTTGGCCGAGCGCGGCCACGACCTGGTCTCCGAGACCGACACCGAGGTCGTCGCCCACCTGCTCGCCGAGGAGTACTCCGCCTGCGCGGACCTCGCCGAGGCGATGCGGCTGGTGTGCCGGCGCCTGGAGGGCGCGTTCACCCTGGTCGCCGTGCACGCGGACGAGCCGGACGTGGTGGTCGGCGCGCGCCGCAACTCCCCGCTGGTGGTGGGCGTCGGGGACGGCGAGACCTTCCTCGCCTCGGACGTCGCCGCGTTCATCGCGCACACCCGCGACGCCATTGAACTGGGCCAGGACCAGGTGGTCGAACTGCGCCGGGACGCGGTGACGGTCACCGACTTCGACGGCAGCCCGGCCGACGTCCGCGAGTACCACGTCGACTGGGACGCCTCCGCCGCCGAGAAGGGCGGCTACGCCTCCTTCATGCTCAAGGAGATCGCCGAGCAGCCGAAGGCGGTCGCCGACACGCTGCTCGGACGCATCGACGGGGCGGGCTCCCTCACCCTGGACGAGGTCCGCATCCCGGCGGGGGTGCTGCGCGAGGTCGACAAGGTCGTCATCGTCGCCTGCGGTACGGCCTTCCACGCCGGGCTGATCGCCAAGTACGCCATCGAGCACTGGACGCGCATCCCGTGCGAGGTGGAACTGGCCAGCGAGTTCCGCTACCGGGACCCCATCCTCGACCAGCAGACCCTCGTCATCGCCATCTCCCAGTCCGGCGAGACCATGGACACCCTGATGGCCCTGCGGCACGCCCGCGAGCAGGGCGCGCACGTCCTGGCGATCTGCAACACCAATGGCTCCACGATCCCGCGCGAGTCGGACGCGGTGCTCTACACGCACGCCGGGCCGGAGGTCGCCGTCGCCTCGACGAAGGCGTTCCTGACCCAGCTGGTCGCCTGCTACCTGGTCGCGCTGTACCTGGGCCAGGTGCGGGGCACCAAGTGGGCCGACGAGATCCGCGCGGTGGTCCGCGACCTGTCGTCGATCGGCGGTGCGGTGGAGCGGGTCCTCGGCACGATGGAGCCGGTACGGGAGCTGGCGCGGTCGCTGGCCGGGAAGAACACGGTGCTGTTCCTGGGGCGGCACGTCGGCTACCCGGTCGCGCTGGAGGGCGCGCTGAAGCTGAAGGAGCTGGCCTACATGCACGCGGAGGGCTTCGCGGCGGGCGAGCTGAAGCACGGGCCGATCGCGCTGGTCGAGGACGACCTGCCGGTGGTCGTGGTCGTCCCGTCGCCGCGCGGGCGGTCCGTCCTCCACGACAAGATCGTCTCCAACATCCAGGAGATCCGGGCGCGGGGTGCGCGGACGATTGTCATCGCGGAGGAGGGGGACGAGGTGGTCGCCGAGTACGCCGACCACCTGATCCGCATCCCGGCAACCCCGACGCTGCTCCAGCCGCTGGTGGCGACGGTGCCGCTCCAGGTCTTCGCCTGCGAGCTGGCGACGGCGCGGGGGAACGAGGTGGATCAGCCCCGGAACCTGGCGAAGTCGGTGACGGTGGAGTAGGTCTTCACGCCGTCCAGGAAGATGGCGAAGGCTCCGGCCGGGAAGGTGAGGGTGGCTTTGGCCGGGGCCTTTGAGTCGCGGACGCCCACGTGGGTGGGAGTGTTCGCGATCTCGACGCAGTCGTTGCCGTCGTCGGGGCCTGAGTAGGACGACTTGCGCCAGTTGTTCATCGAGTGCCTCACAGCTCTTTGGTCAGACGGTTGATGAAGTCACGCGAGCGTTCCGGTTCCAGTGACGCGGCTTCAATTTTACGGAAACGCATTCGATAGGCGCCGAGCTGTGCCTCGGCGTCGACAAAGGCCGAGCCATGCGGTGCGTCGCGTACGACGGTGTCCAGTCTGGCAACGGGACCGCCCATGTAGGTCATGGTGCCTGCGGCCAGGCCGAAGTTATCCAGGTCGAAGGGGATGACGCGCACGGTGATGTCGTCCGCTTCAGACGAGTTCAGAAGCGCGATGAGCTGAGCGCGGGACGTCGCGCGGTCGCCGACCCTGATGCGTAGGGCCGCTTCGTGGATCACCAGTGTGTACGGGAAGTCGGTCCGCTTGCGTGCCATCCGGTGTCGTACGCGCATTTCCAGCTCGTCAGCGGTCAGTTCCGGCACTCTGGCGGAGAAGACGGCTCGAGCGTAGTCCTCGGTCTGCAGCGGGCCCGGCACGTACAGGATCGCGACCTCGTGGCGGAACGTGGCGTGGTGGTCGAGTTCGGCGAGGTCGAGGAACGAGGTGGGCAGTTGCCACCGGTACTCCTCCCACCAGCCGCGCGTTCGGTCGGTGGCCATCGCCACCAGCGCGTCGATGAACTCCCGGTCCGTGCAGGCGTAGTGGGAGGCGAGTCGGCGCAGGCGCTCCTCGCTCACTCCTGCGATGCCCGACTCGATCTGGCTGATCTGCACGGAGTTCACGCCGAGCAGCGCCGCTGCTTCGCGTGCGCTGAATCCCGCCGCCTCGCGAAGTCTGCGCAGCTCGACTCCCAGTCGCCTTTGCCGTGCCGTTGGCTCGCGCCTGGTTCCCATCCGGTTGCCCCTCGGTTCAACGCGCCTGTCGCGGCGACTCTTTCAGGTTCAGATTAAGGGAATGACTTGCTCGGTCTTAAAACCAAGGCCTACCGTCAGTGACATCAAGTAAGCGCAGCGGAAGCGCACCGCTCCGTCCTGTCATGACGGTTGCGGCAGAGCCACCGCCCGCGAGCCGAAACTCTTCCTCATCTCAACGGAGTTCACGCATGTCCGGAAGCGAGTCCTGGGAGTACTCCCTCTCCATCCCCAACGACCCCCGTGCGGTCACGGTGAGCCGCCGCACCCTCCGTCTCATCCTCACGATGCACGGGCTGATCGGGCTGGTCGACGTCGCCGAGTTGCTCGCGGCGGAGTTGGTCGCCAATGCCGTACGGCACACCAAGGGGCCGGCGGCCCTGCGGGTGCACTGGGCGGCCGACGTGCTGCGGATCGGGGCGTGGGACACCGACCCCGCGCCGCCCGACGTGCCGCTGCCCTTCGAGCGGTCCGCGGACCTGGGGCTGGAGGACGGGCGCGGACTGGCGCTGGTGCGGGCGTGCTCCGATCTGTGGGGGTGGCAGCCGCTGTCCCGGGACGGCAACAAGGGGAAGTTCGTGTGGTGCGAGCTGGGTGCGGCCTGACGGGGTTTGTCAGTGGCCGTTGGGCCACTCGCTTCTTTGTCAGTGTCGTGCTTCCGCGAGCCGCGTCAGAACGGGGGAGAAGCGAGCGAGCGGCCCGGAGAGAGGCGGGGGCCAGGCACGCTTGCGGTCATGGGTGGGTTGCGGGGTGGGCCGGGGAGGACGGGCGCGGTCGCGTCCCGCCCGCACGCCGGGCCGGTTCAGCGGCCGGCTGCCGGTGGGCCAGCGCACCCATCGCGGAAGTGTGAGCACGTTGAGGGCCACTGCCATTGCTCTGCTCATTTGAGCCTTCTGGTGACAGGTGCCCGTTGATTGCTCACACCTTTCAGTTCTCGCGGATGCGGTGGACCTTGGCCATGAGTCTTCGAGGCCGCTTGGGTCCTGCGCAGGCGTAGTCGATCAGTGAGTTCCGGTAGGTGGCGTTCGGGCACTGACAAAGAAGCGGGCGGCCCGACGGCCACGTGGAAGCAGGTGCTCACTCCACCCGCCCCACCGCAATAAGGTGCCCGCATGAGCATCATCGGAGTCGGGATCGACGTCGCCGAGATCGAGCGGTTCGCCGCGTCCCTGGAGCGGACGCCCGGGCTGGCACAGCGGCTGTTCCTGGAGAGCGAGCTGCTGCTGCCCAGCGGGGGGCGCAGGGGCGTCGCCTCGCTCGCCGCGCGGTTCGCCGCCAAGGAGGCGCTGGCCAAGGCGCTCGGGGCGCCGGCGGGGCTGTACTGGACCGACGCCGAGGTGTGGTGCGAGGACAGCGGGCAGCCGCGGCTGCGGGTGAAGGGGACGGTGGCGGCCCGGGCGGCGGAGCTGGGCGTGCGGTCCTGGCACGTGTCGCTCAGCCATGACGCCGGGGTGGCCTCGGCGGTCGTGATCGCGGAGGGGTGAGGGCGGTGCCGTCGCTGGCCTTCCCCGGGGCCGGGGTCGACCTGCCCCTCTGGGGTGACGCCTTCCTCGTTGTCGCCGCCGTGCTCACCGTCGTCTTCGCTCTCGTGCGGCTGCTGCGGCGCCGCCGTCGATGAATGTGTGAAAAGAGAGTGCGTGTATCGCGTGGACCGGGGTAGACGCGTGGAACCGGTGCCCGTAGCCGGGCCGATCGAACAGGGAGGGCGAACAGTGACGTCGACGATGGCACGGACCGACCGAGCTCAGGGTGTGACCGAGCTGCCGGAGGTCGCCGAGCCCGGCCAGGTCGCGCCGCAGGACGCCCGCGAGTTGTCCAAGCAGTTCTTCCGGCGCCTGACGGAGCTGGAGGAGGGCACGCACGAGTACCAGTACGCGCGCAACACGCTGATCGAGATGAACATGTCCCTGGTCCGCTACGCGGCCGGCCGGTTCCGCAGCCGCGGGCCGGAGGAGATGGAGGACATCGTCCAGGTCGGCATGATCGGTCTGATCAAGGCCATCGACCGGTTCGAGCTGTCCCGCGAGGTGGAGTTCACCTCCTTCGCGATCCCCTACATCGTCGGCGAGATCAAGCGGTTCTTCCGGGACACCTCCTGGTCCGTGCACGTCCCGCGCCGGCTCCAGGAGGCCCGGGTGCAGCTCGCCCGCGCCACCGAGGAACTGCGCAGCCGGCTGGGCCGTACGCCCACGACCGCCGAGCTGGCGCAGTTGATGAGCCTGACCGAGCAGGAGGTCAACGAGGCGCGGATCGCCTCCAACGGCTACAACTCCGCCTCGCTGGACGCCGCCATCGGCAGCGAGCCGGACGGCGAGAGCGTGCTCGCGGACTTCATCGGGACCGAGGACGCCGCGCTCGAACTGGTCGAGGACTTCCACGCGTTGGCGCCGATGATCGCCGACCTCGACGAGCGCGAGCGCAAGATCGTGCACTGGCGGTTCGTCGAGGAGCTGACGCAGGCGGAGATCGGCGAGCGGCTGGGCTGCTCCCAGATGCACGTGTCGCGGCTGCTGTCCCGCACCCTGAAGCGGCTGCGGGCGGGGATGCTCACCACGAACTGAGACGGACGACGGACGTACGGGGTGCGGTGGCCAGGGGGCCGCCGCACCCCGCGCCTTTCCGTCAGCAGATCGACTGGCTGCTGTTCACCAGCCGGTTGTTGCGGAACGTGGTGTTCTCTCCGCAGGGGCTCTCCCGGATCGAGGAGTCCGTCACCGTGAGGTTCTGGACGGTGATGTCCTTGTTGTTGGGGAACTCCGAGCGGGCCGCCAGGCGGATCTCGCCGCCGCCGGTGACCGTGCCGCTCTGGGCGGCGAGGTTCACGTTGTAGCAGTTCTCGATGAGGATCGCGTTGTTGCCCGTGTTCGACAGCGTGATCCTGTCGATGGTCGCCCCACCGCTCTCCGACACGCAGAACACGCCTCGTCCGCCGCCGCGCGCGACGACCTCGCCGACCCGGATGTTGGTGGAGTAGGAGCTGCCGATACGGCCGTTGCGGTTGGCCATGCGGAAGGCGGCGTACCCGGTGCCGGTGCCCGCGTTCTCCGCGTCCACCCTGGAGACGGTGGCGTTGATCGTCTGGTTCAGCAGCAGGCCCGACTCGCCGACGTTGCGGGCCGTCACCGTGCCGACGGTGAGGCCGTCGACGCCGTAGGTCTCCACGGCGTGGCTGGACGCGCCGGAGACGTACACGTTGTCGATGCGCACGTTGCGCGTCCACTGGCTGGTGTCGCCGCGGTTGTCGATGCGGACGCCGAGGCCGCGCGAGAGGCGCATGTCGATCTGGCCGAGAACCACGTTCTGCACGTTGCGCAGGAAGATGCCGTACAGCGGGGCGCCGGTGACGTTGAGGTGCTGCACCTCGATGTCGCGGGTGCCGCGGGAGTAGACCGGGGCCTGGTCGCCCGAGCCGCTGCCGGTGACGTTGATGGTGCCGCAGACGTCGAGGGCCGTGTAGCTCGGCAGGGAGATGCGGGAACCGGCGGAGATGGAGCCCGAGCCGCGGACCACGACCCGTTCCTTGCTGGTGCGGCCGGACGTCAGGCTGCCGATCGCCGCCTGTACGGCCGCGCGCATGTCGGTGCCCGTGTAGACCGTGCCGCTGCCGCGCCGTGCGGTCCAGGTGCTGCCGTTCAGCACGGCCTCGGCCTGGTAGGAGCCGTCGCCGCAGGCGGCGGCCCGGGCGGGAGCCTCGGTGGTGGTCGTGGGGGAGGGGGCGGCGGTGGCCGGGGCCGTCATGGTGCCGACGGCGGTGAGGAGTGCGGTGGCGCCGGCTGCTGCGAGAAGTGCGGCTCTGCGTCCCATGGGTCCTCTGCTCCTGTTGTCGAACCGATTCGACTGAATCGATTCATCCTGTGGGGGGCCGAGAGTGTGGCAAGGGCGTGGCAGCGCGTCAAGCGGACGGGCTTCGCCGGTGCGGGAGTGGGAGCGGCGGGTGCGGGACACTCGGACGCATGCGTACTGCGTACAGCGTGGAGACGGTCAGGGCGGCGGAACGGGAACTGATGGCACGGCTGCCGGAGGGGACGCTGATGCAGCGCGCCGCCGCCGGACTCGCCGCGGCCTGCGCGGACGTGCTGGGGCGGGTGTACGGCAGCAGGATCGTCCTGCTGGTCGGCAGCGGGGACAACGGCGGCGACGCCCTGTACGCCGGCGCGCGGCTGGCCCGGCGGGGCGCCGGTGTGAGCGCGGTGCTGCTCGCGCCGGAGCGCGCCCACGCCGGAGGGCTCGCGGCGCTGCGCCGGGCGGGCGGGCGGACCGTGGGGACGGACGGGGCCGAGGAGCTGATCGGGCGGGCCGACCTCGTCGTGGACGGCATCGTCGGGATCGGCGGCAAGGGCGGGCTGCGGCCGGAGGCGGTACCGCTGGCCGACGCCGCGGCGCGGGCGCGGGCCGCGGTGGTCGCCGTCGATCTGCCGAGCGGGGTCGACGCCGACACCGGGGAGGTGCGGGGGGCGGCGGTCCGGGCCGATCTCACCGTCACCTTCGGCACGCACAAGCCCGGACTGCTGATCGATCCGGCGCGGGAGTACGCGGGGTCGGTGCGGCTGGTCGACATCGGTCTCGAACTGCCGGACGGGCCGGAACTGGAGGCGCTGCAGCACGCGGACGTGGCCCGGCTGCTGCCGGTGCCGGCCGCGGAGAGCGACAAGTACCGGCGGGGCGTCGTCGGCATCGCGGCCGGGTCCGCGCGCTATCCCGGGGCGGCGGTGCTGGCGGTGGCGGGGGCGCTGCGGGGCGGCGCCGGGGCGGTGCGGTACGTCGGGCCCGCCGGGCAGGCCGTCATCGCCCGCTACCCCGAGACGCTGGTGTCGGACCGGGGGCCGAAGCACGCGGGGCGGGTGCAGGCGTGGGTGGTCGGACCGGGGGCCGGGGACGACGCGGCGACGGTCGCTGAGGTGCTGGCGGCGGACGTACCGGTGCTGGTCGACGCGGACGGGCTGCGGCTGGCGGAGGCGTCGGCGGTACGGGGACGGCGTGCGCCGACCCTGATGACCCCGCACGCCGGGGAGGCGGCCGCGCTGCTCGGCGTCGCGCGGGAGGAGGTCGAGGGCGGGCGGCTGGCCGCGGTGCGGGAGCTGGCGGGGAGGTACGGGGCGACGGTGCTGCTGAAGGGGTCGACGACGCTGGTCGCGTCCTCGGGCGGTGGGGCGGTGCGGGTGAACCCCACGGGGACGTCGTGGCTGGCCACGGCGGGGAGCGGGGATGTGCTGTCGGGGCTGGCGGGGTCGTTGCTGGCGGCGGGGCTGTCGGCCGTGGACGCGGCGAGTGCGGGGGCGTATCTGCACGGGCTGGCGGGGCGGTTCGCGGCGGACGGGGCGCCGATGGGGGCGCACGATGTGGCGGAGGGGGTTGCGGGGGCCTGGCGGAGTGTGGTGCGGGGGTCGGCGTGAGGCCGGGTGCGGTGCCGGTGCCTGCGGCGCCCACGGGCGGGGGGGTCCGTCCTCGGTCCGGCGCGGAATCGGTCGGTTGAGAGGGCTCGGGGTGCGGACGCGCCGGCCGCTGCGGGCGGACACCCCCGCCCCGTCCCCTCCGCGCCGTGCGCGGCGCATCAGCGCTGCCGCGGGCGGTCGCGCCGTCGTTCACCGCGGGCAGTCGCGGCGCCGGGGCGATGGGGAGGGTGGGCGCGGCGGCGCCCCCGGAAGCGGCGGGCCGCATGCCCCGCCCCGGCCGAGCGGCAGCGGAATGCCGCTCTGAGACACTGGGCGGGATGAACGAGACAGTTGCCCCGGGGGGCGCGGAGCTGCGGGCCCGTGCCGAGATCGACCTGGCCGCCGTGCGGGCCAATGTGCGGGCCCTGCGCGAGCGGGCACCCGGCGCCGCCCTCATGGCCGTCGTCAAGGCCGACGGCTACGGGCACGGCGCCGTCGCGTGTGCCCGGGCCGCCGTCGAGGCCGGCGCGACCTGGCTGGGCACCGCCACCCCGCAGGAGGCGCTCGCGCTGCGCGCGCCCGGCGCCGGGGTACCGGCCGGCGTACGGATCATGTGCTGGCTGTGGACACCGGGCGGGCCCTGGCGGGAGGCGGTCGAGGCCGACCTCGACGTGTCCCTGAGCGGCATGTGGGCGTTGCGCGAGGTCACCGAGGCCGCCCGGCTCGCCGGCCGGCCCGCGCGGGTGCAGCTCAAGGCCGACACCGGGCTCGGGCGCGGCGGCTGCCAGCCCGGCGACGACTGGGCGGAGCTGGTCGCGGGGGCGCTGCGCGCCGAGGCCGAGGGCCTGCTGCGGGTCACCGGACTCTGGTCCCACTTCGCCTGCGCCGACGAGCCAGGCCACCCTTCCGTCGCCGCCCAGCTGACCCGCTTCCGGGAGATGGCGGCGTACGCGGAGCGGCAGGGGATCGACCCCGAGGTGCGGCACATCGCCAACTCGCCCGCCACCCTCACGCTCCCCGAGAGCCACTTCGACCTCGTCCGCCCCGGCATCGCGATGTACGGCGTCTCACCCAGTCCCGAGATCGGCACCCCCGCCGACCTCGGACTGCGCCCGGTGATGACCCTGTCCGCCGCGCTGGCCCTGGTGAAGCACGTCCCGGGCGGCCACGGCGTCAGCTACGGCCACCACTACGTCACCCCGGGCGCCACCACGCTGGGCCTGGTCCCGCTCGGGTACGCGGATGGCATCCCGCGCCACGCCTCCTCCACCGGCCCGGTGCTGGTCGAGGGCAAGTGGCGCACGGTCGCCGGGCGGATCGCGATGGACCAGTTCGTCGTCGACCTGGGCGGCGACGAGCCGGGGCCGGGTGCCGAGGCGGTCCTCTTCGGACCCGGCGACCGGGGCGAGCCCACCGCCGAGGACTGGGCGCAGGCGGCCGGAACCATCGCGTACGAGATCGTGACCCGGATCGGAACACGCGTGCCGCGCGTCTACGTGAACGAGGGACAGGACGGGTAACACCCGGTGGAGAAAGCCCCCCTGGGGAAGACCCGAGCGGACACGGACCCGACGAGCGGTCCGGTGAAGAGGAGCGGTACGTGAGCGAGAGCAGCGCGGAGGCCGTCACGGCCGCCGCCACGGCGGCCGTCGCCTCCGCCGCCGGAGCGCCCGGCGCGCCCGGCGGCTGGCGCCGCGCCACCGGCGTCGCGGGCCTCGCGATAGGCGTGCTCGCCACCGGAGCCGCCGCGGGCGTCGCGATAGAGCGGATGACGGTCGGCCGGGGCATGCGCAGGAAGGCCCGGCTCGCCCTCGACTCCGCGGGCCCGTACGGCGCCCTGCGCGGCACACCCGGCAAGGCGTACGCCGATGACGGCACCGAGCTGTACTACGAGGTCGACGACGTCGACCCCGATCCGGCCGCGACCCCCGCGCGGCGCCGCAGGCTGTTCGGCCGCCGTTCCCCCGCCCCCGTCACCGTCGTCTTCAGCCACGGTTACTGCCTCAGCCAGGACTCCTGGCACTTCCAGCGGGCCGCGCTGCGGGGCGTGGTGCGGACCGTGTACTGGGACCAGCGCAGCCACGGACGTTCGGCGCGGGGCGCGGCGCAGGTGGAGCGGGGCGAACCGGTCACCATCGAGCAGCTGGGCCGCGACCTGAAGGCCGTCGTCGACGCGGCGGCGCCCGAGGGGCCGATCGTGCTGGTCGGCCACTCCATGGGCGGGATGACGGTGATGGCCCTCGCCGACCAGTTCCCGGAGCTGATCCGCGAACGGGTCGTCGGGGTCGCCCTGGTCGGGACGTCGTCGGGGCGCCTCGGCGAGGTCAACTTCGGACTGCCGGTGGCCGGCGTCAACGCGGTGCGGCGGGTGCTGCCCGGGGTGCTGAAGGCGCTCGGGCAGCGGGCCGAGCTGGTGGAGAGGGGGCGCCGGGCCACCGCTGACCTGTTCGCCGGGGTCATCAAGCGGTACTCGTTCGCGTCGCGGGACGTGGACCCGGCCGTCGCCCGGTTCGCCGAGCGGATGATCGAGGGCACGCCGATCGACGTGGTCGCCGAGTACTACCCGGCGTTCAGCGACCACGACAAGACCGAGGCGCTCGCCCACTTCGCCGGCCTGCCGGTGCTGGTGCTGGCCGGGGTGCAGGACCTGGTCACCCCGAGCGAGCACAGCGAGGCCGTCGCCGACCTGCTGCCGGAGGCGGAGCTGGTGCTGGTCCCCGACGCCGGGCACCTGGTGATGCTGGAGCACCCGGAGGTGGTCACCGACCGCCTCGCCGACCTGCTCACCCGCGCGGGCGCGGTGCCGGCAGGGGCTACCGTGGATGGCTATGGAAGCAGCAGCACCGCACAACCCGGCTGAACCGTCCGCCAGCACCGTCGAGCTGACCGTCACGTCCCCCGAGCAGATGCGCGAACTGGGGCGCAGGCTCGCCAAGCTGCTGCGTGCGGGGGACCTGGTCCTGCTCTCGGGTGAGCTGGGCGCGGGCAAGACGACGCTGACCCGGGGGCTCGGCGAGGGGCTGGGCGTCCGGGGCGCGGTCACCTCCCCGACGTTCGTGATCGCCCGGGTGCACCCGTCCCTGGGGGACGGTCCGCCGCTGGTCCACGTCGACGCGTACCGCCTGTCCGGCGGGCTGGACGAGATGGAGGACCTCGATCTCGACGTCTCGCTGCCGGAGTCGGTGATCGTCGTGGAGTGGGGCGAGGGCAAGGTCGAGGAGCTGACCGACGACCGCCTCCACCTCGTCATCCACCGGGCGGTCGGCGACACCACGGACGAGGTGCGCCACCTGACCGTGACCGGGCTGGGCGAGCGCTGGACGGGGACCGACCTGACCGTGCTGTCGGCCTGAGCGGCTGCGCGGGGGCGGCTCCGCCCGGTCTCAGGGGCGGGCCCGAGCGGCTTCGAGCGGTCTCGCCGGTCGGGGCGGTCGGTGCGGTCGGTGCGGTCCGGGCCTACGCCGCCTCGCGGTGGTGGTCCTCCGCGGTCCCGTGGTCCCGCACGGCCTCGTGGTGGTCCTGCGCGGGCCCGGCGGGGCGGGGCTCGGGGGCGCGGGGCGGGGTGGAGACCGCGGCGGCCGCGGCGCAGGAGGCCAGCAGGTCGCGCATCGGCACCCCGGAAAGCGGCTGCGGCTGCTGCGCCGCGGTCCGGCGGGCGCTCGGGGTGGCCGGCATAGACGCCTCCTGGAGGGCGGGGGCGGGTGTAGTTAGGTAGACCTAACTACGAACTGGATACCATGTGACCACGCCCGCGAGGGCGAACGCAACCTTTTGCCGACGTCTTGTCGGAACGTACGGGCCCCGCCTCGCGTTCCCGCCGCGTGCGGGGTCCCGGGCCCGCCGGCGGTCACCGGATGACGACGACCTTCCGGCCGATCGTCGCGAACCTCCACATCGCCGCGCCGTCCGCGCGGGTCTCCCGGATGCCGCCCGTCCGCTCCCCGGGGTCGAGTTCCGGCGCCGATCCGTCGACCGCCGCGCTGAACCCGATCACCGTGCCGTCGACGGAGGCGAAGCGCACCACGTGCTCGACCGGGACACCGTCCGACCCCGTGACCGACCCCGAGCGGGACGTGACCCGGTAGGTGCCCGGGGCCGGGTCCACCGTGCTGGGGCTGACCCCGAAGGTGCGCCGCACCGTGCCGTCGGCCTCCACCAGCCACACCCGGTCGTCGTCCAGGGAGTACACGACCCGGGTGCCCCGGCCCGACCGGGCGGGCAGGGCGGTGGGGCGGTTCCCGTCGCGGGGCGCCTCGCGGACGGCCGGTGCCGCGCCGGCCTCCGGACGGCGCAGTTCGGCCGGGACCTGCTCGGCCGCCCGGTGGCCGAGGAAGCCGACCGTCACGAGGGCCGCCGTCGTCAGCCCCGCCACCATCGCCGCGCTGGTGCCTGCCATCGCCGTCACCTCTGTCCCGTACCGGACGGATATGCCCTGTTGTGTACGTACGCCGTCGTGACCGTAGCAGTACGTGACCGCCCGGCCGGTGCGGCCGTGGCCGGGGCGCGGGAGCCGTAGGCTGTTTGCGTGCTCTTGCTCGCTCTGGATACCGCCACCCCCGCCGTCACCGTCGCCCTGCACGACGGCGACGACGTCATCGCCTCGTCGAGCCAGGTGGACGCCCGCCGGCACGGCGAGCTGCTGCTCCCGGCGATCGACCGGGTGCTCACCGAGGCAGGCCGGAAGCTGGACGCCGTCACCGGCATCGTGGTCGGCACCGGTCCCGGCCCCTACACCGGGCTGCGCGTCGGCCTGATGACCGCGGACACCTTCGGGCTCGCGCTCGGCGTCCCCGTGCACGGTGTGTGCACGCTGGACGGCCTCGCCTACGGGGCCGACCTACGGGGCCCCTTCGTGGTGGCGACCGACGCCCGCCGCAAGGAGGTCTACTGGGCGCGCTACGCCGACTCCCGCACCCGCCTCACCGAGCCCGCCGTGGACCGGCCCGCCGACATCACGGACCAGGTGGAAGGACTGCCCGCGGTCGGCGCCGGCGCGCTGCTGTACCCGGACACCTTCCCCCGGGCGCACGAACCGGAGCACGTGTCCGCCGCCGCCCTGGCCCGGCTGGCCGCGGAGCGGCTGGCGGCCGGCGAGGAACTGCCCGCGCCCCGGCCGCTGTACCTGCGCCGGCCCGACGCCCAGGTCCCCAAGAACTACAAGGTGGTCACCCCCAAGTGACGGGAACCGACACTGCCGTGCTGCGCGAGATGCGCTGGTGGGACATCGACTCCGTACTGGAGCTGGAGCGGGACCTGTTCCCCGAGGACGCCTGGTCGCGGGGGATGTTCTGGTCCGAGCTGGCCCACTCGCGCGGTCCCGGCGCGACCCGCCGCTACGTCGTCGCCGAGGAGGATGACCGCATCGTCGGCTACGCGGGCCTGGCCGCCGCCGGCGTGGACGCCGAGGGCGACGGCGGCCCGGTCGCCGACGTCCAGACCATCGCCGTCACCCGGGACCACTGGGGCACCGGCCTCGGCACCCGGCTGCTGACCGAGCTGCTGCGGGCGGCGACCACCTTCGAATGCGCCGAAGTGATGCTGGAGTGCCGGGTGGACAACGTCCGCGCCCAGAAGCTCTACGAGCGCTTCGGCTTCGAGATCATCGGCGTCCGGCGCGGCTACTACCAGCCGGGCAACGTGGACGCGCTGGTGATGCGACTGACCGATCCGTCCACCACTGTGAACCCCGCGCATCCCGTCACCGGGCAGGGGAACGGCGTACAAGGAACCGAGATCCATGGCTGACGAACCCCTGGTACTGGGGATCGAGACCTCCTGCGACGAGACCGGCGTCGGCATCGTCCGCGGCACCACCCTGCTGGCGGACGCCGTCGCCTCCAGCGTCGACGAGCACGCCCGCTTCGGCGGCGTCGTCCCCGAGGTCGCCTCCCGGGCGCACCTGGAGGCGATGGTGCCGACGATCGACCGCGCGCTGAAGGAGGCGGGGGTGAGCGCCCGGGACCTGGACGGCATCGCCGTCACCGCCGGTCCCGGACTCGCCGGCGCGCTGCTGGTCGGCGTGTCGGCGGCGAAGGCGTACGCCTACGCCCTCGGCAAGCCGCTCTACGGGGTCAACCACCTCGCCTCGCACATCTGCGTCGACCAGCTGGAGCACGGCGCGCTGCCCGAGCCGACGATGGCGCTGCTGGTGTCCGGCGGGCACTCCTCGCTGCTGCTGTCCAGCGACATCACCTCCGACGTGCGGCCCATGGGCGCCACCATCGACGACGCGGCGGGCGAGGCCTTCGACAAGATCGCCCGCGTGCTGAACCTGGGCTTCCCCGGCGGCCCGGTGATCGACCGGTACGCGCGCGAGGGCGACCCCGGCGCGATCGCCTTCCCGCGCGGGCTGACCGGCCCGCGCGACCCGGCGTACGACTTCTCCTTCTCCGGGCTGAAGACGGCCGTGGCCCGGTGGATCGAGGCGAAGCGGGCGGCGGGCGAGGAGGTGCCGGTGCGGGACGTGGCGGCCTCCTTCCAGGAGGCGGTCGTCGACGTGCTCACCCGCAAGGCCGTGCGGGCGTGCAAGGACGAGGGCGTCGACCACCTGATGATCGGCGGTGGTGTGGCCGCCAACTCCCGGCTGCGGGCGCTGGCCCAGGAGCGCTGCGAGGCGGCCGGCATCCGGCTGCGGGTGCCGCGCCCCAAGCTGTGCACGGACAACGGTGCGATGGTGGCCGCGCTCGGCGCGGAGATGGTCGCCCGGAACCGCCCGGCCTCCGACTGGGACCTGTCGGCGGACTCCTCGCTCCCGGTGACCGACCCGCACGTGCCGGGCACCGCCCACACCCACGACCACGTGCACGAGAGTGCCGGGGAGAACCTGTACTCATGACGGTCGCGCTGATGTGGGAGGCCCGTGCGGTCCCCGGCCGGGGCGCCGAACTGCTGGCCTGGACCGAGGAACGGGTCCGGGAGCTGCCCGTGAGCCCCCTGCGCCGCGAGACCTTCCGCGCCCCGCAGGACAGGGTCCTGGTCATCACCTGGTGGGCCGCCCCCTACGACGCCGACCTGCCGGAACTGCCGGAGCCGGACGCCGAGTTGGTCAGCCGCGCGGTGCACCGGTGGCGGTTCGAGTCGCTCGGGGGGCGCTGACTCCACGCTCAGGGGGGAGCGTTCAGGCGGGCGGTTCGCCGGTGTCGGCGGGAGCCGGTGCCCGGCGGCTGACCGAGAGCCTCCACGGCTCGCCCCCGACGTGGCCCCGCCACAGCAGCAGCCCGTGCCGGTGCTCCCAGTGGCTGATCAGCGCGGCCTTGCCCAGCCAGTTCAGGGCCGACCACAGCGGTGCGAGGAACACCGCCGCCTCCCAGAGCAGGGCGAGGGGCAGGGTGAACGCGAGGTACCCGGCGAAGAACCCGGGGCGGAACCAGTCGCCGCGCAGCGAGCGGCCGGCGGGCGGCACCACGCCGATGTCCTCGACGGGAACCGCACGCTCGAAGTCCCGTACCTCGCTCACCCACTTGAGCCGGGTCGCGCCGAGGAGGGTCCACAGCGCGGAGGCCATGCACAGGGTGACGAACAACGTCGTCAGGTCCCCCGCGTCGGACGGCACCGAGAATCCGTGGACCAGGCCCCGCCCCACACCGCAGACGGCGGCCACGGCGAGCGCCGCGAACACGGCCCGCAGTTCGTGGTGCAGCAGTCTGTCCATCGCGTCCCCCGTCACCGCGCCCCAGGGGGCCACCCCCTCCGGCCCACGGTAGTTCCGACGTTTCCGGCCCGGCCAACCCGCCGGACTGAACGGTCGGTGAACGCCGGGGGGTTGGTGGGCAGGAGCCGCACGGGCGAAGGTTTCGGTCCGTCGGTCGAATGTTGTGACGATGCCGGGGTGGGCAGGGGGGTCCCTCCGGCGGGAGTGCGGGGATACGATCGCGGGCATGACTCCCGCCGAAACCGCAAAGACCCCGACGGCAGGGCGGACCGCGCAGACCGCTACGCTTGCCGAGATCGCCCGTGAGGCCGGCGTCTCCGCACCGACTGTTTCGAAGGTGCTGAACGGCCGTGCCGACGTCGCTCCCGCCACCCGCAGCCGGGTCGAGGGGCTGCTGCGCTCCCACGGTTACCGGCGCCGCCGCGCGGAGGCCGCCCGCTCGCCCCTGATCGACCTGGTCTTCCACGAGCTGGAGAGCGCCTGGGCGATGGAGGTCATCCGGGGCGTGGAGAACGTCGCGCGGGACGCAGGACTGAGCGTCGTGCTCTCCGAGAGCGCCGGACGGCTCACCCCCGGACGCACCTGGGCCGACCAGGTCGCCGCACGCCGGCCGCACGGCGTGATCCTCGTCCTGTCCGGCCTGGACGAGTCCGGGCGGGCCCTGCTGACCAGCCGCTCCATCCCGTTCGTGGTGATGGACCCGGCCGGCGACCCGGGCACCGACGTGCCGTCCATCGGCGCGACCAACTGGCAGGGCGGGCTGGCCGCGACCCGGCACCTGGTCGAGCTGGGGCACACGCGGATCGGAGCGATCAGCGGTCCCACCCGGATGATGTGCAGCCGCGCCCGCGTCGACGGCTACCGGGCCGCCCTGGAGACCGCGGGCCTGCCGGTCGACCCCGGGCTGATCATGACCGGCGACTTCCACCACGAGGCCGGCTACCGGCAGGGCCTCGCCCTGCTGCGCCGCGAGGACCGCCCCACCGCCGTCTTCGCCGGCAACGACCTCCAGGCGCTCGGACTGTACGAGGCCGCCCGCGAACTGGGGCTGCGGATCCCGGAGGACCTGAGCGTCGTCGGCTTCGACGACCTGCCGGTGGCCCGCTGGGTGGGGCCGCCGCTGACGACCGTACGGCAGCCGCTGACGGAGATGGCGGAGGCGGCGGCCAAACTCGTCCTCGACCTCGGCAAGGACGAGGACTCCCAGGCGGCGACCCGGGTCGAACTGGCGACGAGCCTGGTGGTGCGCAGCAGTACGGCGGCACCGGCGGGGGCGTGAACCGGCGTACCGGTCCGAAAGTTTCGGCCGGCCGGAAGTCTTAGAATTTCCCAAGAAAACTGTCCGGTAGTCGCCGCTCGTCATAATTCGGACTTATGTTCCTGTCCGTGACGGGACACCAGGGGAGCGGCGGGGCCGGGGACGACGGGGAAGCCGGGGAAGCCGGGGAAGAGGCCGAGGGCGGGGGCATACGGCCGGGCCGGCGGGCGCGGGCGCTGAAGCTCACCGGGCTCACGCTGGCGGGCCTGCTGGTGCTGGGCGCCGGTGCGGCCGGCTGGGCGTACTGGCAGCTCAACGACAACATCACGAGCGTCGACATCAACAGCGCCCTGGGCGACGACCGGCCCGCCAGGGCCGCGGCCGTCCCGTCCCCGGACGCGTCCGCCACCGCCCCGCCGCTGCCGGCCGGGGCCCTGAACATCCTGGTGCTCGGCTCGGACTCGCGCAGCGGCGCGGAGAACCAGGCGCTCGGCGGTGGCGACAGCGGCGGCGCCCGCTCCGACACGGCGATGGTCGTCCGTCTCGACGCCGGCCGGACCGCCGCGACGGTGGTCAGCATCCCGCGCGACACCCTTGTCGACCGGCCCGCCTGCCCGCTGCCCGACGGGGGCTCGACACGGCCGGTGTCCGGGGCGATGTTCAACAGCGCGTACGAGGTGGGCGGGCCGGTGTGCGCGGTGAAGACCGTCGAGTCGCTCACGGACGTCCGCATGGACCACTACATCGAGATCGACTTCGCCGGCTTCGCCCGCCTGGTCGACGCGCTCGGCGGGGTCACCGTCACCACGGACGAGGACATCGACGACGACCGCAGCCACCTCACGCTGGAGGCCGGGACCCACCACCTCGACGGCACGGACGCCCTCGCCCTGGCCCGCACCCGGTACGACATCGGCGACGGCAGCGACCTCGGCCGCATAGAGCTCCAGCACCAGTTGGTGAAGGCGCTGCTGGAGCAGATCGCGGACCAGGACCTGCTGACCAGCCCCACCGAGCTGTACGAGGTCGCCGACGCCGTCACCGACAGCCTGACGACCGACACCGGCCTGGACTCGCTCGGTGAGCTGATGGACCTCGGGCAGAGCCTGCGGGGGCTGTCGTCCGGAGCCGTCACGACCCTGACCATGCCGGTGCTGCCCGCTCCCTGGGACCCCAACCGGGTGGTGGCGGACGAGCCGGACGCGGGCGAGCTGTGGGCCTCCCTGAAGTGAGGCCGGCGGGCGGGAGCGCCCGGCGGGAGGCGGTGCGGAAAAAACTTCCGGTCCGGGTGTCGATCCCGGTGTCTCCCGTTCGACGCAGGGGTGAGAGGCCGGGAAGGACCCGGTCCGCACGACCCGAGGAGTGACCATGCCGCGCTTTCTCTCCCTGATCCGGATCGACGAGAACAACGCCCCCGCCGAAGGGCCGAGCCCCGAGCTGATGCAGCGCATGGGCGAGCTGATCGAGGAGATGACGAAGGCCGGGGTCCTGCTGGACACCGCCGGACTGACCCCGACCGCCCAGGGCACCCGGGTGCACTACGAGGGCGGCCGGTTGTCCGTGACCGACGGGCCGTTCACCGAGACCAAGGAGGTCATCGGCGGTTACGCGCTCGTACAGGCCAAGGACAAGGCCGAGGCGATCGAGTGGACCAAGCGGTTCCTGAAGGTGCACGAGCCGCACTGGACGGTGACCTGCGAGGTGCGCCAGGTCGAGGAGGCCTGAGCGGACCGGGCCCCCGCGAGGGCCTTCCTTGGCTCAGCCGCCGTACGGGTGTCTGATGGTGGGCTGTGACACCGCAGCCCACCGCCGGCCCCCACGCCACGGACCGAAACGGAAACCCACGGCCCGCCGAGCCGGCGCAGGCCGTGGACGGGACACCGCCCGCCGAGCCGGCACAGGAAGCCGAGTCCGCACAGACCGTGGAGTCCGCACAGACCGTGGAGTCCGCGCAAGCCGTGGAGTCCGCACAGACCGTCGCAGCGGTACGGACCGTCGAGACCGTCTTCCGCATGGAGTCCCCCCGGGTGATCGCCGGCGTCACCCGCGTCGTCCGGGACGTCGGCATCGCCGAGGAGCTCGCGCAGGACGCGCTGGTCGCCGCGCTGGAACAGTGGCCGAGGGACGGGGTGCCCGACAATCCGGGCGCCTGGCTCATGGCCACCGCCCGCAACCGTGCCGTCGACCTGGTCCGCCGCCGGGAGAACTACGCCCGCAAGCTGGCCGAGATCGGGCGGGAGCGGCCGGCCGTGACGGCTGCGCCGGACGAGCCCGCGGACCCGGACGACATCGACGACGACCTGCTCCGGCTCGTCTTCACCGCCTGCCACCCGGTCCTGTCCGCCGAGGCCCGCACCGCCCTCACCCTGCGGCTGCTCGGCGGCCTGACCACGGCCGAGATCGCCCGCGCCTTCCTCGTCCCGGAACCGACGGTGGCCCAGCGCATCGTGCGCGCGAAGCGCACCCTGGCGACGCGGAACGTCGCCTTCGAGGTGCCGTACGGCCCCGACCGCGAGGCCCGCCTCGGCTCGGTCCTCGACGTGATCTACCTGATCTTCAACGAGGGGTACGCCGCCACGGCCGGCGACGACTGGCTGCGCCCGGCGCTGTGCGAGGACGCGCTGCGGCTGGCCCGGGTGCTGTCCGGGCTGCTGCCCAAGGAGCCCGAGGTGCACGGACTGACCGCGCTGCTGGAGTTCCAGGCCTCCCGCGCCGCCGCCCGCACCGGTCCGAACGGCGAGCCGGTGCTGCTGAAGGACCAGCACCGCGCCCGCTGGAACCGCCTGCTCATGGCGCGCGGCGTCGCAGCCCTCACCCGCGCCGAGGCCACCGCCGCCGGCGCCCCGGGCCCGTACGCCCTCCAGGCGGCCATCGCCGCCTGCCACGCGCACGCCCACCGCTACGAGGAGACCGACTGGCCCCGCATCGCCACCCTGTACGCGCTCCTCGCCGCCCGGGCCCCCTCCCCGGTCGTCGAACTCAACCGCGCGGTCGCCGTCTCCATGGCCGAGGGCCCCGCCGCCGCGCTGCCCCTCGTCGACGCCCTGACGGACGTATCGGCGCTGCGGGACTACCACCTGCTGCCGAGCGTCCGCGGCGACCTGCTGGCCCGCCTCGGCCGTACGGGGGAGGCGCGGGCGGAGTTCGCCCGGGCGGCGTCGCTGGCGCGGAACGCGCGCGAGCGGGAGCTGCTGCTGCGCCGGGCGGCGGAGGCCGGCGCCTGATCAGTGCGCCGGGTGCCCCAGCAGCATGGCCGGGGCGCCGTCGACGCGGGTCAGGAACACCGTGACCGACGCCGAGCCGTGCGGCTTGGGCAGCACCTTGCGGCGCAGTTCCTCGGGTTCGACCGCCGAGCCGCGCTTCTTGACGGTCAGGGTGCCGACCCCGCGCTCGCGCAGCAGCGCCTTCAGCTTCTTGACGTTGAACGGGAGGTGGTCGGTGAGCTCGTAGGCGGTGGCGTAGGGCGTGGGGCGGTGGGCGTCCGCGGTGACGTAGGCGATCGTCGCGTCGACGAGCCCGCCGTCGAGCTGGTCGGCCACCTCGGCGACCAGGTGCGCCCGGATGACGGCGCCGTCGGGTTCGTACAGGTACCGGCCGGGCGGACGGACCGCGGGGTCGGGCAGGCCGCGGGAGACGAGGGTGCGCGGGCCGGGCAGGAGGGTCGCCCGGACCGCCGCCGCCCCGGTCCCGCCGTCCGCGCCGAACCACAGCACGGCCTCCTTCACGTCCCCGCCGTCCGAGATCCACTCGGCCCGCGCGTCGTCGGGGACGGCCTCGTGCGGGATGCCCGGCGCGACCTTCAGCGCGGCGGCGCGGGAGGCGGCGCGGGCCGCCCCGACCGCCCAGGACAGCGGGGGCGAGTACGCCTCGGGGTCGAAGATCCGGCCCCGGCCGCCGCGCCGGGCCGGGTCGACGAAGACGGCGTCGTACCCGGCGGTGTCCACCTCGGTGACGTCCGCCTCCCGCACCTCGATCAGCTCCGCGAGCCCGAGCGCCTCGGCGTTGGCCCGGGCCGCCGCGGCGGTGAGCGGGTCGCGGTCCACCGCCAGGACCCGGATCCCGGCGCGGGCCAACGCGATCGCGTCCCCGCCGATCCCGCAGCACAGGTCGGCCACGGACGTCACGCCGAGGTCCGCGAACCGCCGTGCCCGGTACGCCGCCACGCTCGCCCGGGTCGACTGCTCCACCCCGTTGGGCGTGAAGAACATCCGCCGGGCGTCCTCCGCCCCGAACTTCGCCACCGCCCGCTGCCGCAGCCGGGCCTGGCCGAGCGCCGCCGACACCAGCGCGGCGGGATGCTCACGGCGCAGCCGGGTCGCGACGGCGAGTTCGTGCGCCGGGTCGGTGTCGCGCACCTCGTCGAGGAGGGCGCGGCCTTCGGGGGTGAGGAGCGGGGCGAGGTCGTTCACCGGCTCATTGTGGGCCAGTCGGTGGACCGTACGCCTCCGGCCGCAGTGTCGGGCCGGGATCCCGGCGGCGGACTGCGAGGATCCGGCCCCATGAGAGCAGTAGGACAAAATGACAAATCGCGGGGCAAGGGGTGGTCGCCGGGCGGCCTGAGGACCGGCCTCGTGGTACTCGCTCTCGCCGCCCTCGCGCCGGGCTGCGGCCGGGGCGGCACCGAGGTGGAACCGGCGGGCGGCCAGCAGCCCCTCGAAGCGCCCCCCGCCCGAGCGCTCGACGCCTACGCCACCAAACTGCGCGCCGCGCACGCCGCGCGAACCGCCGCCGCGCGGCGCTGGGGGCTGCAACGAGTGCCCCTGACCGCCCCGCCGCCCCCGGCGAAGAAGCCGGCGATCACCACCCGCGACGGCTTCGAGGTCGACGGCCACCGGCGGCTGGACCTCCCCCCGGTCTTCACCACCGTCCCCACGAAGGACAGGGTCGTCTTCCTCACCATCGACGACGGCGCCGAGAAGGACCCGGCGTTCCTGCGGATGACGAACGAGCTGAGGATCCCGTACACCGTCTTCCTCAGCGACTACCTCGCCAAGGAGGACTACGGCTACTTCGAGAGGATGCGGGACGCGGGCGTCGGCCTGCACAACCACACCCTCCGCCACCCCTACCTGCCGGCCCTCTCCCACGCCCGCCAGAAGCGCGAGATCTGCGGCATGCAGAAGGTCATCGAGGAGCGCTACGGCGAGCGCCCCGCCCTCTTCCGCCCGCCCTACGGCAACTACGACAAGGCCACCCTGCGCGCCGCCAAGGCCTGCGGCATCACGCACGTCCCGCTGTGGAACGCGGAGGTCTTCGCCGACCACTGGGAGTACCGCGAGTGGGACCGCTCGCTGCACCCCGGCGACATCGTCCTCAGCCACTTCCGGGGGCGCGAGGACTGGAAGGGCACGATGCCGGACATGGTCCGCCGCTTCCTGAACAAGGTCACGGCCGAGGGCTACGCGGTGGGGCGGCTGGAGGACTACCTGTGAGGCGCGCCGCGTCCCCGGGGAGGGCGCGCGTCCTGGCGAACCCGGGGAGGGCGCGCGTCCTGGCGACCGCCACCGCGCTGGCCGCACTGGCCTCGCTGACCGCGCTCGCCGGGTGCGGTACGGCGCCGGCCGGAGCGGGGAGCGAGGCGAGCCGGCCGCCCGGGGCCGGACCGGCGCCGCGGACCGGCGCCCTCCCGCCGGTCGTCGACCACGTCCCGACCGACGACAGGGTCGTCTTCCTCACCTACGACGACGGCGCCGAACGCGACCCCCGCTTCATCGACCTGGTCCGCGAACGCCGCCTCCCCGTCACCATGTTCCTCACGGACAGCGTGGTGGGTCCCGGCTACGCCCACTTCGCCCGGCTGCGCTCGGTCGGCGCCACGCTGCAGAACCACACCCTCGACCATCCCGCCCTGCGCGGCCTGCCCTACGCCGGCCAGCGCGCCGAGATCTGCGGCCAGCAGCGCAAGCTGAAGTCCCGCTTCGGCATCCGCCCCCAGCTCTTCCGCCCGCCCTACGGCGCGTACGACACCACGACCCTGCGCGCCGCCGCCGACTGCGGCATCGCGGCGGTGGTGCTGTGGAGGGTGACCCTGGAGCCCGACGGCCACCTCACCTACACCCGCGGCCCCCACCACCTGACCCCCGGCGACATCGTCTCCGTACCGTCGGGCGAGGCGCCGGCCCTGTCGTTGGCGGAACGGACGACACGGGTGCTGGGGGAGCTGGAGGAGCGAGGTCTGGAGGTGGGCCGCCTGGAGGACTACACAGGACGAACCACCCCGCCCCCAACGACTCCCGGCGAGCACCGCTCACCCCTCAGCCCGCCGACGGTTCCCGGCGAGCACCGCTCACTCTCAGCCCGTCCGGCGATTGAGGACGAGGCCCGTTCAGGGCCGGATCGGGGGCCCGGGGGCGGCAGCCCCCGGTGACGGTCACCGCACCACCGCCGGCCGCACAACCCCGTGCCGAAAAGCCCCCCACCCCCACGACGCGCCGCAGGCAATTGGCACTCCGCTTGACCGAGTGCTAATCCCGGTCATAGTCTCAGGTCTGGCACTCCCCCCTGGAGAGTGCCAACACACGCGACGGGCAGGTCCGGCACCCGCGACGACGGATCCACCTGGTCGCCACCTCAGACAGTTAACCCCGTGAGATCTCCGAAGGGGGAGGTCGGATCGTGACGACCGCCAGCTCCAAGGTTGCCATCAAGCCGCTCGAGGACCGCATCGTGGTCCAGCCGCTCGACGCCGAGCAGACCACGGCTTCGGGCCTGGTCATTCCGGACACCGCCAAGGAGAAGCCCCAGGAGGGCGTCGTCCTGGCCATCGGTCCGGGCCGCTTCGAGGACGGCAAGCGCGTCGAACTCGACGTGAAGGTCGGCGACGTCGTTCTGTACAGCAAGTACGGCGGCACCGAGGTGAAGTACAACGGCGAGGAGTACCTCGTCCTCTCGGCCCGCGACGTGCTCGCGATCGTCGAGAAGTAAGTCACCCAGAAGCGAAGCACACGAAGCGCCCGAACCTTCGGCGCGCTTCCGCTCGAACTGCGCCCCTGGCCCCAGCATCCGACAAGGAGCCGGGCGCCCGGGGCGCAGTGATTTCACCCAGATCTCGAAAGAGGGCTCCCGCTGCCATGGCGAAGATCCTGAAGTTCGACGAGGACGCCCGTCGCGCCCTCGAGCGCGGCGTCAACAAGCTTGCCGACACGGTCAAGGTGACGATCGGCCCCAAGGGCCGCAACGTCGTCATCGACAAGAAGTTCGGCGCTCCCACCATCACCAACGACGGTGTCACGATCGCCCGCGAGGTCGAGATCGAGGACCCGTACGAGAACCTCGGTGCCCAGCTGGTGAAGGAGGTGGCGACCAAGACCAACGACATCGCGGGTGACGGCACCACCACCGCCACCGTCCTGGCCCAGGCGCTGGTCCGCGAGGGCCTGAAGAACGTCGCCGCCGGTGCCTCCCCGGCCGCCCTGAAGAAGGGCATCGACGCCGCCGTCGCCGCGGTCTCCGAGGACCTGCTCGCCTCGGCCCGCCCGATCGACGAGAAGTCCGACATCGCCGCCGTCGCCGCGCTGTCCGCCCAGGACCAGCAGGTCGGCGAGCTCATCGCCGAGGCGATGGACAAGGTCGGCAAGGACGGTGTCATCACCGTCGAGGAGTCCAACACCTTCGGCCTGGAGCTGGACTTCACCGAGGGCATGGCCTTCGACAAGGGCTACCTGTCGCCGTACTTCGTGACGGACCAGGAGCGCATGGAGGCCGTCCTCGACGACCCGTACATCCTGATCACGCAGGGCAAGATCTCCGCGATCGCCGACCTGCTGCCGCTGCTGGAGAAGGTCATCCAGGCCAACTCCTCCAAGCCGCTGCTGATCATCGCCGAGGACGTCGAGGGCGAGGCCCTGTCGACCCTGGTCGTCAACAAGATCCGCGGCACCTTCAACGCCGTCGCGGTGAAGGCCCCCGGCTTCGGCGACCGCCGCAAGGCGATGCTGCAGGACATGGCCGTCCTCACCGGCGCCACGGTCGTCTCCGAGGAGGTCGGCCTCAAGCTCGACCAGGTCGGCCTGGACGTGCTGGGCTCCGCCCGCCGCGTCACCGTCACCAAGGACGACACCACGATCGTCGACGGCGGCGGCAAGAAGGAGGACGTCGAGGGTCGCGTCGGCCAGATCAAGGCCGAGATCGAGACCACCGACTCCGACTGGGACCGCGAGAAGCTCCAGGAGCGCCTCGCGAAGCTGGCCGGCGGCGTGTGCGTGATCAAGGTCGGCGCCGCCACCGAGGTGGAGCTGAAGGAGAAGAAGCACCGTCTGGAGGACGCCATCTCCGCGACCCGCGCCGCGGTCGAGGAGGGCATCGTCTCCGGTGGTGGCTCCGCGCTGGTCCACGCCGCCAAGGTGCTCGAGGGCGGCCTCGGCAAGACCGGCGACGAGGCCACCGGTGTCGCCGTGGTCCGCCGCGCGGTCGTCGAGCCGCTGCGCTGGATCGCCGAGAACGCCGGCCTGGAGGGTTACGTCATCACCTCCAAGGTCGCCGAGCTCGACAAGGGCCAGGGCTTCAACGCCGCCACCGGCGAGTACGGCGACCTGGTCAAGGCCGGCGTCATCGACCCGGTCAAGGTGACCCGCTCCGCCCTGGAGAACGCCGCCTCCATCGCCTCCCTCCTCCTGACGACCGAGACCCTGGTCGTCGAGAAGAAGGAAGAGGAGGAGCCGGCCGCGGCCGCGGGCCACGGCCACGGCCACGCCCACTGAGCGACCCGCTTCCAGCGGCCCGAAGGCCCGGCCCCCCGAAAGGCACAAAAGGGGGTGCCGGGCCTTCGGCGTGCCGGAACACGGCCCCGGATCACGGAACCGGCGGACCCGGCCACGGCGACCTACCCACAGAGGACGTCGGAGCGAGCGAAGCCAGTCGGAGGTGGGGATGACGACGAGCCAGGTGCTCTACGGGGAACACTCCCGGAACCCCTTGGCGCGGACCGTGGAACTCACCGGGGACCGGCTGCGCAGAGGCGGCAGGACGACACCGCTGGCCGAGCTGAACCTCGGCGCCATGGCCGAAGCGTTCCTGCGGGGCCGCTGGCTCGGCGGAGGCGGCAGCGAACGCCCCCTGCACGCGCTGCCGCAGGGCCCCGGCGCCGTCCCGGTCACCCGCGTCACCGGCACCACCACGCCCCTGAAGGTGCGCCGGGCCGCCGAGTTCGCCCACGCGCTGGGCGAGCTGGCGGTCCGTTGCTGCGGCGGACCCGAGCAGGTGGCCGCTCTCGCCGCGCGGGCGCGGGCGGAGGGCGTACCGCTGTGGATCGCCCGGCGCCACGCCCAGGGTCCCGCGGGACCGGTGGCCGTCGCCGTGGACCGGCGCCTGGTACGCGTCGACGTCTGGGGCCCGCACGCACCCGTCGTACGGCTCAGGGCCCCGAACGGCTTCCTCGGCGAGACCGAGGCCCCGGACGGCGGCCTGGTCATGACCGTCGGTGACGTCCCGGCCCGCCTCGACCTGCGCAAGCGGTTCCGCAAGTCCAAGCGCAGCGTCGAGATCCACCTGCCCGACCGGCACTGGACGCTGCGGCGCGAGACCTCGGTCAGCTCACGGCTGCTGCGCGACGGGCGGGGCGTCGCGGTGCTGGCCCGCCCGGCACGCGGATCCGTCCCCGCACCCGGCACCGTGCTCCTGCCGCTGTGCGACGTCCACCACGAGAGCCCCGACCCCCTGGACGCGGTCATGGCCCACGCGGTCGCCGTGTCCTTCGGCCTCGGGGACACGACGGGCCTGGCCAGGTTCCGCTCCGTGCGCCGCTCGCGCCGGGAGGAGGGCGACGCGGTGTGGGACCTCCCCTGGTTCAGCAACCTCGGCACCGGCCGCGACGACAACGAATCCGGCGGCGGCGACGGCTGGGGCAGCGACGGCGGCGACGGCGGGGACGGCGGCGGGAGCGGGGGAGACGGCGGCGGTGACGGGGGAGGCGGCGGAGGCGGCGGAGGCGACTAGGACTCCAGCCGCCGGACCTCCGTGGATCAGGTGGCGCAGACAGTGTCCGGCAGAGAGCCGGGCAGGCCCCGGCGTTCCTCGTCGGTGAGGCCACGGCCGATCACCTTGCACAGGTGCCGCTTCCACAGGACGGGGTCCAGCCGGGTCAGCGAGAGGGGAGACTTCCCGAACGCGTCGAATGAGGACTCCGGGGCGGGGGAGCCGAACACGGCTGTGCCGTCCCTGGTGGCGGAGACGACGCGCTGGCTCTCGGCGAACTCGTAGGTCTCCCGGTACGACGGATCGTCCGCTTTCAGGAAGGTCACGGAACTGTCGGCGGCCAGGAAGTAGTGGGCGCCACTGGGGTTGCCCGTCGCCCACTCGCCGGGCCGCAGCGGCTTGGGAAAGGCCGCCACTCGACGGGGTGGTTGGCCCGGTTCGACGGACCACAACTCCAGGATGCGTCCCGAGGTCAGTACGGCCATGTAGCGCGTGTCCTTGAGGAAGTACGCGGTGAGGAAGTCGTCGGCGAATTGGATGCGGAACTCTTTCCTCTCCCGGCCTGTTCGCAGATCGACGGCGTGCAGGTCCGGTTCGCCGTCCACGCTGACGGCCAGGAGGTCCGGGTCGCGGTGGGCAGTCACGTAGTAGTCCGGTCGGCTCCGGGAAGTGAGCCGGAGGTCCTTCAGATCGATCGAGGACAGACGACGTCCCTCGCGGGCGTCCCACTGTTCGACGCGGGACCCGACGACCGTCACGAGCCGGTCACCGGGCAGGAATACGAGGTCCACGGGTTCCAGTTCGCCTACGTCACCGGGCGGAGTGAAGAGGTCGTGGGGGTCCTGGTCGACGACGGGCGGCTCGACGGCTGTCCTGAACTCCGATACGCGGCTCAGGGACGGCAGCCGGCGGACCGTCACCCGATTCTTGTCCGACACGTCCGCCATCAGTGTCTCGACGCGGTCGATCGCGATGACCTGCTCCTTGGCCGGCGGTGTTTCGGCTTTCACGGACACCTTGGCCAGGTCGCGGTTGTCGCCCTCGGTCTCCATGACGTGAAGGGAGTCGCCTTTCTCTCCGAGGCGGACCACCATCGCGCGTCCGTCACCGAGCAGTCTCGGCACGCCGTATGCGGTTTCTCCCTCGGCGCTCACCAGAGTTCGTCCGGAGATTGAACTGTCGTCCTTGAAGGCCAGGACAGGCTCCCGTTCGGAGCCGAGCAAGGGTAGTCCCGGAGTGATGTCGAAGCTGGATACGCCAGAAGGAGGTACGAATTCTCGTGGTCGATCGTCGCCGTTGGCGTTGACGATTTCCCAGGTGTCTCTGAGGCCAGTCAGCGCAAACCGGTCGCCCTTGGCGTCAAGGATCGTAGGTCCGCACGAGGTGTAATCGGCTCGGTAACTGCGCAGGACTCGCCGGTCCGCCACTCGTATCGTCTGGTACAGGGCGTTGGTCGAGGACTCGCTGTCCCCTTCATGGCAGGTGATGGCCACGGTTCCGTCACTCGACACACCGCTCTCTTTGCCATCCGTGACCAGGCGTCGCCGCGTACCGGTCCGGATGTCGACCGCGTCCATCATCTCGGTGTAGGACGAGGTGGTCCCCATTGCCATCAACGTGACGTCGTCAGGGCCGAACCAGATGGACTTGATCCCGGGAATGATCTTCGGCAGGTCGTGTCGGCGCCCCGTCTCCAGATCCCAGACACGTACGGGGAACGTCGCGGAATCGGCCGCTGCCTCGACGAGGTAACGGGAAGTACGCGAGAAGTCGATCAGCTTACGCAGGTTGCCCCAATCATCCGACTTGGCCTTCACCGGCGGACCTTTGAGCAGATGTGCGGGCCCCACCGGGTACTTCGCCGTGGGCGTGACATCGTGCCAGACAACAGCCCGGTCCTCGTCGCGCACATACGCGATGCGCCGCCCGTCCAGACTGACCGTAGGTTCCAGGACATTGGGACGGAGGCGGAGGTTGACCTGACGCACCTCGCCCCGCTTCGTACGCAGGAACAGGGTCGCGCGCCGGGTGTCGGAGGTCGCCAGGGTCACCGCGCCGTCCGCGCTCATGGCGACGCCGTCGATCTTTCCCTCGACGCCCGACAGGATCCACGCCTTTTCCTTGAGCGCGGCGTACCGGCGCAGCAACGCGTTGCGGGCTTCCTGGGTCGGGGAGATGTCGTAGCCCGCGATCGCGGCCAGGGCGGCCTGGGCGGGATTGGTGTCGGCCAGCTCGTCCGCCTGCACGGCCAGCGTCCTGGACCGGCCTTCCGCCGCCCGCCTCTCGCTCACCCGGGACTCCTGTACGAAGAACACGGTCAGGGCGGCGATGAGCGCGAAAGCGAGGCCGCCGGCCGTCCAAGCCTGCCGGATGCGCCGCTGCCGGGCACGCTGCTGCTGTTGTATCGCGTGCTGTATTGCGCGTCGCTGATCGTCGGCGAGGCCGAGAAAGCCGTTCTCGGCCGCCGTCAGTTCGTCGGTGCGCCCGGCGAGTCGGCTCTCGAGGGAGACGAGTTGTGCACCCCGCGGCAGGAGCTCGTCGGTACGTCCCGCGTTCTCCCAGCGTTCCCGGTCGTGCTGCAACTCCGCGCGTGCGGCGAGGAAGTCCCGGTCCTCGCGCACCACTTCGGCCAGCGTCGGCCATACCGTGATGAGGGCTTCGTGGGCGAGCTCCACGCTCTCCGGCACTCCCGCCCCGCCGTGGAGGACCAGCAGGCGCTCGTCCTTCCCGGCGAACAGTACGGCCAGGCGCCAGCGCTGCTCGCCGGCCTCGGCCCGGGTCAGTACCCGCCGCAGTGCGGGGGCGCCGCTGCCCGGCACCACTCGTACCAGTCCGGCGAGGAGCCGCCGCGCGTCCGTGTCGGTTGCGCCGGGATCAGGGCTCTCCGAAGTGTCCGTGGAGTCCGGGGAGCCGGTCTCGGCCGCGGACGGGACGTACTTCCGCCAGGCCTCCTCCGCGTGTCTGCGCAGTGCGCCGGAAACGCCGCCGGCCCTCTCGTACGCCTCGACCCTCAGGCGGCCGCCCGACTGTTCCTCCCACAGGTGCCGGAGGACGAAGCCGAGGAGGGGGAGGGCGCCGGGCTCACTGCCGGCGTCCTCGAGGATGCGGCGCGCCAGCCCTGGTTCATAGGAGACACCGGGGACGCGGTCCACGGGGCGGGTGATGACGTCGTGGAGCTGCTCCCGGGTCATCGGGGTCAGCGGCAGGACGGCTCCCCGCTTCAGCACCGGCCCGAGGCGCTCGTGACTGAGGGCGGCGTCGACGAAGTCGGCCCGCAGGGTGAGCAGCACCCGCATCCCGGGGGTGCGCCGGGCGGGGAAGAGCACCGACAGGAGGGCCGTGAGGTCCCCCTCGGGCAGGTCGAGGAGTGCCTCGGCCTGGTCCAGTACGACGAGGAGGTCGGTGGTGGCGCTGCCGGTGAGCCGGTGGACGGTGTCCGCGAGGCCCGCCCCGGTCAGCCAGGTGACGACCCGCTCCACGCTGATGACGCGCGGCGGCCCGAACCGTTCCTGACGGGCCAGTTCGAGGAGTTCGACCGCCAGGGCTTCCACCGGACGGGAGGTGCGGCCGCACTGGACGACCACCACCTCGTGGCCGGCACGGCGCATGACGGGCGCCACCCCGGCGAGGGCGAGGGAGGACTTGCCGCACCCCGAGGGTCCACACAACGTCACCGACGCACGGTCACCGCGCAGTGCGGTGACCACGGTCTCCGTGTCCTCCTCGCGGCCGAAGAAGACCTCCGCGTCCTCCTCGCGGAAGGGTTCCAGGCCGCGGAAGGGCGTCGGGGCCAGGAGCGCCTCGGCAAGGGCGGGGATCTCGTCGGCGAGGGCCCCGAGGTGCAGCATGTACGCCTGCTGGTCGTCCCGTACCGGCTCCGCGGCCACGATCATGCCGACGACGGCGCCGAGGGCGTTGTCCCAGACCGGGCTGCCGCTGAAACCGCCGGTGACACGGACCGTCTGCCCGTCGGCCCGGGACAGCTGCACCCAGCCCTTCCCGGCTGGGCCGAGGAGACTGCCCCGCTGCCACACGGGCCGGTCGGAGCGGCCGGTGAAGCCGACGAGGCGGGACCCGTGCTCCCACAGACGCCGGGACAGGCTGGTCGGCAGTGGCCGCGCCCCCGGTGCCGGACCGAGCAGTCGCAGCACGGCCACATCCCCGCTGCGGTCCTCCCGGATGGGCACCCAGTGCGCCACCTCCGCTTCGAGGCCGTGCCCCGGAACTCCCGGACCGGCTAGGAGCGGCATGTCGACGGTGACACGGGTCCCCGCGAGCACTTCGGTGTCGCGGGGTCTGCCGAGCGCGTCGCACACCACATGGGCGCAGGTGAGGACGAGCCCGTCGCCGAGGAGGAATCCGGTACCGGCGGAGCCACCGTCCCCGTCCCAGAGCCGGACCGTCCCGGCGGCCAGGACGGTGTCGGCGTCCTCGGGTTCGCCGTGCCCGGCTCCGGGCGGAATGCGGCCGGAATCGTCCTGGTCGTGCACGAGGACCTCCTCGGTCGGTGGGGAGAGCTGGAGGGTGCCTGCAGTGCGACAGCGGGCCCCGGCCTGCCCCGCGGGACTCAGCCCTCGGAGGCGGGGCCGACCTCAGGGCCTCGGCCCGCGGACTCCGGGCCGGGTGCGGCTTCCGGCACCGCGTCCGTACCGGCGGGGCTGCTGTGCCAGGTGAGGCTGACGGAGAAGTTGGCCTCCGCGGAGGAGCCCGCGACGAGGACCTTCGCGTCGGCGGAGAGGGACATGCCGAATGCGAGGGTCGCCTCGTCCGGCGGCTGGAGCATGCCACGGCAGCGGCCGACGAAGGCGTCCGCGACCGGCCGTACGACGTCCAGCATCTGTTCCAGGGACTGCTCGGCCCGGGCGACGGTACGACTGCCACGTCCGACGCGCACGATGTCCTCCCCGGCGTCGTTCACCTGCACTCGCACGATCTCGCCGCCGCTCCCCAGCGGCACGTCGACGGTGTACACGGCTTGACCTTCCGACAGCGGCATGACGTCTCCGAATCGGGAACTGAACCTGCACGCCAGTGAGTTGGCGCCTCAAGGGGCGCACAGGGACGTTACCCGGCGGGGCGGCGGCAGTCACGGGGGCCGACCTGGGCGGTGCGTCGCCGCCCCGCACCTGGTCCCAGGGGCGGCCGACCGCTGGAGCCGCCGGTACCCGGCGTTCGGGTCCACCTCGGGCAGGGTCAGCCCCGTCCCGGCGTCCGCCACCGCCGCCCGCCACGACCGCCGGGTGATGTCGTCGAGGAGCCGGTGCCGCGGGACGACGGAGGGGAGGGAAGCGGCGAGGGCGGCGTTCGCCCGATGCCCGGCCCAGGTCCACCGGCGCACGTCACTGTCGCCCCGGCGGGTGACGGCCGTGCCATCGCCGGATGCAAGGCCCGGTACCACTACTGACGGACCAGGTCCTTCCCCGGCTCACCCGCGGACCGGCGCGGCGGGCACCACGGCCCGCACCGTCTTGCCGGGTGCGCCGGGGCGCGGGGTCGTTCCCCACTCCTCGGCCAGGGCGGCGACGAGGAGGAGCCCCCGCCCGCCGTCCTCCCCGCTTCCGGCGTCCCGCGCCTCGGGCAGTCGCTCGCCCCGCGCGTCGCTGACCTCGATGCGGACGCGCCCGCAGTCCTCCCGCCTGAACCGCAGTTCGGCGTCCCGGCCCGGGAACGCGGCCGTGGGTCACGGCGTTGGCGGCCAGCTCGGCCGATCAGTTCGACGGAATCGTGCCTTGCCGAGGGTCCTGGCGATCGTCCTGCACGTGAACGAGTTCGTGTACATCGTGGGCGATCCGTCCTGTCAGTGGGGTCCGTTACGTTCGGGCCATGTCGATCACCGCACAACTGCGCGACTCGGTGAGGCTGCCGGGTGGAGGCGCACTGGTCAACGGATTCGCGCTGGAGAGCCGTAGGGACGGCTCGTGCCGTGCCCTGCTCCGCAACGGGCACGAGCTGGAGGTTCATGATCTTCGAGAGCTGTTCGCGGGGGAGCGCGCACCGACGAGCGTCTTCCCCCTTCCCTGGCCCCGGTGGGACCACGGCGTCCACTCGGTGAGCCCCGACGGCACGTTCGCGGTGTTCTCGGGGCAGCGCGCGGTCCGGGCCATGGGCCGGGGCGGGGAGACGCTGTGGGAGTACCGGCACGGCTGCTGGGGCCCCGAGCTCGGTCACCCGCACACGGGGGACGAGCAGGAGGTGTGCCGTGGTCTGGAGCACGGCTCCTGCCGGGTCTCGGACGACGGCCGGCTGGTCTGGGCGCATGTCGTGGCCGAGCCGGAGCCGGGTGGCTGGGAGGAGCGCTGGGTCGTCCTGGACGCCCGGGACGGACGGGAGCTGGCGAGCCTGCCGCTGGACAGCGCGGCGGCCGGTTCGAACCACCTCTCCCACCCCGACGGGGTCCACATGGGCCTGAGTATCGGCATGGGCCAGGACGGCATCCTGCTGTACTGGGCGCGCTGGGACGGCGAGAAGCTGACGAGCTGGGACCTGAACGAGGGCCTGGACCGCATTCTGATGGACGTCCACGCGGGACACCCGGGCTTCCTGACGGTCGAGCACTACGGGGCGGACCTGCGACTGCACGCCCTGGACGGCACGGTGACCGCCGAGCAGGAACCCGAGTCCGCCGCCGACGAGGACGACGAGGACGACGAGACCTACTGGGACTACGGCTGCGGATTCGTCGACGCCGCCACCGTCATCGCCTCGACGGTCGACTCCGACGAGGAGCCGGAGCAGGCCCGCCACTGGCTGCTCGACGCCCGCACCCTGCGGATACGCGGGGTGGTCGCCTATCCGCAGGGTCCCGTCGACAGCTATGTGCGCCCGCTCGGCGACGGGACCTGGCTGACGTACGACGAGGACAGCTCCACGCTCAGCCGTTGGACGCTCGCGCCTTGCGTCTGACGGCGACCGAGGGGCCCCGGGGAGCGCTGCGTGCTCCCCGCAGCCCTTCACCCTTCTCGCGCACCGTTCACAGTTCCGTCGGCTCCAGCGCCCCCAGTTGGGACATCAGCCCCAGCCGGTCGTACTGCCACCAGCCCTCGACGATCTTGCCGTTGGAGCCGAAGCGGAAGATGGTCGTACCCGTGGTGGAGACCTTCTTCCCCGTCGGCGGGATGCCGAGGAAGTCGCCCTTGTGGGTCCCCTCCCAGCTCCACCGCGTGCACACCCGGTCCCCCTGGGCGATCTGGTCCTCGACGCGGACCGAGAAGTCGAAGCCGCCGCGCCACACGTCCATCTCGCGCCGCAGGTGGTCCAGGCCGATGACGTCCTGCTCGTTGGCCGGGTCGTGGTCGTGGTAGTGCTCCTCGACCAGGCCCGTCATCGGTGACAGGTCGTCCTCGGTGGCCAGCACCTCGAAGAACCGCCGCGCGGCGTCCGTGTTCAGCTGGGCGTCCCGCGTCACCTCCAGATCGGTGAACGTGGGCATCTCGTCGCAGAGCGCCACCATCTCCCGGAAGATCCGGTCGGTCTCCGGCAGCTGCGAGTTGCGCATCGCCTCCTCGTACGAGGGGAACTCCACGATCTCGACGACGTGCGAGGCGTCCGAGCGGTCCTTGCCGACCACCGCGTGCGTCGCCGTCCGCTTCCCCTTGGTCTGCTCGACCCACCGGTCCATGAGCCGATCCATCTCCTCGAACCGGCTGGTCCTGCAGTCGATGAGCTGTACGAAGGTCATGACGCCACCTCCGGCCCTCCTGGTCCGGGTCCTGTCAGCACCCATTCTGCTCCGGGGCGCGGACCCCGGCCCGCTGTGGAGGGGGCCGGCGCCGGGCCGTCACTGGGGCCCGTACTTGCGTCCCGTCCGGGAGGAGATGCCGCCCAGCAGCCCGCGCGGGACCAGCTTCGCCGCCCCCATCAGCGCCTTGTACCGCGGGTCGGGGATCGACAGCGACTTGCCCCGGGCCAGGTCCGCGAGCGCCGCCGCGGCGACCTTGTCCGCGTCCAGCCACATCCAGTCCGGGATGTTGTCCGTCCCCATACCGGCCCGGTCGTGGAACTCGGTGCGCACGAAACCGGGGCACAGCGCCATCAGCCGTACGCCGCTGTCCGCGAGGTCCCGGGCCGCGCCCTGCGTGAACTGCACGACCCACGCCTTGGACGCCCCGTACGTACCGCGCGGCACGAACGCCGCCACCGAGGCGACGTTGACGACACCGCCGCGGCCGCGCTCCCGCATCGCCTCCGCCGCCGCCGACGTCAGCCGGAGCACCGCCTCGCAGTGCACCTTGAGCATCCTCAGCTCGTCGGCCATGGGGACGGCGAGATAACGGCCCTTGTTGCCGAAACCGGCGTTGTTGACCAGCAGATCGACGGGGTTCCTGCGGTCACCGAGCCGTTCGGCCACCGACTCGATGCCCTTGTCGTCCGCCAGGTCGGCGGTCAGCACCTCCGCCTCGATGCCGTGGCGGTCGTGCAGCTCGGTGGCCTGTTCGCGCAGCCGGCCGGTGTCGCGGGCCACCAGCACCAGGTCGTGTCCGTCGGCCGCCAGCCGCCGCGCGAACGCGGCACCGATCCCAGCCGTCGATCCCGTAATCAGAGCCGTTGTCATGGCGCAAGAGTAGTTACCCGGAGCCGAAGCATCCGCTCACGTCCAGGGCCGTCAGGCCGGCGAGCCCGCACCGTACTTCTCCACGTACGTCCGTGCCGTCGCCACCGCCTCCGGATGCAGCGCCTCGCCCGCCTCCAGCAGCCGGGGCAGCAGCGTCCGCTCGGTCGTCACCGCGCGGAACTGCAGGGCGACCGTCACCTCGTGGTCCGGCCGGTGCACGACCCGGACCGCGTCACCCGCGCGGATCTCACCGGGCCGGATCACCCGCAGATACGCACCCGGCGCACCCCGCTCCGTGAACCGCTTCACCCAGCCCTTCTCACCCATGTGGCCCTGGAAGGTGCGGCAGGGGATACGCCCGGAGGTGATCTCCAGCAGCACCTCGGGCCCGACGGCCCAGCGCTCACCGATCAGGGCGCCGGACACGTCGATCCCCTCCGTGGTGAGGTTCTCGCCGAACGAGCCGTTCGCCAGCGTGCGCCCCAGCGTGCGCTCCCACGCGTCGAGGTCCTCGCGGGCGACGGCGTACACCGCCTGGTCGTTCCCGCCGTGGTGCCGGGTCTCGCACACGGCGTCCCCGTCCAGACCGCTCGCACCGAACCCCTTCGGGCCCGGCGCCGCCACCCGCACCGGCCCGTCCACGGGCCGCTTGTCGATGCCGGTCACCCCGTCACGGTGGTCCGTGTACGGCACCACCTCGGGCCGCCCCAGGTTCACAGACAGAAGCTTCATGCGTCGCACGGTAGGCGATGGAGATCAAAGCGTCGACGCATTATTCGCCTTCGCACCAAAGGACGACTTATCCTTGGGGTGTGATCGAAGCTCGTCATCTCCGCGTGCTGCGCGCCGTGGCCACCACCGGTTCCTTCTCCGCTGCGGCCCGGGAGCTGGGCTGCACCCAGCCCGCGGTGAGCCAGCAGATGAAGGCGCTGGAGGCGTCCGTCGGCACCCCCCTGCTCATCCGCAGCGGCCGCGAGATGCGTCTGACGCAGGCCGGAGAGGCGCTGGTGAGGCACGCCGCCGGGATCATCGCCGGGCTCACCGCCGCCGAGGAGGAGGTCGCCGCCATCGCCGGGCTGCGCGCGGGCCGGGTCCGCCTCGTCTCCTTCCCCAGCGGCAGCTCCACGCTCGTCCCGACCGCCCTCGCCGCCCTGCGCGACGCCCACCCGGGCACCAGGGTCTCCCTGGAGGAGGCCGAACCGCCCCGCTCCGTGGAGATGCTGCGCGAGGGCGACTGCGACGTGGCCCTCGCCTTCCGGTACGAGGGGGCGGCGGGCGCCGAGGAATGGGACGACCTCGTCGTACGGCCGCTGCTGACGGACCGGCTCGTGGGGCTCGTACCGGAGCGGCACCGGCTCGCCCGCGCGGAGTCCGTCGCCATCGGTGATTTCGCCGACGAACCCTGGATCGCCGGCTGTCCGCGCTGCCGGGGCCAGCTGGTCGAGGTGTGCGAGGCGGCCGGTTTCACCCCGCGCATCGACTTCGCGACCGACGACTATCCGGCGGTGGCCGGGCTGGTCGGCGCAGGACTCGGGGTCGCGGTCCTGCCCCAGCTGGCCATCGAGTCCGTACGCCCCCGGGGTGTGCGCACCGTGGTGCTGGAGCCCGCGGTGCGGCGGGAGATCGTCGCGCTCACGCTCCCGGACCTCGCCCAGGTGCCGGCGGTCACCGCGACGCTGGAGAAGCTGGCGACGGTCACCGCCCGCTGAACCGCACGTATGACGGTCGGCGGCGGCAAGGGCACGCGTACGTGCCCTTGTTCTGTCCTTACCTCCTGAAGAAACGTTCCTTCAGTTGTTCGAAGCGGCGTGCCCGGCGGCGGCCGATGCCGACACCAGCCGGTTGCGCGCCCGCCCCATCAGCTCTTCGCGCTCGTCCTCGGTCAGCCCGCCCCACACGCCGTACGGCTCACGTACCGCCAGCGCGTGCGCGGCGCACTCGGCGCGTACCGGGCACCTCATGCAGACCTCTTTGGCCGAGTTCTCGCGAGCGCTCCGAGCCGCACCACGCTCGCCCTCGGGGTGGAAGAAGAGCGAGCTGTCCACCCCGCGGCAGGCAGCCAGGAGCTGCCAGTCCCACAGGTCCGCGTTCGGTCCGGGAAGGCGGGAGAAATCTGCCATTGCGTGACCCCTTGTAGCCGTTCTGGGCGGATCCGGTGTCCACGACCGTACAACTACGATCCAAGGAGATGAAAATATGACTCATTGCGAATCTAGCCCCGGACACCAACAAAGGGGAAGAAAAGGGGCTGAATGGGGCACGGGTTGTGATGAAAGTTCGGGGGCCCGTCGCGCATGTCTGCACCGTGTCCGTCTCCTCACGTAGAGTGCCGAAGATGGCAGACGGCCCCGTAACTCTTTCGAGTGACCGTCGTTGAGAGTGCGAGGCGGTTGAAGGAACAAGCGCTCGGGCGGGCGTCCGAGACGGTCGACCGCACAGGTGACGATTTCGTACCAGCCTGGAGGCTCAAGGTGACGCGCATCAGCTGCGGAGGGCGGCCATGACTTCCGTCCTCGTCTGCGACGACTCCCCGCTTGCCCGAGAGGCGCTCCGCCGCGCGGTCGCGACCGTGCCCGGCGTCGAGCGCGTGACGACGGCTGCCAACGGCGAGGAAGTCCTCCGCCGCTGGGGTGCCGACCGCTCGGACCTGATTCTGATGGACGTACGCATGCCCGGTCTGGGCGGCGTCGAGACGGTGCGGCGGCTGCTGTCCGCCGACCCCGGTGCGCGCATCATCATGCTCACCGTCGCCGAGGACCTCGACGGGGTGGCCCTCGCGGTGGCCGCCGGTGCCCGTGGCTACCTGCACAAGGACGCCTCCCGCGCGGAGCTGCGGGCCACGGTCACACAGGCGCTCGCCGACCCGACCTGGCGGCTCGCCCCGCGCCGGCTGCGCTCGGCGGAGATGGGCGCCGCGCCCACGCTCACCGCGCGTGAGATCCAGGTCCTCGAAGGCATGAGCCACGGCCGTTCCAACGCCGAGATCGGGCGCGAGCTGTTCCTCTCCGAGGACACCGTCAAGACGCACGCCCGGCGGCTCTTCAAGAAGCTCGGCGCGTCGGACCGGGCCCACGCGGTGGCGCTGGGCTTCCGGTGGGGCCTCGTGCGCTAGGGCCTTGCGTGTGGATCACGCCGGATCGGGCGCAGCGCCCGGATCCGTCACCGAACCCCGCGAGACGCCGACACGCTCGGCGGGGCGGGGGCCGGGTACGGAGCCGGGATCCGCGCATCCGGCCTGATCCGGACGAGAGGCCCCGCGCCCGTCCGTCGTCCGGCCGGACCGCCCCGGCGCGCGGCATCATCGAGCGGCGGCCGGCGAGCGGGGGCCCGCCCTGGCGAGGTCGGCCCACGGGCGGCGGCACGCGAAGGCCCCCACCGGGGCCGTCCCGGCACGGGGCCCAGCCGCGTGCGTACCGCGCCGCGGGCCGGATTCGTCCGGGTCTCCGGTTACGGCATCACCCCTGGCTCGGCAGCGCGTGCGCCGGGCCGCTGAGGGGTCGCCGGGCTGGTGGGGCGTGCACTCGACCCGCAACGGATCGTCGGCCGGGTGGGGCATGCGCCCGGCCGGAGTGGGCACCGGCGCCCGACGGCACGACAGGCACGACAGGCACGACAGGCACGACAGGCACGACAGGCACGACAGGCGCGCGAGGGGCGCGAGGGGCGTCCCGCGGCACGACGGGCGCGCGAGGGGCGCCAGGCGTGCGGCGTCGGGTACGCACCTCACCGCACGGCCTCGGACCGGGCCCCACGACAGGCCCCGGGGCCGGCCGAATCCGCCGCGCGACGGACCCGGAAACCCCCGCCCACCAGGGCAGCGAAGGCCGCTGTCAGGTACCCGCTGCTCGTTTCGCCGAGGATGCCGCATCCTTGAGGGTGTGGAGTTCCTCGGGGACGAGTCGGTCGAGCGGAAGGGGAGGGCGCAGGGGATGAGTTCCGGCGCACCTGCTCATAACGCTTCAGTGCACAACCAGGGACACGGTGCCGCGGACCCGTCGTCCGCAAGGCACCATGGACCGATGCGCGACGACGAGGCGGGCACTGCCCAAGGGGCGATCGGTGCGCTCGTCCATCGCGCCGTCGACGGAGACGAGCAGGCCACGCACGATCTGCTCGCCCACGTCCACCCCCTCGCCCTGCGCTACTGCCGCACCCGCCTGTCCCGGCTCCCCGGCGACGCCCGGCACTTCGTCGAGGACCTCGCCCAGGAAGTCTGCGTCGCGGTGCTCCTCGCCCTGCCCCGCTACAAGGACACCGGCCGGCCCTTCGAGGCGTTCATCTTCGCCATCGCCTCCCACAAGGTCGCCGACCTGCAGCGCGCGGCCATGCGCCACCCCGGATCCACCGCCGTGCCCTCCGACGAGATGCCCGAGCGCCCCGACGACTCCCTCGGCCCGGAGGAGCGCGCCCTGCTCAGCAGCGACGCCGAATGGGCCAAGAAACTCCTCGCCAACCTGCCCGAGAACCAGCGCGAGCTGATCCTGCTGCGCATCGCCGTGGGGCTCACCGCGGAGGAGACTGGACAGATGTTGGGAATGTCACCCGGCGCCGTCCGGGTGGCGCAGCACCGTGCGCTGAGCCGGCTGCGCGCCCTGGCGGAGCAGTAACGCCCGCCGCCGCGCCGCCCCTTCGGCGGATGAACGGACGCCCAGGCGTCTCCGTACGAACATACGAAGCCCGGAGCCGTGCGCAACCGTGGAATGAGACACCCGCGCTTCCCGTTAGCATGGACATCCGCACCGATCAAGGCCATTTGGGGAAGGTGTCATGACTGCCAACGTCGACGGAGTGCCCGGTAAATTCGCGACACTCGGGCTGACCTACGACGACGTGCTGCTGCTGCCGGGCCCGTCGGACATGGCACCCGACGAGATCGACACCGCCTCGTACGTCTCCAAGAACGTGCGGGTCAACATCCCGCTGCTGTCCGCCGCCATGGACAAGGTCACCGAGTCGCGCATGGCGATCGCGATGGCCCGCCAGGGCGGCGTCGGCGTCCTGCACCGCAACCTGTCCATCGAGGACCAGGCCAACCAGGTCGACCTGGTGAAGCGCTCCGAGTCCGGCATGGTCACGGACCCCATCACCATCCACCCGGACGCCACGCTCGCCGAGGCAGACGCCCTGTGCGCCAAGTTCCGCATCAGCGGCGTCCCGGTCACCGACGGCAACAAGAAGCTGCTCGGCATCGTCACCAACCGCGACATGGCCTTCGAGACCGACCGCACCCGTCAGGTGCGCGAGGTCATGACGCCGATGCCGCTGGTCACCGGCAAGGTCGGCATCTCCGGCGCCGAGGCCATGGAGCTGCTGCGCCGGCACAAGATCGAGAAGCTTCCGCTGGTCGACGACGGCGGTGTCCTCAAGGGCCTGATCACGGTCAAGGACTTCGTGAAGGCCGAGAAGTACCCGAACGCCGCCAAGGACGCCGAGGGACGGCTGCTGGTCGGCGCGGCGGTCGGTGTCGCCGGTGACGCCTTCGAGCGCGCCCAGGCGCTGATCGAGGCGGGCGTCGACTTCATCGTCGTCGACACCGCGCACGGCCACTCCCGGCTGGTCGGCGACATGGTCGCCAAGATCAAGTCGAACTCCTCCGGCGTCGACGTCATCGGCGGCAACGTCGCCACGCGCGACGGCGCCCAGGCCCTCGTCGACGCGGGCTGCGACGGCATCAAGGTCGGCGTCGGACCCGGCTCCATCTGCACCACGCGTGTCGTCGCCGGTGTCGGCGTCCCGCAGGTCACCGCCATCTACGAGGCCGCGCTCGCCGCCAAGGCGGCCGGTGTCCCGGTCATCGGCGACGGCGGACTGCAGTACTCCGGTGACATCGCCAAGGCCCTCGTCGCCGGCGCGGACACGGTGATGCTGGGCTCGCTGCTCGCGGGCTGCGAGGAGTCGCCGGGCGAGCTGATGTTCATCAACGGCAAGCAGTTCAAGTCGTACCGCGGCATGGGCTCGCTCGGCGCCATGCAGACCCGCGGCGACCGCAAGTCGTTCTCCAAGGACCGCTACTTCCAGGAGGGCGTCGCCTCCGACGAGCAGCTCGTCCCCGAGGGCATCGAGGGCCAGGTGCCCTACCGGGGCCCGCTCTCCTCGGTCGTCCACCAGCTGGTCGGCGGCCTGCGCCAGTCGATGTTCTACGTCGGCGGCCAGACCGTGCCCCAGCTCCAGGACAACGGGCGCTTCGTACGGATCACCTCGGCGGGCCTCAAGGAGAGCCACCCGCACGACATCCAGATGACGGTCGAGGCACCGAACTACAGCCGCAAGTAGCCGTAAGAGCCTTCCTGGGCGGTCCCGGACACCTCCGGGACCGCCCTCGGCGTGTCCGTCGGGGATACTGGAAGGCGCTGCAACGCATCAGGGAAAGGCCACAGACGTGACTGAGATCGAGATCGGGCGCGGCAAGCGCGGCCGCCGGGCGTACGCCTTCGACGACATCGCCGTCGTCCCCAGCCGCCGTACGCGGGACCCGAAGGAGGTCTCGATCGCCTGGCAGATCGACGCCTACCGCTTCGAGCTGCCGTTCCTGGCCGCCCCCATGGACTCGGTCGTCTCCCCGGCCACGGCGATCCGCATCGGTGAGCTCGGCGGCCTCGGCGTGCTGAACCTCGAGGGTCTGTGGACCCGCTACGAGGACCCGCAGCCGCTGCTGGACGAGATCGTCGGCCTGCCCGCCGAGGCGGCCACCCGCCGCCTCCAGGAGATCTACGCCGCTCCCATCAAGGAGGAGCTGATCGGGCAGCGCATCAAGGAGGTGCGCGACTCGGGCGTGGTCACCGCCGCCGCGCTCTCCCCGCAGCGCACCGCCCAGTTCTCCAAGGCCGTCGTGGACGCGGGCGTGGACATCTTCGTCATCCGCGGTACGACGGTCTCCGCGGAGCACGTCTCCGGCGCGCACGAGCCGCTGAACCTGAAGCAGTTCATCTACGAGCTCGACGTCCCGGTGATCGTCGGCGGCTGCGCCACCTACACCGCCGCCCTGCACCTCATGCGCACCGGCGCGGCCGGCGTGCTGGTCGGCTTCGGCGGCGGCGCCGCGCACACCACGCGCAACGTGCTCGGCATCCAGGTCCCGATGGCCACCGCGGTCGCCGACGTGGCCGCCGCCCGCCGCGACTACATGGACGAGTCCGGCGGCCGGTACGTGCACGTCATCGCGGACGGCGGGGTCGGCTGGTCCGGCGACCTGCCCAAGGCGATCGCCTGCGGCGCGGACTCCGTGATGATGGGCTCCCCGCTGGCCCGCGCGACCGACGGTCCGGGCCGGGGCAACCACTGGGGCATGGAAGCCGTCAACGAGGAGCTGCCGCGCGGCCAGAAGGTCGACCTCGGCACGGTGGGCACGCTGGAGGAGATCCTCACCGGCCCGTCCCACACCCCCGACGGTTCGATGAACCTCTTCGGCGCCCTGCGCCGCGCGATGGCCACCACCGGCTACAGCGAGCTCAAGGAGTTCCAGCGCGTCGAGGTGACGGTCGCGGACTCGCAGCACCGGCGGTAGGTCCCGGGCGGACCCCCGACTCCGATACGGCACCGAAGGGGCCGGTCACCTGGTGACCGGCCCCTTCCACGTGTCCACGTGTCCGCGTGTCCGCGTGTCCGCGTGTCCGCGTGTCCGCGTGTCCGCGTGTCCGCGTGTCCGCGTGTCCGCGTGTCCGCGTGTCCGCGGGGGCGCGCGTGGCAGCCGGGGGGCGCGCGGTTGCCCTGGGGCCTGATCCGCGCTGGTCCACCCGTGTGAGGCCGCTAGTGTCCTGGACGGCGCCCAGTTCTTCTGGGAGCCCCCTTCCAAGGACACGGTCCGGACCCCGCCCTCGGGGCCCGGCCCGATTCCGACGGACCACCCACCGGGTCACTGGGCGGTGTCGTGGAAGGGGGCGCCCATGGGCCGTCACCGCAGGCCCACCCGCTGGGATCGCATCCGTCTGTGGACGGTGCAGTGCCGGAGGAGGTGGATCTTGCGGATTTTCGGATGGTGAGCGGCCGCCCCCAAAAGAACTAGGGGCGGACACCCGTGCATCATCCTGGAGCCTGCCGCAGCAGCCCCTGCGGTGGGCTCCTCCCTTTCGGGTGGTGAGCGGCCGCCCCGAGAAGAACTAGGGGCGGACGCCCGTGCATCATCCTGGAGCCTGCCGCAGTACCCCCTGCGGTGGGCTCCTCGTCCTCCACCGTACCGGCGCGGTCCCCCTCCCACCACCAACCCCCGTGGCACGACGGTCCTGCGCGCGCCCCTTTCACAACCGGTGCGCCGCCCCCGTAGGAGTCGCCCCCCGCGTGTCCAGCAGGAGCTGGGCCTTGACCGAGAGGCCCTGGAGGTCGTACGTGCGGTGCTGCTGGAGCAGGATCGTCAGGTCGGCGTCGGCGGCGGCCTCGTAGAGGGAGTCCGCGCGGGGGACGGGGCGGTCGAGGACGTTCCAGGACGGGACGTGCGGGTCGTGGTAGCTGACGGACGCGCCCAGCTCCATCAGCCGGACCGCCACCTCGTGCGCGGGGCTGCCCTGCTCGTCGGCCAGGTCGGCCTTGTAGGTGACGCCGAGGAGGAGCACGCGTGCGCCGCGCGCCGACTTGCCGTGCTCGTTGAGGAGGGCCGCGGCGCGCTGGACGACGTAGTGCGGCATCCGGCCGTTGACCTGTTGGGCGAGTTCCGCCATGCGCAGGGTGCGGCCCGCGTGGGCGGTCAGGTCCTGGGGGGCGGAGTGGCCGCCGACGCCGGGGCCGGGGCGGAACGCCTGGAAGCCGAAGGGCTTGGTCTCCGCGCAGCGGATGACGTCCCACAGATCGATGCCCAGGTCGTGGCAGAGGGTCGCCATCTCGTTGACGAGGGCGATGTTGACGTGCCGGAAGTTGGCCTCCAGGAGCTGCACGGTCTCCGCCTCACGAGGTCCCCGCGCGCGGACCACCTTGTCGGTGAGGCGCCCGTAGAAGGCCGCCGCCGACTCGGTGCAGGCGGGCGTGAGACCGCCGATGACCTTCGGGGTGTTGGCCGGGGTGAAGTCACGGTTGCCGGGGTCGACGCGGCTGGGGGAGTAGGCGAGGTGGAAATCGCGCCCCGCGCGGAGACCTGATCCCGCCTCCAGCAGGCGCAGCAGGGGCCCCTCCGTCGTCCCGGGGGGTGCCGGGGACTCGAGGATCACCGTGGTGTGCGGGCGCAGCCGCGCGGCGAGGGTGCGGGCGGCCGCCTCCACCTGGCCCAGGTCCAGTCCGCCGTCGGCGCCGCGCGGGGTCGGGGCGCAGATGACGGCGGTGCGCACCCGGCCGAGTTCGGTGGGGTTGGCGGTCGTGCGGAAGCCCTGGGCGAGCATGCGGCGCTGCTCGGCGGCGCTGAGGGAGCCCGCCTCGGGGCCGGTCCGGTAGCCGATGGTGGGGATACCGGCGGCGACGGCGGCCTGGGCCAGGGGCAGTCCGTACGGGCCGAGTCCGATGACGGCGAGATCTGCGGGCATGGCGTGGGCCGTCCTTCCCATTAACCGGAGTGCTACAGGTGCGCAAGCGCTGTGGACTGGACAGGCGAGCGCAATGTCAGACTAGGAGTAAATATGACCGATATGCGGGATTGATCGGCTGATTTTCGGTGAGTCGTCCCGAGGGTGTTGTCCACAGGGCGGGAGCGAGTGGTGGCTGATGTCGGGCAAGGCGGTCAGAATTTGGGCATGAGGGTGGGGAACCGGGCTTCGCCCCACGGGTGCGGCCGACGCGACCGATGAGCGGGAGGCAGCGGTGAGGACAGCGACACTCGGGCCGGCGCAGCGCGCCGAATCACTCGCATCCATGGCGGAGCACGAACTGGACGTGCTGGTGGTGGGAGGCGGAGTGGTCGGCGCGGGCACGGCGCTCGACGCCGCGACACGCGGCCTGTCCACCGGCCTGGTCGAGGCGCGTGACTGGGCGTCCGGCACGTCCAGCCGGTCCAGCAAGCTGATCCACGGCGGCCTGCGCTATCTGGAGATGCTCGACTTCGCGCTCGTCCGGGAGGCGTTGAAGGAGCGCGGCCTGCTGCTGGAGAAACTCGCCCCGCACCTGGTGCGCCCGGTGCCGTTCCTCTACCCGTTGCAGCACCAGGGCTGGGAGCGGCTGTACGCCGGAGCGGGCGTCGCGCTCTACGACACCATGGCGATGGCCCGCGGGCACGGACGGGGCCTGCCCGCGCACCGTCACCTGAGCCGCCGTCACGCCCTGCGCGTGGCCCCCTGCCTGAAGAAGGACGCACTGGTCGGCGCGCTGCAGTACTACGACGCCCAGATGGACGACGCCCGGTTCGTCGCCACCCTCGTGCGCACGGCCGCGGCGTACGGCGCGAAAGTCGCCAACCGCGCGCGCGTCACGGGTTTCCTGCGCGAGGGCGAACGCGTGGTCGGCGCCCGGGTGCAGGACGTCGAGGGCGGCGGCGAGTACGAGGTGCGCGCCCAGCAGGTCGTCAACGCCACCGGTGTGTGGACCGACGACACCCAGGCGATGGTCGGCGAGCGGGGCCAGTTCCACGTGCGGGCCTCGAAGGGCATCCACCTCGTCGTCCCGAAGGACCGCATCCACTCCACGACCGGACTGATCCTGCGCACCGAGAAGTCCGTGCTGTTCGTCATCCCCTGGGGGCGGCACTGGATCGTCGGCACCACCGACACCGACTGGGACCTCGACAAGGCGCACCCCGCCGCGTCCAGCGCGGACATCGACTACCTGCTCGAACACGTGAACTCGGTGCTCGCGGTGCCGCTGACGCGGGACGACGTCGAGGGCGTGTACGCCGGCCTGCGGCCGCTGCTCGCCGGCGAGTCGGACGCCACGAGCAAGCTGTCCCGCGAGCACACCGTGGCGCATCCCGTGCCCGGGCTCGTCGTGGTGGCGGGCGGCAAGTACACGACGTACCGGGTGATGGCCAAGGACGCGGTGGACGCGGCGGTGCACGGACTCGACCTGCGCGTCGCCGACTGCGTCACCGAGGACACCCCGCTGGTGGGCGCCGAGGGCTACCGGGCCCTGTGGAACGGGCGGGCGCGGACAGCCGCCCGCACCGGACTGCACACGGTCCGCGTGGAGCACCTGCTGCACCGGTACGGCACGATGGCGGAGGAGGTCCTGGACCTCATAGCCGCCGACCCGTCGCTGGGCGAGCCGTTGCAGGGGGCCGACGACTACCTGCGCGCCGAGATCACCTACGCCGCCTCGCACGAGGGGGCACGGCATCTGGACGACGTGCTGACCCGGCGCACCCGCATCTCCATCGAGACGTTCGACCGGGGTACGCGCAGCGCGCGGGAGGCCGCCGAGCTGATGGCGCCGGTGCTGGGCTGGGACCAGGACCAGATCGAGCGCGAGGTGCAGCACTACGAGAAGCGGGTGGAGGCCGAACGGGAGTCGCAGCGGCAGCCCGACGACCTGACGGCGGACGCGGCCCGGCTGGGGGCACCGGACATCGTGCCGTTGTAGCCGGACCTCACTCGGCCGGCGGCCTTCGCGGTCGGCGGCCTTCGCGATTGGTGGCCTTCGCGGTCGGCGGCCTTCGCGATCGGTGGCCTTCGCGGTCGTGGTCTTCGACTGGTGCCAGTGGCCGGCGACGGTCACTGGCACCAGCGGCGCTCAGCGGGGGCCGGTGGTTGCCGGTGGCTGCCCGCGGTGTCCCGCCGCCGCCCGAATCACTCGACGGGTGGCGGAAGACGGGATCTCCGTTCGGAACCCGGCCGTTCTACGTAGTGCGAGGGCAGAACTCGGCCGCGAGCACCGCGGGTTCGAGGCCGGGATCCGCTATCGCGTCCGTGTTCACCCGGAAGGTGAGGACACGCCGGCCGTCGACCGTGGCCGCGGTGCGCACGTAGCTGCCGGAGATGCGTCCGTTGTGCCCCCACACCGTGGTGCCGCACGGAAGCGTCACAGGAAACAGGCCCATGCCGTACGAGCCGTGTGCGGTGCGGGTGTCGAGCATCTCGCGCAGCCGGTGCGGGGGCAGCAGTTCACCGCCGAGCAGTGCCGCGTAGAAGCGGTTCAGGTCGGCGAGCGTGGTCACCAACTCGCCCGCGGCGCCGGCCACCCGCGGGTCGAGTCGGGTGACGTCGGTTCCGTCGGCGGCGTAGGCGCGGCCGTGCGGTCCGGGCAGGGAGGTGCGGGAGCCGGGAAAGGAGGTACCCGTCAGACGCAGCGCGGTGATGATGCGGCGCTCGGCCTCGTCGGCGTACGAGCGACCGGTGACCTGTTCGACGATCAGGCCGAGCAGGACGTAGTTGGTGTTCGAGTAGGAGAAGCGGCCGCGATCGGCCGGGGGGTGGGTGAGTGCGATGCGTACGGCCTGAAGGGGCGTGACCGGGACGGAGCCTCGCGTGTCCGCGGAGAAGTCGCGCAGGCCGCTGGTGTGGGTGAGCAGGGACCGCACGGTCAGCGCGCGGCCGTCGAGTCCGGCTCCCCGCACCAGACCGGGCAGGTGTGCCTCCACGGTGTCGGCGAGTGACAGGCGCCCCTCGTCGGCCAGTTGCAGGACGACCGTGGCGATGAACGTCTTCGTGATGCTGCCCGCCCGGAAGTGGTCGGCCCGGCCGATGCCCGGCCCGGCCTGGGCATAGCGCCGGCCGGTCTCCTCCTGGGCCAGCAGGGCCGCGGCGGGGGCACCGCCCCGCGTGACCAGCAGCGGGAGGAGGGCGTCCGCGGACGGGGCGGCCGGCACCGGGGAGGCGGTCGGGGCCAGGCCCAGCAGCGCCAGGGACACGGGAATTGCCAGGAGTGTCCGAAGTGGCGTCATCGCGGCTCCTCCCTCGGTAGGAGGCACATCATGCAGGGCGGGGCGGCGTGTCCTCGACCCGGGATCCGCGCGCGCCGGGCCCCGGGCACGGCCTGAGGCACCCTGGGCGTCGAGCACTTGTCGGGTGAGAGACAATGAAGGCTCTGTCAGGGCGGGTTGCATGAGGGGACGCATGTCGGAGGCGGAGCGGGCGGGGACATCCCGTCAGAACATGAGCGCACGTCTCCTCGCCGGGCGTTACCGGCTGGGAGACGTGCTCGGCCGCGGCGGCATGGGGACGGTGTGGCGCGCCGAGGACGAGACCCTGGGGCGGACCGTCGCCGTCAAGGAGCTCCGCTTCCCGTCCAGCATCGACGAGGAGGAGAAGCGGCGGCTGATCACGCGGACGCTGCGCGAGGCCAAGGCGATCGCGCGGATCCGCAACAACAGCGCCGTGACCGTCTTCGACGTGGTGCAGGAGGACGACCGGCCCTGGATCGTCATGGAGCTCGTCGAGGGCAAGTCGCTCGCCGAGGTCATCCGGGAGGACGGTCTGCTGGAGCCGCGGCGTGCCGCCGAGGTCGGGCTCGCCGTCCTCGACGTGCTGCGCTCCGCCCACCGGGAAGGCATCCTGCACCGTGACGTGAAGCCGTCGAACGTGCTGATCGCCGAGGACGGCCGGGTCGTGCTCACCGACTTCGGCATCGCGCAGGTCGAGGGCGACCCGTCCATCACCTCGACCGGCATGCTGGTCGGCGCCCCCTCCTACATCTCCCCGGAGCGGGCCCGCGGGCACAAGCCGGGACCGGCGGCCGACCTGTGGTCGCTCGGCGGTCTGTTGTACGCGGCGGTGGAGGGCACACCGCCGTACGACAAGGGCTCCGCGATCGCGACGCTCACCGCCGTGATGACGGAGCCGCTCGAGGAGCCGAAGAACGCGGGACCGCTCAGGGACGTCATCTACGGGCTGCTCACCAAGGACCCCGCCCAGCGGCTCGACGACGCCGGCGCCCGGGCCATGCTGAACGCCGTCCTCAGGGCGCCCGAGCGCAAGGACGCGGGCCACGAACCGGCGGACGCGACCAAGGTCGTGCCGTTTCCCGAGCAGCCCTCGGAGCGTGGCGGGCGGGCCGACGAGGCCGGGGAGAAGCTGCGCGGCGCGCTGCGTTCCGTGCGGAAGGCGGCGGTGGCCGCCGGCTCGGCCGGTGCCGCCGCCACGGCCCGCACCAAGTCGGCGGGCGGCACCGCTCCTTCGGGCTCCGGGACGCAGGCCGGGACCTCGCGGACGGCGTCGGGCGCCACCGAGGCACGCCCGGGCACGGCGTCCGCCTCCGCCTCCGCGTCGGCCTCCGGCGGGCGCAGTTCGGGGTGGCCGGTGATGACCCCGCCCGATCTGCCGCCGCGTCCCGCGCCGCGGGCGCCGCTCACCGACGTGGTGCCGCGGCGGACGCTGGTCGTGATCGCGGTGGTCGTGGTGCTCGCCGTGCTCGGTGTCGTGCTGGCCTTCACGCTCGGCGACGACGAGGGCGAGAAGGGGGCCAAGGGCAGCGGTGGCGACCGGACCGCCGCCGGCCGGCCGGACCCGAGCGCCGACACCAAGAACGACGAGAGCGACGGCACCCGCACCGACGGCACCCGCACCGACGGTGCGGCCACCGAATCGGCGGGCTCGGGCGCGGGCGCGGGCGCGGGCTCGGACGCGAGTTCCGCGTCGGCCGGCCCGGACGACGGGGCCGGTGCGTCCGACGGCTCGGCCGAGGACGACGGCGCCCCGGTACAGCAGACGTACAAGGGGAGCCAGGGGTACTCGATCGGACTGCCCAAGGGCTGGAAGTTCCGGTCGACAGGGGCCGCGGGGGACCGGTTCACCGGGCCCGACGGGCAGAAGCTGCTCATCGGCTGGACGACCACCCCGAAGGACGACCCGGTCGCGGACTGGAAGAACCAGGAGCGCGCCATGGTGCGCGCCCAGTACCAGCGGATCCGCATCGAGGCGGTGGAGTACCGGGGGTGGAACACGGCCGACTGGGAGTTCACCTACGTGGAGGACGGGACCAAGTACCGCTCCGTCGACCGGGGTGCCGTCGTCAACGACCGGCTCGGGTACGGGCTGATGTACACGGCCAAGGCCGCCCAGTGGGGCAGTGAACAGCGCGAGAACACCTGGCGGACGCTGACGGAGACGTTCGAGCCGAAGGCGTGAGCATGAGCGGCCCGCGGAATGGGGAGGGAGATGTGGCATCCCCGCTCTGCGGGTTGCCTCCGGCACGTATCGTGAGTGCTTGCGGACCGTGCGCAGCAGGCACGGCGGGCCGCTGGGCGAACGGAACGGACCGACCGTAGAGCCGGGGGAGGCAACGTGGACGACTATGCGGGACGGGTTCTCGTCGACCGCTACCGCCTGCCCCTGCCGCCCTCCGACGAGTACGAACTGACCGAGACCCGCGCCTTCGACACCTACAGCGGGCAGGAGGTCCTGGTCAGGCAGGTTCCCCTCCCGGAGGTCGTCGAGGCCGAAGTGCTCGACGCCGAGGGGCTGCCCGACGGCTTCACCGCCCGCGACGCAAGCGCACGGCGGTCCGGCTTCGGGCCCGCCTCCGCACGCCCCGGCACCCGGCGCCCCACCGACCCGGTCGTACGGCGCGCGGTCGAGGCCGCGCAGGCCGCGGCCGCCATTCCCGACCACGCGCGGCTGGACCAGGTCTTCGACGTGTTCGCGGAGGGCGGTTCGCTGTGGATAGTCAGTGAACTCGTGCCCGCGCGCCCGCTGTCCGCCCTGCTCGCCGAGAAGCCGCTCTCCCCGTACCGGGCGGCGGAGGTCGCCGCCGACGTCCTGACGGCCCTGCGGGTGCTGCACTCCCACGGCTGGGTCCACCGCAACATCACCGCCCGCACGGTGCTCGTCTGCGACGACGGCCGGGTGATGCTCACCGGCCTCGCGGTCGGCGCGGCGGAGGAGGCACTGTGCGGTTACGACCCGGTGCCGGTTCCGGACGAGGAGCCGGGCCGGCCGGCGGGGGCGGCCGAGCTGCCGGGCCGGGCCGCCGGGCCCGCCGGGACGCTGCCTCCCGGCCCCGGCCCCGGCCCCGGCCCGTCCTGGCCGCCGGGGTTCACCGCCGCCGACCCCGCCCCCACGCCCGACCTCGCCCCCAGGCCCGACTCCGCCTCCGACCCCGACGCCGCGCGCCGGGCCGCCATCGAGGCGCGGGCCGGCCGGCTGCCCGGCGGCGGGGGTGACACGCCCGGCGGCCTGTCCCCGGCGGCGGCTCCGCGCGCCCTCGACAGCGCGGGCGACGTGCGGGCGGCCCGCGCGGGGGCGATCGCCGCGTACCGGGCGGGCGCCCGTGCCGCCGCCCGGGTGCAGGAGGCCCAGCAGGGCGGCCGTGCCGCCCTGCCCGCCGCCCGGCCCGCCCCCGAAGGCGGGGGCGCGGCGGCCGGCGCGGTCCCGCCGGGACAGATAGCCGACCCCTACGGCGTGGGCGCCACCGGCCGGTACGGCGCCGGGAGCGCACCGGGCGGCAGTGGACGTACCGCCCCCGCGGGATCCGGCGCACCCGATCCGTCCGAGGGCCCCGGTGGGGCCGCCCCGGCGGCGCGCTGGGACGACCTGGTGGCGCACGCCCCCGCGCGCCGGGGCCCGACCACGGCCCTGGCCGCCGAGCGGGCGCGGCAGGCACGGGTGGCCGTCGTCGGCCCCGTCACCGAGCGGTGGGCGCCGGAGCAGGCCGGACCCGTGCACGAGAACTGGCAGCTGGCCGCGCCGATCGGACCCGCCACCGACCTCTGGGCCCTGGGCGCGCTGCTGTTCCGGGCCGTCCAGGGACACGCGCCGTACCCGGAGGAGTCGACGGCCGAGCTGGTGCAGATGGTGTGCGCCGAGCCGCCCGCGTTCGCCGAGGAGTGCGGGCCGCTGCGGCCGGTCGTGGAGTCGCTGCTGCGTCAGGACCCCACCGAGCGCCCGGACTTCGAGGAGCTGCGGGGGTGGCTGCGGTCACTGGTGCGGTCGGCGCCGGAGCCGGAGGCCGGCGTACACGTGATAGCGGCGCCGCCCGTCGACGCGAGTCGGCTGCCGATCGTACGGCGCCGGGGCGAGCTGGTGCGCAGGCGGCGGGCCGGGCTCCCCGCCCACCACGGACGGCACAAGCGGGCCCGCCAAGAGGCCGGTTCCCCGCGCCGGCTCGGGCGCACCCTGCTCCTGCTGGTGCTGCTCGCCATGGCGGCGGCCGTGGCGTACGCCGTGCTGTTCCTGCCGAAGGCCGGTGAGGAGACGGCGGGGGCGGGCGGTGCGACCGACCGGACCGGAGCCGCCGGTGAGGTCGGCGAGGCACCGGACGCGCCGGACGCCGGCGACGAGCCGGACACCGGGCAGAACGCGCCGGACCCGAAGGACAGCCCCGACGGGTCGGCCGCGTCGACCGAGACGCAGACCGACGGCCCCGAGGTCGTCGAGGGCTTCACCCTGCGCAAGGATCCCGAGGGCTTCCGGATCGCCGTCGCCGAGGGCTGGCAGCGCACCCCGAAGAACGGCAGCGCCCAGGTCGTCTACAGCAGCGGCCGGTTCGAGCTGATCGTGGTCCCGGGCCGGGACAGCGCGCAGCGGTACGGCAGTGACCCCATGGCCTACCAGCGGGACGACGAGCGCGAACTCCAGCCCTACCGCGACTCCAGCTGGGCCACCTCCACCGGACTGAAGACCATCGAGGTGGGCGGACGGACCATGGCCGAGGGCCAGTTCACCTGGACCGGCGACGCGGGCGAGCTGTACGTGCGCAACCTGGCGGCGCTGATCGACGGCCGCTACCACGTGGTGCAGGTACGCGGACCGGAGGCCGAGCGGGACGAGGTGACCCGGCTGTACGAACAGGCGGCGGCCACCTACCGGTTCACCGGCTGAACCGAGCCCGCGCCACCGCCGGGCGGCCGGGGCGCGCACCCCGCCGGAGGGGCGCGCGGCACCGGCCGGACCGCGGACGCCACGCAGACGCAGGCGTTTTGGTTGCCTCCCGTTCCCCACAGCGACAACCATCACAGTGCGGTCTCCATGGCACTCCGTCGGTTCCCAGGAAGGGCCGGGATACTTACCCTGGCCCTGTCAAGACCATTGCGGGGCAACGTGAATCAGATGCAGGGCTCGCTCGTCGCGGGCCGCTACCGGCTCGGCGAGTCCATCGGCAGCGGGGGCATGGGCCGAGTGTGGCGTGCACACGATGAGGTGCTGCACCGGGCCGTCGCCATCAAGGAACTGACCGCGGCGCTCTACGTCTCCGACAGCGAACGAACCATGCTGCTGGCGCGCACCCGCGCCGAGGCGCGGGCGGCCGCGCGGATCAACCACTCCGCGGTCGTCACGGTGCACGACGTGCTGGAGCACGACGGCCGGCCCTGGATCGTGATGGAACTCGTCGAGGGCCGTTCGCTGGCCGACGCGGTCAGGGACGAGGAGCGCGTCGAGCCCCGCGAGGCCGCACGCATCGGCCTGTGGGTGCTGCGCGCGCTGCGCGCCGCCCACGCCGCCGGAGTGCTGCACCGGGACGTCAAGCCCGGCAACGTCCTCCTCGGCCGGGACGGCCGGGTGCTGCTCACCGACTTCGGCATCGCGCAGATCGACGGCGACACGGCCATCACCCGTACCGGAGAGGTCGTCGGCTCGGTCGACTACCTCGCGCCCGAGCGGGTCCGCGGCCACGACCCGGGCCCCGCCTCCGACCTGTGGGCGCTCGGGGCGACGCTGTACACGGCGGTGGAGGGCAGGTCCCCGTTCCGCCGCACCTCGCCGCTGACCACCATGCAGGCGGTCGTCGAGGAGCAGGCCGACGAGCCGCGCCGGGCCGGCCCGCTCGCCCCCGTCATCAGCGCACTCCTGCACAAGGATCCGGCCACGCGGCCCGACGCGGCCCGGGCCGAGCAGATGCTCGCCGAGGCGGCGGAGGGACGCCGTCCGCCCGCGGCGCAGGAGTACGTGCCGACCCGGGCCGTCGACGCGCACGTGCCGCTGCCGCACGAGACCCGGCCGCAGCCCGTCCCGGCGGCCGTCCCGCACCACCACCAGCAGCACAGCAACGGCCCCACGGCCGTCCAGACGCCGTACGGGCCCGCCGCGGTCGCGCCACGCCGGAGGGTGCGCGGGCGGATGATCGCCCTGGTCGTGGTCCTGGCCGCGCTCATCGGCGGAGGCACCGCGGTGGTGCTCCAGCAGGGGGGCCGGGGCGGCACCACCGCCGACCCCTCCCCGACGCCCACGTACGGTGCCACCGAGACGGGCCGGACCGACCCGGCCGGGGGTCTGCCCGAGGGCTGGGTGCGCCGTACCGACCCCTACGGGTTCTCGGTCGTCGTCCCCGGCGAGGACTGGAAGCGGGTCGTCTTCGACGAGGCGACCCGGCAGGTCGACTACACGCCCGACGGTGGCAGGCACTTCATCCGCATCGCCGCCGACGACTCGCCCGACTTCGACGACCCGTACGAGCACCTGAGGGATCTGGACCAGCAGATAGGGCAGCGTCTGGTCGACTACCGGCAACTGAGCCTGGAGCGCCGCGTCTACCGCGACCGCGAGAGCGCCCGGCTGGAGTACAGCTGGACGGCGCTGGCCAAGGACACGGACTTCCCGGGCCCGCGCCGGGCGATCGACCAGATGTACCTCTCGCGTGACGGGGTCGAGTACGCGATCTACATGTCCGCGCCGGCCGCCGACTGGGCGACGACCCGCGAACAGTTCGAGACGGTTCTGCAGGGGTGGCGCGAGCCCTGACGTGCCCGGCGTGCCGGGACGTGCGCCGCTTGGCCGAATCGCCGTACCGGAGCGGACACATCCGGTGGGGCATGATGGGCCCATGGTGACCGAGGGGGAGCCCGAGAACGGAGCCGCACGTCACAACGCCCGCGTCATCGCGGGCCGTTACCTGCTGGAGGCGAGGCTCGGGCGTGGCGGCATGGGCGTGGTCTGGCGGGCCACCGACCAACTGCTCGGCCGGGGCGTCGCCGTCAAGGAACTCCCCTTCGACGAGACGCTCTCCGCCGCCGAGGCCCGGCGCCAGCGGGGCCGCACCCTGCGCGAGGCCCGCGCCCTGGCGCAGTTGAGCCATCCGCACATCATCGTCGTCCACGACGTCGTCGAGGACGAGGAACGCCCCTACATCGTCCTGGAACTGATCGAGGGCCCCTCGCTCGCCGACCGGATCGCCGAGCAGGGCCCGGTCGACGCCGCGGAGGCCGCGCGGATCGGCATCGACCTGCTCGGCGCGCTGCGCGCCGCCCACACGGCCGGTGTGCTGCACCGCGACCTCAAACCCGCCAACGTCCTGCTGGAGAACGGCACCGACCGGGTCGTCCTCACCGACTTCGGCATCGCCCAGGTCGCCGGGTCCACCACGCTCACCGAGACCGGCTCCTTCGTCGGCTCACCCGAGTACACCGCGCCCGAGCGGATGTCCGGCGCGAGGACCGGACCGGAGTCCGACCTGTGGTCGCTGGGCGCGTTGCTGTGCACGGCGCTCAGCGGCGAGTCGCCGTTCCGACGCGACTCCCTCGGCGGGGTCCTGCACGCCGTCGTGGTCGACGAGATCCGCCCGCCCGCGCAGGCCGGGCCGATCCTTCCGGTGGTGCGCGGTCTGCTGGAGCGGGACCCCGACCGCCGTCTGGACGCGGACCGGGCCGAACGGATGCTGCGCGCGTTCCGCGAGACGGGCCGCACCCCGGAGTCCGCGCCCTTGGAGCTGTTACCGCAGGACCGGGACCACCAGGCCCGTCGCCGTCCCCCGGCACGGCGTGAGGAAGCGGACGGGGGCCTGTCGGTTCCCGCCGGGGAGCGTCCGGTCCGCCGGCCGCCCACCCGGGGCGCGCTCGTGGCCGCGCTGGCGGTCGCCGCGATGGCGGGAGCGGGCGTATCCGCGGGGGCCCTGCTCATGCAGGACCGGGACGGAGACGGAGGCGGTACGCCGACGAGCACGGTGCCCGGGACCCCCGTGAGCGAACCGCCCGCCGGGCCGGGGGCACCCGTGCCCCCCGCGACGGCCACCACCCCGCGGCGGCCGCTCCCGTCGGCGGCGAGCTCCACGGCCACCACTCCCGCGTCGACCCCGCCCGCGACGACGACCCCCGCGACGACGGGCTCCACGACGACGGGCTCCCCGGCGGACGGCCCGTCACCCGCGCCGCAAAACCCCCTAACCGGGAGATAGGTTCCGGCGTGGGTCACGGGTCTGTGACCGGTGGGGATACGCGGTGGATGCGCGGGGGCCCGGCGCGATAGGGATAAGCCATGAGCAGCAACGGGGGAGCCCAGCACGGGGCCGATGAGCCCACCAGTTTTGGACTGCAACCGCCGCATCCGCGTCCTCCCGCGGCCGTCCCGCATCCCGGCAACCCGTACGCGGCACCCACCCGGGCGGTCCCACCGCAGCCGCAGCCGCAGCCGCAGCATCAGGACCGGAACGCGGCACGCAGCCAGGCACCTGCACCCGCACCCGCACCCGAGTCCGTACCCGCACCCCAGCCCCTGGCCGGGAACGTGGCCGGCGCCGCGACCGACCCCGGTGTCGGTCGGCTGATCGCCGGGCGTTACCGGCTGCTCGCCAGGCTCGGGCACGGCGGCATGGGCACGGTCTGGCGGGCCAAGGACGAGACGGTGGACCGCGAGGTCGCCGTCAAGGAGCCCCGCATCCCGGACCACCTTCCCGAACGCGAACGGTCCAACGTGTTCGAGCGCATGCGCCGTGAGGCCCGCGCCGCCGCCCGCCTCGACCACCCCGCGGTGGTCAACGTCCATGACGTCGCGGTGGTGGACGGCCGGCCGTGGATCGTGATGGAGCTGGTCCAGGGACGTTCGCTCGGTGCCGTGTTGCAGGAGGAGGGCACGCTCCCCGCGCGCGAGGCGGCCCGGGTCGGCCTGGAAGTGCTCGGCGCGCTGGAGGCCGCCCACGCGGCGGGCGTCCTGCACCGGGACGTGAAGCCGGACAACGTGCTGCTCGGCCGGCACGAGCGGGTCGTGCTCACCGACTTCGGCATCGCCCGCATCGAGGGCGACACCGACCTGACCGACACCAGCGGCTTCGTCGGTTCGCCCGAGTACATCGCCCCGGAGCGGGTGCTGGGCCAGCGCCCCGGCCCCGCCTCCGACCTCTGGTCGCTCGGTGTGGTGCTGTACGCGGCGACGGAGGGCGTGTCGCCGTTCCGCCGCAGCAACACGCCCGCCACCCTGCAGTCCGTCCTCAACGCCGCGCCGGCCCCGCCCGCCTCCGCGCGGGGACCGCTGGCCGAGGTCATCACCGGTCTGCTGCAGAAGGACCCGGCGCACCGTCCGAACGCCGCCCAGGTCCGCGCCGCCCTGGAGGCGGCCGCGCACCCGCCCGCCCCGCAGCCCACGCAGGCCGGCCCGCTCCCCGCCCCGGCCGCGGGCGGCGGGGGCGGCAAGGGCATCCGGATCGGCCGCGGGACGCTGACCGGACTGGCGGCGGCCGTGGTCGCGGGCGCGGTGGCGGCCTACCTGGTGATCGCGGACCCGTTCGCGGGGCCGCTGCCGGACGGCTGGAAGCGGCACGACCTGGGGGACCGGGTGGGGGCCGCCCTCGCGGTGCCGGAGGGCTTCGTGAAGGACGAGCAGGCCGAGGACTCGGACGGGACCATCGCCTCCTTCACCGATCCGAGCGGGCTGGTGCGCGTCGAGGTCGACCGCGACCTCAGGTCCGAGGACGAGGACGGCGAGATCGAGGCCTCGGCGACGGAGCGCGCGTTCGCCCACTGGGAGGAGCTCAGGGACGGCGAGTACAGCTGGGGCATCGCCGACACGCCGGCCCCGCGGGGCAAGCCGCGCGAGACCACGTACCGGGACCGTGAGGCGGCCACCAACACCATCGTCTACACGACGACCACCGATCCGGTGACGGTGCGCGAGGCGCAGGTCGTGTACTACCGGAGCAAGGGCGGCGACATGTACCGGCTCTGGGTCGTGTACCCGGGCAAGGGCCACTTCGCCGAGGACGGCAGGGAGATCGCCCGTACGGTCGTCGACTCGTGGGACGTCCACGAACGTTGAACGGGCCGATGCCGTCGCCAACGCCCTGATCAGGGGGTTTGTTGCCAGCGTTCACTGGCGTTGTGTGAGCCGTGGGTGAATCTGTTACCGACGGGTACACAAAGTGGCCGCCCCGTCATACTCTGCGCCTCATGACGGACGCGCAGACCCGGGAAACCACCGGCACCAACCCCCTCGCCCCCGCCCCGGAGGGCGCCCGCACCGCTGCCGACGTGGTCACGCCGGAGCTGGTCGCGCAGCTCACCAAGGGCGTGGCCGGGTCCGGCCGGACCGCCAACCACACGCCGTTCACCGGCGAGAAGCTGGCCGACCTGCCCGAGTCGACGCCCGAGGACGTGGCGCGGGCCTTCGAGGCGGCCCGTGCCGCGCAGGCCGTGTGGGCGCAGATACCGGTACGGCGGCGCGCCGCCGTCCTGCTCCGCTTCCACGACCTGGTGCTGGAGCGCCAGGCCGAGGTGCTGGACCTGATCCAGCTGGAGACCGGCAAGGCCCGGCTGCACGCCCACGAGGAGGTGCAGGCCGTCGCCGTCGCCGCCCGCCACTACGGCCGCCGGGCCGCCGCCCATCTGCGGCCCAAGCGGCACGCGGGCGCCGTGCCGGCCCTGACGAAGGTCACCGAACTGCGCCACCCGCGCGGTGTGGTCGGCCAGATCGCCCCGTGGAACTACCCCCTCGAACTCTCCGTCGGCGACGCGCTCCCGGCGTTCGTCGCGGGCAACGCGGTCGTGATGAAGCCCGACACGGAGACCTGCCTGACCGCGCTGTGGGCCCGCGACCTCCTCGTCGAGGCCGGGCTGCCCGCCGACGTCTTCCAGGTCGTCCTCGGCGAGGGCCCGGTGATCGGCCCCGAGGTCGTCAGGCACGCCGACTACGTCTCCTTCACCGGCTCCACGCGCACCGGCCGCGAGGTCGCCCAGGGTGCCGCCGCCCGCCTGGTCGGCGTCTCCCTGGAACTCGGCGGCAAGAACGCCATGCTGGTGCTGGAGGACGCCGACCTCGACAAGGCCGCCGCCGGTGCCGTCCGCGCCTGCTTCTCCTCCGCCGGCCAGCTGTGCATCTCCATCGAGCGGCTCTACGTCCACGAGTCGGTCGCGGACGCCTTCCTGGAGCGCTTCGCCGCCCGCACCAGGGCGCTCCGCCTCGGCACGTCCCTCGCCTACGGTGCCGACATGGGCTCCCTGGTCGGGCAGCGCCAGCTGGACGCCGTCACCCGGCACGTCGACGACGCCATCGCCAAGGGCGCCAAGGTGCTCGCGGGCGGCACGGCCCGCCCCGACATCGGCCCCTACTTCTACGAGCCGACCATCCTCGACGGGGTCGAGGCCCCGATGAGCGTCTGCGCGGAGGAGACCTTCGGCCCGGTCGTCTCCGTCTACCGCTTCTCCTCCGACGACGAGGCGGTCGAGCGCGCCAACTCCACGCCGTACGGGCTGAACTCCTCGGTCTGGACGAAGGACGCCCGGCGCGGCCGCGCGGTCGCGGCGCGGCTGCGCACCGGCACGGTGAACATCAACGAGGGGTACGCGCCCGCGTACGGCAGCGTCCAGTCGCCGATGGGCGGCATGAAGGACTCCGGGCTCGGCCGCCGGCACGGCTCCGAGGGCATCCTCAAGTACACCGAGGCCCAGACCGTCGCCCACCAGCGGCTGCTGCCGATGGCCCCCTCGCTCGGCATGGACGACGAGAAGTACGCGGCGTTCATGAGCCGCAGCCTGCGCCTGATGAAGGCGTTCCGCTTCCGCTGAGACGCGGGCGCCCCGTACCGGTACCACCGCTTTCAACGAGGAGAGCACGTGTCACAGGAGAACTCCGCGCCAGAGCCGGACGCCGCGCAGGACCCGGACTCCGTACGGGAGCCGGACGCGGCGCGCGAGCCCGACGACGACTCCGCGTACGACGATTCCGCGTACGACTACGACGTCATCGTCGTCGGCTCGGGCTTCGGCGGCTCGGTCTCGGCGCTCCGGCTGACCGAGAAGGGCTACCGCGTCGGCGTCCTGGAGGCCGGCCGGCGCTTCACCCGCGCGTCGCTGCCGAAGAACTCCTGGGACCTGAAGAACTACCTGTGGGCGCCCCGGCTCGGCATGTACGGCATCCAGCGCATCCATCTGCTCGGCAACGTCATGGTGCTGGCGGGCGCGGGCGTCGGCGGCGGCTCCCTCAACTACGCCAACACCCTCTACGTACCGCCCCGGCCGTTCTTCGAGGACCCGCAGTGGGGGCACATCACCGACTGGCAGGAGGAGCTGGCGCCGTACTACGACCAGGCGCGGCGGATGCTCGGGGTGCGGCTCAACCCGACGATGACGCCGTCGGACGTGCACCTGAAGGCGGTGGCCGAGCGGATGGGCGTCGGCGACACCTTCCATCTGGCGCCGGTCGGCGTCTTCTTCGGCGACGGCGAGGACGCCGACGGGGCGGTGCGGGCGGCACCGGGACAGGAGGTCCCCGACCCGTACTTCGGCGGGGCGGGACCCGCGCGCCGGGCCTGTGCCGAGTGCGGCGAGTGCATGACCGGCTGCCGGCACGGGGCGAAGAACACCCTCAACGAGAACTACCTCCACCTCGCCGAGAAGGCGGGCGCGGTCGTGCACCCCATGACGACGGTGGTGTCGGTGACGGAGGACTCGCGGGGCGGGTACGCCGTCGCCACGCTCCCCACCGACAACCGCCGCAAGGGCAAGGGACGTACCCTGCGCGCCCGCCGGGTGGTGCTGGCCGCCGGCACCTACGGCACCCAGACACTGCTGCACCGGATGCGGGCCGGCGGCCAGTTGCCGCACCTCTCCGACAGGCTCGGCGAGCTGACCCGCACCAACTCCGAGGCCCTCGTCGGCGCCCAGACCGACGACCGCCGCTACCGCAGGGCCACCGGCGCCCCGAAGGCCGACTTCACGCGCGGCGTGGCCATCACGTCGTCGATCCACCCCGACGAGAACACCCACATCGAACCGGTCCGCTACGGCAGGGGATCCAACTCGATGGGCGGGCTGTCCATCCTCCAGGTGCCGTACGCGGGCGGCGGCTCGGGCACGGCCCGGGTGCTGGGCTGGTTGGGCAACGCGGCGCGGCACCCCTGGCTGATGCTGCGGTCGCTGTCCAACCGGCGCTGGTCGGAGCGGACCATCATCGGCCTGGTGATGCAGTCGCTGGACAACTCCCTGACGACGTACCTCAAGCCGTCCGGGGCCGGCCGCGGACTGCTCACCGCCCGGCAGGGGCACGGCGCGCCCAACCCCAAGCAGATCAAGGCGGCCACGGACGGCGCGTCGGCGCTGGCGGCCGAGATCAACGGCTTCGCCGGCTCCAACGTCGGTGAGCTGACGGGGATGCCGCTGACCGCCCACTTCCTGGGCGGCTGCCCGATCGGCGGCTCCCGCGACACCGGCGTGATCGACCCGTACCACCGCCTCTACGGCCACCCCGGCATCTCGGTCGTGGACGGAGCGGCGGTCTCGGCGAACCTGGGCGTCAATCCCTCGCTGACCATCACGGCACAGGCGGAGCGGGCGATGTCGTACTGGCCCAACAAGGGCGAGGCCGATCCCCGCCCGCGGCAGGGGGATGCCTACCGGCGGCTGAAGCCGGTCGAGCCGAAGTCCCCGGCGGTACCGGCGGACGCGTTCGGCGCGCTGAAGCTGCCGTTCCTGGGGATCCCGGCGGTGCCGCCGAAGAAGTAGCCCCGCGAGCCGTCCGGACAAGGGAAGAGGACCTGTGCCCCCCTCCGAGCTCAGGTCCTCTTCCCTTGTCCTGGGTGGTGCCGCGCGCCGCGCGGACCGGCGTGCTTACGCCTGCACACCGGCCTTGCGCCGGCGCACCACGAACACCGCACCCGCACCGGCCACGACGGCGGCACCGCCGACCAGCCCGATCATCGGGAGCGCGGAGCTGGAACCCGTCTCGGCGAGGCTGCCGGTGACCTTGACGTCGCTCACGTCGTCGAGCTCGGCCATGCCACCGGTCTGCGGCTTGGCGTCGTTCGGCTTGCCCGCCTCGGAGCCGGCCGCGAGGATGTCGAAGAAGTAGATCCAGCCGTTGGGGTCGTCGGCCAGCCAGCAGCCCTCGGCGTCCGCGTACTCGGCGAGACCGCCGGTGATGCCGAGGGCGTCGGGCACCTTGCCGTCGACGCTCAGCCGCAGCTGGTACGAGACCGACTGGCCGGCACCGAGCGAGAACGCCGCGAACGTGCCGCCCTCACCCGCGGTGTCGGCGAGCGTGGTCCACTGTCCGGTGGCCTTGTCGAAGACCTGGACCGTGATCCGGCCGGAGTAGTCCTTCTCGTTCCAGCCGACGGCCGCGACGCCGATCAGCGGCTTGATGTCCTTGATCTCCTCGTCGCCGCGGTTGGACACGTTGAACGAGAACGCCTTCCAGCCGCTGCCGGCGACGATCGTCTCGGGCAGACCCGACAGACCGCTGCGCAGTTCGGCGCTGAGTCCGGCGGTGCTGTTGCCCTCCTCGTCGACGCAGAGCTCGGGGTCCTCCTCCGCCGGGGCGCTCTCACTGGCGCTCGGCGACGGGGAGGCGGCCGGCGAGCTCGCGTTGCCGGCGGGGGTGCTCGGGGCGGTGCCGGGGGAGCTGGCGTCGTCGCCCGGCGCGCTCGTGCCGGTGGCGGGGCTGCTCTGCTCGTCCTCCGGCGCGCTGGTGGCGTCGCTGGGGGAGCTCGCGTCGGCCGTGGGGGAGCTCGTGTTCTCGGCCGGGGTGCTCTGCTCGGCCGCCGGGCTGCTCGTCGACGCGTCCGGCGTCTCCTCGCCGGTCGCGAACGCCGCGGGGGCCGAGAGCAGGGCGAGCGGCGCTATGACGGCCGTCGCGGCCGCGGTGGCCAGGGCACGGCGAAGCTTCATGAAGACCTCGGGTAGTCCGGTGTGCCGCGTGGTCGCGGCACGAGTGCGGAGAGGCCTCCGCGTGTGGGGCGCGGGTGTGGCCCGTGGTTCTGGTGGTTTGATCCACGAGGCCGGTGAATGGTTGTCCCGGCCTTCACGGAATTCTTATGTGAGCTGGATCACGTGCGCGGGACGAAGATCCCTGACGTACGCTCAGCCGCCGACATCCGCCCCGACGCGAGAGGGAACCCGCGACACCGTGGCCGAGCAGCCGTCCGAAGAGCCCGATTCCCCACCTCGGCCGAGACCGGGGTCCGCGCCGGATCCGTCCCCGGCGCGGTCGTCCCCGGAGCAGCCGTCCCCGGAGCGGTCGTCCTTCCCGGACGACGTGTGGGAGAGGTTCGTCCACGACAGCGAGCGCGCCATCCGGGCCTCCGCCCCCAAGGAGCCGTCCGCCCGGGCGCGCATGGTGACCGAGCGGTTGCGGGCCATGGACGAGGCGCGGGCGGCCGGGGCGCGCGGTGGCGGGAAGTGGCGTCGTGGCGGGAAGCGGGCTCCCGCACCCCCCGCCCGGCCCGAGGGATGGCGCACCGGTCCGGCCCGGCAGGACGACAGCGGCCGTGGTGCGCGCCGGCGCCGGGTCCTGAGCGCGGTGGGCGTGGTGCTGGCGGCGGCGCTGGCCGTGGTGGCCGTCAACCCGTCCGCCGCGCTGTCCTGGCTGCCCGGCGGGTTCGGCGAGGGGTCCGGACCGTCGGACGGGGCGCAGGCGTCGTCCGCCGCGCCGCAGGCCCCCGAGACCGCCCGCCCCAGCGCCGCGCCGCCCGCCGCCCCCGCCGGTGTCCCCACCCGCGGGGAGCCGTTCGCCGGGTCCCCGGCCGCGCGGTGGGAAGCGGGAGCGGACGCCATCCGGCTGCCCGGGGCGAAGGCCGTCAACGGTGTCCCGGCCGCCCGGATCGAGGCGGCGCTGAAGGGGACGAAGGAGTTCCTGGTCGCCTCGAACCTCGATCGCGGGGTGCTGGAGGGCGCCCGGCCGCGGAAGGCGCTGGACCTCGTGGACCCCGCGCAGGCGGACTACCTCGCCGACCTGCGTGCCGGGCTGCGCGAGCCCACGGAGAAGAACGACCCGGTGTGGACCTTCACCCGTTTCGACCCCGAGGAGGTCGAACTCGTGGGCGACGTGCGCGTGCGCGGTCACATGACGGTCGAGGCCCGGCGCGGCTCCGCCGGGAAGGCCGTGATCAAGGCCGACTACACCTTCGTGTACCCGGTAGCCCGCGCGGGCGGCGGTGACGCCGGTGACGAGGTGACCCGCGCCATCGTTCGCCGGTCGATCGAGGTCGAGGCCATGGGTCCGGCCCGGTTCCGCTTCGAGGAGGGGCACATCTGGGTCGTCGCCACCGACAGCGAGATCGCCAACGACGACTGCCGGGAGGGCGACGGCGTGATCCGCCCGCGGTTCTTCGCCGACCGGCGGACCGGCCCCGAGCCGTCCGGCCAGGCGCGCGATCCCTACGACCGCAGCAGGGAGCTGACGGGAGCCGAGGGCGACGACGAGTGCGGCGTCGTGACCCGCACGTAAGGCGTGCGCCGCAGGTGAGGCGTGCGCCGCAGGTGAGGCGTGCGCCGTAGGTGAGGCCTCCCGCGCGTGAGGGCTGCGGGACGGCGGGTGGACGACGGTGTGCGAAGGGCCCCGCGGGGCGGAGCCGCGGGGCCCTTCCTCTCGTCGGCACCGACGTCAGGGCGGCGTCGGTGCCGGGGGAGCGGCGCCGGGGGCCGCGCCGCCGGTCCCTGTGGTCCGGCCGGTCCTGTGGGGTCTTTGGGCGGCCGGTCCCGGGCGTCCCCGGGACCGGCCGTTCTCTCGGTGACCGGGCTGCTGTCCCCTGCCGTCCGGTCACTGGTCCGGAGCGAGGTCCCACGACGTACGGCGTGATCCGTACGTCTCATCGCTCCGGCGAGCCACGCGTGGTTCTCTCGGGCCGCCCCTGGCTGGCACGGACACCGGTACCAACGAAGCGTCCGCCGCGCCGGTCACGCGCCGTACGGGTGAGGGCGATGCGTACGTCAGTGCCGCGAACGCGGGTTCAGATCTTCCCGCGGCACAGCTCCAGCAGGGTCATGGCGAGCGCGGTGCCGGGCTTGCCCAGCGCGTCCCTGAAGTGGGCGAGGACCTCCATCTCGCGGGAGAGGTTCACGCGGCGGCCGCCGGAGGCGATCCGTTCCTTCTGGATGACGGCCGACACGGCCATCCGTTCCTGCACCAGACCGATGATCCGGTCGTCGAGCGCGTCGATCCGCTCGCGGGCACCGGTGATCAGCTCGGCGGCCTCGGCGGTGCGGGCGCCGGTCCGCTCGGTCGACTCCGTGGTGGTGGCGGTCATGTCGGGGCTCCTCGTGGTGGTGGGTGCGGTGCCCCGGAGCGGCAGGATCCGGAGGAAAACGCCAGGCGCCCCGGACCTTGTCGGCCCGGGGCGCCTGGGAAGTCGCTCGTCAGTTGCTCAAGCAGCACGACCATGGCAGCCGGTGGGCCGGTTGCCATAGGTAAAGAGGAAGGCCGGGTGCGTGAGCATGGGCCCAGTATGCCCCGCCGTCCGCCGCCGTCCAAGACGGATCGCATGGTGAGACGAGGCTCCGGGAAGGACGTCCCCGCACGTCCGTCGTGCGTTCCTCGCGCGTCCCCCCGCGCGTACCCCCGCGCGGGCCTTCGTGCGGACCTCGTCCCGGTCCGGGACGTGTGCCGTCGCCGTCTCGGTAGAATCGGGAGGCACAAGACCCCCGCCCCACCGCCGGAAGGCACCTCGTGTCATCAGCGTCCCCCGCTGCCAACGCGCCCGACACCGTCCTGGTCGTCGACTTCGGCGCGCAGTACGCCCAGCTCATCGCCCGTCGCGTCCGCGAGGCGCGGGTCTACAGCGAGATCGTGCCCAGCACCATGCCGGTCCCGGAGATCCTCGCCAAGAACCCCGCGGCGATCATCCTCTCCGGCGGCCCCTCGTCCGTGTACGAGGAGGGCGCCCCCCGCCTCGACCGCGAGCTCTTCGAGGCCGGCGTCCCCGTCTTCGGCATGTGCTACGGCTTCCAGCTCATGGCGCAGAGCCTGGGCGGCCAGGTGGACAACACCGGCGCCCGTGAGTACGGCCGTACGGACCTGCACGTCTCCCGCGCGTCCTCCACCCTCTTCGAGGGCACCCCGGACGAGCAGGCGGTCTGGATGTCGCACGGCGACGCCTGCTCCGCCGCCCCCGAGGGCTTCACCGTCACCGCCTCCACGGATGTCGTCCCGGTCGCCGCGTTCGAGAACGACGAGAAGAAGCTCTACGGCGTCCAGTACCACCCCGAGGTGATGCACTCCACGCACGGGCAGCAGGTGCTGGAGCACTTCCTGTACCGGGGCGCGGGCCTCACCCCGGACTGGACCACGGGCAACGTGATCGAGGAGCAGGTCGAGGCGATCCGCGAGCTGGTCGGCGACAAGCGCGCCATCTGCGGCCTGTCCGGCGGCGTGGACTCCGCCGTCGCCGCCGCCCTCGTCCAGAAGGCCATCGGCTCCCAGCTGACCTGCGTGTACGTCGACCACGGCCTGATGCGCAAGGGCGAGACCGAGCAGGTCGAGAAGGACTTCGTGGCCGCGACCGGCGTGCAGCTGAAGGTCGTGGACGCGGAGGAGCGGTTCCTGACCGCGCTCAAGGGCGTCTCGGACCCCGAGGAGAAGCGGAAGATCATCGGCCGCGAGTTCATCCGGGTCTTCGAGCAGGCCCAGGCCGAGATCATCGCCGACGAGGGTCCGGCGGTGGAGTTCCTGGTGCAGGGCACCCTGTACCCGGACGTCGTCGAGTCCGGCGGCGGCACCGGCACCGCCAACATCAAGTCCCACCACAACGTCGGCGGGCTCCCCGAGGACCTCGAGTTCCAGCTGATCGAGCCGCTGCGCAAGCTGTTCAAGGACGAGGTCCGGATGGTCGGCCAGGAGCTCGGCCTGCCGGACGAGATCGTCCAGCGCCAGCCGTTCCCCGGCCCGGGCCTCGGCATCCGCATCGTCGGCGAGGTGACCAAGGAGCGGCTCGACCTGCTCCGCGAGGCGGACGCCATCGCCCGTGAGGAGCTGACCGCGGCCGGTCTCGACCGGGACATCTGGCAGTGCCCGGTGGTCCTGCTCGCGGACGTCCGCTCGGTCGGCGTCCAGGGCGACGGCCGCACCTACGGTCACCCGATCGTGCTGCGTCCGGTCTCCAGCGAGGACGCCATGACCGCCGACTGGTCGCGGCTGCCGTACGACGTCCTCGCGAAGATCTCCACCCGCATCACCAACGAGGTGCGCGACGTCAACCGCGTCGTCCTCGACGTGACCTCCAAGCCGCCGGGCACCATCGAGTGGGAGTGACCCCGGCGGGTCAGGTCCGTCTGAGGGTGCGCACCGGCTCTCCGGGCTTCCAGACCTGGACGACGAGGTACGTGTCGTCCTCGACGTAGGTCCGCACGACCTCCGTCAGCTCGGTGCGGAAGAGGTGGAACGGCTCCGGCGGTTCCACCTCTTCGGCGTACTTCGCCCGGGTCCCCGCGTCCTCGACCTCGATCGCCCGGCCGCTGATCCGGATGTCGCCGCCGCCCATGCCCGTCCCCTCGCCGGGGTTCGCCTGGAGCGCGAAGCGCGGGTCGCGGCGCAGGTCGAGCGCCTTGAGCGAGTTCGGCATCATGCCCAGCCACAGCTCGCCGTTCAGGAACCGCACCTCCAGGCCGGTGGTGCGCGGTGAGCCGTCCTTGCGCAGCGTCGCGAGGACGTGGTGGGTGTACGCCGCGAAGCGCTCCTCGGCGGTCTTCGCGAGATCGGGTGCGGCCGCGGTGAAGGCCTCCCAGTTCGTGTTCATGGGCCGAGTGTGGCGCCGATACCGGACAGCTCGTGTCGGGTATCCGCGATGTCCTCCGGGCGGTGGACGAGAGCGGTTCTCATCTTTACGGAAGCGAGCTGTCGCCCAGGGCGGCCCGCCGGTAACTTCCGCCCCGTATGCACACCCCCCGCGGGAGGACTTATGCACGGGCCCACGCCGCCCCTGCCGCTGCCCACCGACAGACTGCGCTTCGCCATGCCGCCCCTGCACGATTCGGTCGAGGAGGAGCGCCGGCACCGCAAGGAGCGCCTCGCGGGCGCGTTGCGGCTCTTCGGGCGGCTCGGCTTCGAGGACGGTGTCTCGGGGCACATCACCGCACGCGACCCGGAGTTCTCCGACTGCTTCTGGGTCAACCCGTTCGGGATGCCCTTCCGGCACGTCACCGTGAGCGACCTCGTGCTCGCCAACGCGGACGGCCAGGTCGTCGAGGGCGGCCACCACGTCAACCAGGCCGCGTTCACCATGCACGCCCAGGTGCACGCGGCCCGGCCGGACGTGGTCGCCGTCGCCCACTGCCACTCGGTGCACGGCCGCGCCCTCGCGGCCCTAGGCGACCTGCTGGACCCGATCACCCAGGAGAGCTGCGCGTTCTACGAGGACCACGCCCTCTACGACGCCTACAGCGGCGTCACCGTCGACGCCGCGGAGGGGCGGCGCATCGCGGCCGCGCTCGGTTCCCACAAGGCGCTGGTGCTGCGCAACCACGGGCTGCTGACCGTGGGGGACTCCGTGGACGCGGCGGCCTGGTGGTTCGTCACGATGGAGCGGTCCTGCCAGGTGCAGCTCACCGCGCGGGCGGCGGGCCGGCCCGTCCTCATCGGACACCGGCAGGCGGTGGCCACGCGGGAGCAGCTGGGCGGGGACCTGGTGGCGTGGATCAACTACCAGCCGATGTGGCAGGACATCAGCCGGAGCGAACCGGATCTGCTGAGCTAGATCCGCCAGGTCGCTCGTGCGGGCCGACCCGGGATGAGCGGAACGGGGGCGGGTCAACTCGGTGCCCGGGAATTCACTCGTTCTGGCTGGGCCTGCCGGTCGGCGGGGGCGTGGGGTAGGGCACAATTCGCTTTCGTCACGCGGGAGTTGCGTGGTGGTCGGTGGCAGTGGTCGTGGGTTTGTGATGGTTCGGAAGGCGGGCTTCGGGCGTGGCGGTGCAGGAGGCGAGGCAGGGCGGCGCGGTTGCGGGCCCGCACGAGGGCGGCTGTACCTGCGGGGACTGTCCGCACGGGGTGCGTGAGGGGCATCGGCGCGCGGTCGCGGCGTTCCTGCTGAAGCGGGACGAGTACGCGGCCGGGCACGGGGTGCCGGCCGCCGTGGCCCACTCGGCCTCCGCCTCCCGGCAGTGGGTGTCCGAGGAACTGACGCAGGCCGCGGAGGCCGTCGCCGAACGGGGCCGGGCCGAGGGCGCCGCATGGCTGGTGCGGCTGTGGCGGCGGACCGCGGTCGTGGTGTGGGCGGGTGTCGTGCTGCTGCTCCTCGGGCAGGCGCTCACGGCGATCGGCGCGGGGTGGACCGCGGCGCGCTCCGCCGGGTTGCTGGCCGCGTTGGTCGTGGCCGGCGCGCTGACGGCCGCGTCGTGGTTCCACCGGGCGCGCGGGGGTGCGCTGGCGCCGGTGATCGGGGAGGACAACCGCCTCTCCACGTCCCGCGCGGTGGCCGCCTCCTGGGTGCTGTTCCTGGCGTTCGCGGTGCTCGTGCTGGTGGGGCAGCTGGCGGACGCCTCCGGGCACCGCGAGCGTGACGCGCTGATCGCGGGGCTCGAACTGGGCCGCGGCGCCGGTGTGGTGACGGTGCTGGCCGTCGTGTGCGGGATCGCCGTGCTGGTGCGGCGGGTGGTCGGGCTGCGGGTGCAGGGGCAGCGGCTGCAGAAGGTACGGGCCCACCGGCCCAGGGCGGCGGACCTGCTGACCGACGACGCGGGGCGGGGGAGCTTCGCCGACATCCAGTACGTCGTGATCAGCGGCGTCGCCCTGGTGTTCGCGGCGGTGCGGTTGGCCCGGAGGCCGGACCAGTTGCCCGATCTGCCGTGGGGGCTGGCGGTGGTGGTGCTGGTGTCGGCGGCGACGTATCTCGCGGGGAAGTACGCGGAGGGCGGGCGTCCGGTCATTCTGTCGGTGGTGCGGGCGCGGGAGGCCGGTGATCTGGACGCGCCCATCCGGACCGGCGACGACATCGAGATCCGCGGGGCCGGGTTCGTGCCGGTCGGGGCGCAGGGGGCGGACCGGTTGTCGCGGATGGTCGTGCGGGTGGGGGCGGTGCATGTGCATGTGCCCTTGGTGCCGGTGGCGGGCGGGTTCGACAACCCGACGGATGCTCTGCTGACGGTGCCCGTGCCGGCGGAGGTGGAGCCGGGACGGGTGGAGGTGCAGGTGGTCACCGCGGCGGGGGTGGAGACGAATCGGTATGCCATCGATGTGATGGAGTAGCGCGGCGCCCACGGGTGGGGGGTGGGTCGGGGCCGGTCGGGGGTGTCCGTCCTCGGTCCGGCGCGGAATCGGTCGGTTGAGAGGGCTCGGGGTGCGGACGTGCCGGCCGCTGCGGGTGGGCACCCCCGCCCCGTCCCCTCCTCGCCGCACGCGGCGCATCAGCGCTGCCGCGGGCGGTCGCGCCGTCGTTCACCGCGGGCCGTCGCGGCGCCGGGGGTGATGGGTGTCCTCCGCTTGAGCGGAGCCGAGAGTGGGGAGGGTGGGCGCGGCGGCTCCCCGTGAGCGCCGGGCTGCGTGACACCCCCCGGCCCGCACCGTCGTGCGCGAGGAGGCGAGTCCTCGAAGAAAAAGCCCCCGTCCAGGGTTGAGCCGAGGACGATCGTCGTACGTATGGTCTGTCGAGGAGGGCTCGGTACGGCGGTGAGAGGCGGCAGGCAGCGATGACTCACGGTATGCGCGCGGACACGTACTCCCCACACCCCGACGGCGACAGAGGCTGGCGGGACACCGCCACCCGCTACGCCCTGGTGCCCCTGCGGATCTTCCTCGGGGTCACCTTCGTCTACGCGGGTCTCGACAAGCTCACGGACAGCGCGTTCATGAAGGACGCCGGGGCCGGGTCGATCGGTGACATGATGCGGGGCGTCCGCGACTCCTCCGCCCTTCCCGCGCTGGTCGACATGGCGTTGGAGAGCCCGGTCGGGTTCGGATACGCCATCGCCCTCGGTGAGTTGGCCGTCGGGATCGGCACCCTGCTCGGCCTGCTCACCCGGCTGGCCGCCCTGGGCGGCGCGTTGATCTCGCTCAGCCTGTGGCTGACCGTGAGCTGGGCCGCCGATCCGTACTACTACGGCAATGACCTCCCGTACCTCATGGGCTGGATCCCGCTGGTGCTGGCCGGGGCTCCGCTGTTGTCCGTGGACGCCGCCCTCCGGGCGCGGCGGCGGCGGACGGGCGCGTACCGGTAGCCGTTGTCAGGACGGGGCGTCCGCTCCGGTTCCCCGGGGTCTCGTCCGGCGACGGCGCAGGAGGCCGGTCAGGGTGCCCACCGCGCCGGCCAGGCAGAGGCCGCCCGTGACGACCGGGATCACCACGAACCACGGGGTCTCCCAGGCGCCGCCCGCGTCGCCCGCGTAGATCACCGCGGTGAGGGTGAGGAAGGCGCCGGCGACCAGCCTGCCGGGCTGGAACTCATGACGTGGCACGGCTCACCTCCGCCTGTCCCGCGCCGACCTGGAGTTCGAGGTCGAGCGTGCCCGCCTCCTCGGCGCCGGCGGGCGGTTCCAGGGTCAGCTCCTCGTGCTTGCCCGGTGCCACGTCCACGTCCTTCTGCCCGTCGCCCGGCAACTGGATGTCACCCACTCCCACGTCGATGCTCAGCTTCACGGTCACGTCCCTGGGCACGATCACATGGATGCGGCCCAGGCCCACGTCGGCCCGCGTCGCGACGGTCCCGTCCCCGGGGACGCGTATCGCGGACAGGTCCAGCACGCCGTTGCCCGTGCCCAGCTCGTAGGCCGGGCGTATCTGCGCGACCGAGGCGGGCTCCCAGGTCGTGCGCTTCCAGTCGGTGCCGATGTCCTTCGGCACGGCGGCCGAGCCGGCGAGCAGGCCCGCCGTGATGACCGCCAGGACGATCGAACCGGCCCCCGTGCGGCCGAGGAACGCGGAGACGGCCACGCCGATGCCGAACACGGCGAGCGCGCAGGCGAGACCGGTCTGCAGGCTGGTGCCGAGAGGGTGCTCCTCCCAGGTCAGCCCGGTGCCGAGACCGCCCGCGAGCAGGGCCAGCAGGAAGATCCGGCCGCCGATCCGGCGGGGGCCGCGCGGCTTCGGCGGGCGGGGCGGTGGCGCGTAGGGGTGGCCGCGGGTGCCGAGGCTGATGTTCACGGCGGCGGCGATGTCCGGGTCGCCGGAGTCCCGGGGGCCCCACAGATAGCCCGTGCCGCCGATGTGCGTGCCGTCCTTCACGATGGGCTCGCGCCACCACGACGAGAAGGAGGCGGGAACCGGCGGAGCCTGGGGCTCCGGCGGTGCGTCGGCCACGGCCTGGGCGGCGATGTGGTCGGGGCTGGGGGCGCCGCGCCGCCGCGACCAGTACCCGGCGCCGGCGAGCAGCAGGGACAGTATGACGGCGAAGCTCAGCACGCCGTCGTTGCTCAGCATGGTGAGGAAGACGCCGCAGCCGACCAGCGCGAACAGCACGGCCGTCAGGGTGTGACCGTCGACCCGGCCGGTGAGCAGCCTGCGGATCTCGTTCTCCTCCTCGTCGTCGTACGGGACGAAGAGCCAGGCGAAACCGTAGAAGATGAGGCCGATGCCGCCGGTGGCGGACAGCACCGCGAGCGTGATCCGGAAGATCACCGGGTCCATGTCGCACTGCCGGCCCAGCCCGGCGCACACCCCGCCAAGCATCTTGTGCCGGCGGTCGCGCCGGAAGCGGTCGGCGTCCGTCGGACCGGTCTCGCCGGCCGGCTCCGGCGGCGGGGCGGCCGCTCCCCCCTCCTTCCGCGCGCCCGCCTGCCCGTGCGCGCGCGCCGAGTCCGCGGCGGGCGCGGCATCCCGCGGCCCGGTGCCCCCGGAGGCGCGCGGGCCCGAGCCGGGGTCCGGACCCGTCGCGGCGTGCTGGTGATCGGTCATGAGTCCATGGTGACGGGCGAGCCGCCGCGACGGCAGTCGGTACGACCCTGGCCGGACCCTGATATCGGCCCCTGAGCCGGGCGGGGGGAACGTTCGACGGGCCCGGGGGCGGGAGATCAGGGGAGTCTCGGGGACAGACCCTGATGCTCCGGCATCCCGGTCGTGTGACCATCGTTGGCATGTCGGAAGCCGCAGCAGCGCCAGTCGCCGGGCCGCGGCCGCCGCGCAAGCTCTACCGCAGCAGTGACGGACGCTGGCTCGGTGGCGTGGCGCGGGGGCTCGCGGGGCATCTCGGGCTGCCCGTGATCTGGGTGCGTCTGGTCTTCGTCGGCCTGTTCATGGCCGACGGTCTCGGCGCGCTGCTGTACGCCGCGTTCTGGTTCTTCGTACCGCTGGGCGTCGGCGGCGTGGACGCCCAGAAGCCGCCCTCGCTCGTGACGACCGAGTCCTCGCCGGACGGGCGGCGCAGACTCGTCACCCGGAGACCGGACAAGGGCCAGATCGTCGCCCTGCTCCTCATGGTCGTCGTCGCCATGATCTTCGTGGGCAATGTCAACCTGAGCAACGGGGCCAGGGCCTACCTCTGGCCGACCGTGCTGGTCGGTGCGGGTGTCGCCCTGGTCTGGCGGCAGGCGGACAACGCCCGCCGGGCCCGGTGGATGGAGGTCGGCCGGCGCCGCCGCACGGTCACGCTGCTGCGGGCCGTGGCCGGTGTGCTGCTGGTGACGGCGGGCGCCTCCGGCATCTTCGTCCTGCGCGGATCGGGCAGCCACCTCGGTTCGGTGCTCCAGGCCGCCCTCGCGGTCCTCGTCGGCATAACGCTCCTCGCCGGCCCCTACCTCGTGCGCATGACACAGGACCTCTCCGAGGAGCGCCTGATGCGCATCCGCGCCCAGGAGCGCGCGGAGGTCGCCGCCCACGTCCACGACTCGGTGCTGCACACCCTCACCCTGATCCAGCGCAACGCGGACAACGCGGGAGAGGTGCGCCGCCTCGCCCGCGCCCAGGAGCGCGACCTGCGCGCCTGGCTCTACAAACCGGAGGGCAACGGGAAGGACGAGGACGACGAGCCCACCACCCTCGCCGAGGCCGTGAAGCGCAACGCCGCCGAGGTGGAGGACAAGCACGGCGTCCCCATCGAGGTCGTCGTCGTGGGTGACTGCCCCCTCGACGAGGGGATCGGCGCACAGATGCAGGCCGCGCGTGAAGCGATGGTCAACGCCGCCAAGTACGGTGGCGAGGGAGGCGCGGTGCAGGTCTACGCCGAAGTCGAGGGGAGGACGGTCTTCGTGTCCGTCCGCGACCGCGGCCCCGGCTTCGACCTCGACGCGATACCCGCCGACCGCATGGGCGTCAGGGAATCGATCATCGGCCGGATGGAGCGCAACGGCGGCACGGCGCGGCTGCGCGCGGTGCCCGACGGCGGCACGGAGGTCGAGTTGGAGATGGAGAGGGCGGAGAAGACGTCATGAGCGAGCCGACCGAGGCGAACGGAACGACGGGACCGGCACGGGGAGCCGCGTCCGCGGAGCCGGACGGTGAGGGCCGGCGCCGTGTGCGTGTCGTCCTCGTCGACGACCACCGCATGTTCCGCACGGGCGTCCAGGCCGAGATCGGGCAGACCGAGCAGACGGGGGTCGAGGTGGTCGGTGAGGCCGCCGACGTCGACCAGGCGGTCACGGTCATCACCGCGACCCGCCCCGAGGTGGTCCTGCTCGACGTGCACCTGCCCGGCGGCGGTGGCGTCGAAGTGCTGCGCCGCTGCGCCCCGTTGATGGGCGACGCCGAGCGGCCGGTGCGCTTCCTGGCCCTGTCCGTGTCGGACGCGGCGGAGGACGTGATCGGTGTGATCCGGGGCGGTGCCCGCGGCTATGTGACCAAGACCATCACCGGCACCGACCTGGTCGACTCGATCTTCCGGGTCCAGGAGGGGGACGCGGTCTTCTCGCCCCGCCTGGCCGGCTTCGTCTTGGACGCCTTCGCCTCGACCGACGCCCCGCCGGTCGACGAGGACATGGACCGCCTCACCCAGCGCGAGCGGGAGGTACTGCGGCTGATCGCCCGGGGATACGCGTACAAGGAGATCGCCAAGCAGCTGTTCATCTCCGTCAAGACGGTCGAGTCCCATGTCTCGGCGGTGCTGCGCAAGCTCCAGCTGTCCAACCGCCACGAACTCACCCGCTGGGCGACGGCACGCCGGCTGGTGTGAGCCGGGGCCCGCGCGGTCGGTCCCTCAGCCCACCCGCGTGGCGCCCGCGAACGGCATCTCGTCGAGGGGTGCCAGGCGCACCGGTGCCGAGGGGTTCGGGGCGTGGATCATCCGGCCGCCGCCGACGTAGATGCCGACGTGACTGATGCCGGAGTAGAAGAAGACCAGGTCGCCGGGGAGCAGTTCGGAGCGCGGGACGCGGCGGCCGGCGCCGATCTGTGCGTAGGTCGTGCGGGGCAGGGACACCCCGGCGGAGCGGTACGCGGCCTGGACGAGGCCCGAGCAGTCGAACGCGTCGGGGCCGGTCGCGCCCCAGACGTAGGGGCTGCCTAGCTTCTGGTAGGCGTAGGAGACGGCCCGCGCCGCGCGGGGGCCGGGGGCGAGGGAGGTGACGGATCCGGGCGCCGTCAGGCCGTCCCGGGAGCCCGTCGACGAGCGTGCGGCGCGGTCGGTGCTGTCGGCGAGCCCCGCGCGGTGCCCGGACGGCAGCCGGGACAGCAGCCGGCGGGCGGTGCTCAGCCTGCCGGTGATCGTCTCCTCGTGCCGTTTCAGTTCGGCCCGGCGGGACGTCAGGGAGTTCACCTCGATGCGCGCGGCTCCCCGCAACCGCTCGATCTCCCGGAGCTGTGCGCGTACGCGGCCCACCGCCGCCCGCTGGCGGCTGCCCACCCGTTCGGCGACGGCGGCGCCCTCCAGGTAGCCGTCCGGGTCCTCGGACAGGACGAGTTGCAGGGCGGGGTCCAGGCCGCCACCGCGGTACTGCGCGGCCGCGACCGAACCCAGTTCGGCGCGCGCGGAGTTGAGCCGCTCCTCGCGGCGCGCCCGCTCGTCCTGGAGGGCGCGCAGCCGCTGCCGCGCCGACTCGGCCTTCTCCTTGGCGCCGTTGTACTTCTCGGTGGCGGCCTCCGCCTCCCGGTAGAGCCTGGCGACATCGGCTCTGACCTGGTCCGGTGCCGGCTGCGGTGCGGCGTGTCCCGACCCGTCGAGGCCGGTCGCGGCGGCCGCGCCGGCGAGGGCGACGGTGGCGGCCGTACGGGCCTTGGTGCCGCCCGCCCAGCGCTGTCGGGACCTGCGGTGCGCTGCCACCTGGACTCCCGTCCTTTCCGACGCCCGCCCGGGAGCGGGCCGCCGCCGGCGGTCCGGCGGCGGGGGAGCACAGGGAGCCGTCCGCCGCCGGACCCTTCCCGGCGGTGGTGTCCGGCCGCCGCCCCTGGCCCGGGCGGCATGGAGAGCCGGTCACCTGGTGGAGGACGCTAGGTCCGGCCGCGCGGCCCCGGTAACGGGTTGTGCGGAACTGGTGCGAGCGGACCGGCAGGTGACCGTAAGTGACCGTGATCGCGTTCCCGCTCCGTCACCTTCCTGCCGTGCGGTGACCGAAGTGGTGAAGGAGGGAAGGGCGAGGGCGGCGGAGTGCTACGGGACGGGCGTGGCTAGGCTCCGGCCTCATGGACGTACTCATCCACCTCTTCGTCGGTCTGCACATCATCGGCATCGCCTCGCTGCTCGGCGGTTTCCTCACCCAGATGAAGGCGATGGGTGAGGGCACCGCCCGCTTCAGCCCCGCGATGCTGCACGGCGCGCTGACGATGCTGGTCACCGGCGTGATCCTGGTCGGTCTCAACCAGGCCGACGACCAGCCCGTCGACAACATCAAGATCGGCGTGAAGCTGGCCCTGCTGATCGTGATCCTCGGCCTGGTCTACGTGAAGCGGGACGAGGAGAAGGCGGACAAGGGCCTGTTCGGCCTGGTCGGCCTGCTGACCACGGCGAACGTCTTCATCGCGGTGCTGTGGACCTGACCCCGTCCCCGTATACGTCCCCGTCCTGGTCTCCGTCTCCGGAGGCCGGGCGGGGTCAGGCCGGGCGGACCACGCTGTGGATCGAGGACTCGCCGTCGTAGAAGATCGACTCCTCGCGGACGTACGTGCCGGGCTTCGGGGCGTGGATCATCATCCCGTTGCCGATGTAGATGCCCACATGGGTGATGTCGTCGTAGAAGAAGACCAGGTCACCGGGCTGGGCCTGGGAGACGGGGACCGTGGTGCCCGCGTCGACCTGGTCGTAGGTGGTGCGCGGGATGGTGACGCCGGCGGCCTTCCAGGCGCCCTGGGTGAGCCCTGAGCAGTCGTAGGAGTCGGGGCCGGTGGCGCCCCAGACGTACGGCTTGCCGATCTGGGCGCGGGCGAAGGCGAGGGCCTTCTCCGCCTTGGTGGCGTACGAGGAGTCGGCCGGGGGCGTGGTCGCCGACCCGGAGGACCCGGAGGACCCGGAGGAGCCGGAGCCCTCAGCGGTGCCGCTCTCCTGCCGTGCGGCCTCCTCCTGGGCCTGCTGCCGCTCCGCCTGCTGCCGGGCGAGCTCGGCGGCCTTGCGGGCGGCCTCCTGCTGCTTCTCCTTCTCGATCGCCGCGAGCCGCGCCTTCTCCTCGGCGGTCAGCCTCGACATCAGCTCGCGCGCGTCGGTGAGCTTCTTCTGGACGGTGGCCTTGGCGGTCTTCAGGTCGCCCTGGGACTCGGTGAGCGTCTCGAGGCTCCGGGTGGCCTCCTGGCGCTTCCGCATCGTCTCGGACTGCTGGGTGACGTAGTCGTCGACCGCTTCCTTCTGGCGGCCGGTCATCCGGTCCATCAGCTGGCTCTGGTCGAAGATGTCCTGCGGGGAGTCCGCGAGCAGGAAGGTCGCCGTGTCGGGGATGCCGGCGCCGGTCCGGTACTGGGCGGCGGCGAAGGAACCCAGTTCCTCCCGCGCCTCGTTGAGCCGCTGGGTGCGCTTGGCCACGTCGTCGAGGAGGGTGTCGACGCGCTTGCGCTGCTTCGCGGTCCTCTCCTTGGCCGCGTTGTACTTCTCGGTCGCCGACTCCGCCTGGCGGTAGAGGTCGTCGACCTTCTTCTCGACCTCCTCCAGACTCGGCTTGCCGTCGTCCGAGGGGGCGGCGTTGGCGGTCTGGGACAGCAGGGCCACGGAGGTCAGCGCGGCCGTGGCCAGGGCCGGGGTCCGTATGCCTGCCACGCGCGGGCCGGGAGTGCGCGACTTGCGGTGCGACGCCAAGGGGGGCGGCTCCTTCCACTGCTTCGCCTGCCGGGTGGGCGGTGGGGTCCCTCCCCGGCCGTTCAGGCACTGGGGGAGGGTTCGGGCGGGTGCTCGGAAGGGTTGCCCTACGGCCGCTCCGCGAGGGAGTGGGCCGATTCACCCCAGGGGTTCGGTGGGTCCCCGGCTCCGGCTGCCACGGGGGCAGTGACGGACTCGGCGGAGGCCGCGCGGCCCGGCGAGGTTCGCCGGTGGAGGTCGAGCGGCCCGCCCGCACCGTAGCCAACTGGTGTGGTCCCTGTGAAGGTTGGTGGGTGATATGCCCGATACATTTTCGTGACCTTGGAGATGGGGTCACGCAGGGTGAGGCGGCGGTAGTGGAGGGTGTGCGGCGGTCGGGGCGGGTGCGGAGGCGGCCGGAATCCGGGGATGTTCCCGGGGCGGGCCCGCGTTGTCGGTGGGGCGCCCTAGACTCGGAGAGCGATGAGCAGCCTCTTTGACGACAGCTTCCTGGCGGACCTCCAGGCCCAGCGGGGCCCCGTGGACGAGCCCCCGCCACCGCCCGAGGACGATCATGTGCCGGAGCACCTGCCGGACGATCTGTTCGGCGGGAAGTTCGACGTGCCGCCGGACCGATGGGGGTCCCCCGGCTCGGGCGAAGCCGGGAGCGGGGGAGGCTACTACCGCGACGGTGCCCCGCGCCCGGTGATCGACGCCGCCGCGCTGCTGGAGGGGCTGAACGACAACCAGCGCGCCGCCGTCGTGCACTCCGGCTCCCCGCTGCTCATCGTGGCCGGCGCCGGCTCCGGCAAGACGCGCGTGCTCACCCACCGCATCGCCCACCTGCTCGCCGCGCGGAGTGTCCACCCCGGCCAGATCCTCGCGATCACCTTCACCAACAAGGCCGCCGGTGAGATGAAGGAGCGCGTCGAGCACCTCGTCGGCCCGCGCGCCAACGCGATGTGGGTGATGACCTTCCACAGCGCGTGCGTGCGCATCCTGCGCCGCGAGAGCAAGAAGCTCGGCTTCACGTCGTCGTTCTCGATCTACGACGCCGCCGACTCCAAGCGTCTGATGGCCCTGGTCTGCCGCGACCTGGACCTCGACCCCAAGCGCTTCCCGCCGAAGTCCTTCAGCGCCAAGATCAGCAACCTGAAGAACGAGCTGATCGACGAGGAGGACTTCGCCGCCCAGGCCGCCGACGGCTTCGAGAAGACCCTCGCCCAGGCCTACGCCCTGTACCAGTCGCGGCTGCGCGAGGCCAACGCACTGGACTTCGACGACCTGATCATGACGACGGTCAACCTGCTCCGCGCCTTCCCGGACGTCGCCGAGCACTACCGCCGCCGCTTCCGCCACGTCCTCGTCGACGAGTACCAGGACACCAACCACGCCCAGTACGCCCTGGTCAGGGAGCTGGTCGGCACCGGCGAGCACCCCGTCGACGTACCGCCGGAGGCCGAGGTCCCGCCCGCCGAGCTGTGCGTGGTGGGCGACGCCGACCAGTCGATCTACGCCTTCCGCGGCGCGACGATCCGCAACATCCTCCAGTTCGAGGAGGACTACCCGAACGCGACGACGATCCTGCTGGAGCAGAACTACCGCTCCACGCAGACCATCCTGAGCGCCGCCAACGCCGTCATCGAGCGCAACGAGTCGCGCCGCCCGAAGAACCTGTGGACCAACGCCGGCACCGGCGCGCGGATCACCGGATACGTCGCGGACACCGAGCACGACGAGGCGCAGTTCGTCGCCGACGAGATAGACCGCCTGGTCGACGCGGGCGAGACGAAGGCCGGCGACGTCGCCGTCTTCTACCGCACCAACGCCCAGTCCCGTGTCTTCGAGGAGATCTTCATCCGGGTCGGCCTGCCCTACAAGGTCGTCGGCGGCGTCCGCTTCTACGAGCGCAAGGAGGTCCGGGACGTCCTGGCCTACCTGCGGGTGCTCGCCAACCCCGAGGACTCGGTGCCGCTGCGCCGCATCCTCAACGTGCCCAAGCGGGGCATCGGCGACCGCGCGGAGGCCATGATCGACGCCCTCGCGCAGCGCGAGAAGATCAGCTTCCCCCAGGCGCTCAGGCGCGTCGACGAGGCGTACGGCATGGCCGCGCGGTCGGCGAACGCCGTGAAGCGGTTCAACACGCTGATGGAGGAGCTGCGCACGATCGTCGAGTCCGGCGCGGGCCCGGCGACCGTCCTGGAGGCGATCTTCGAACGCACCGGCTACCTGGCCGAGTTGCAGGCCTCCACCGACCCGCAGGACGAGACCCGCATCGAGAACCTCCAAGAACTCGCGGCCGTCGCCCTGGAGTTCGAGCAGGAGCGCGGCGAGGGCGAGTCCGTGGGGCTGTCCGACTTCCTGGAGCAGGTCGCCCTGGTCGCGGACTCCGACCAGATCCCCGACGAGGACGAGGACGGCTCCGGCGTCATCACCCTGATGACCCTGCACACCGCCAAGGGCCTGGAGTTCCCGGTCGTCTTCCTCACCGGCATGGAGGACGGCGTCTTCCCGCACATGCGCGCCCTCGGCCAGACCAAGGAGCTGGAGGAGGAGCGGCGCCTGGCCTACGTCGGCATCACCCGCGCCCGGGAGCGGCTGTACCTCACCCGGTCCACGCTGCGCAGCGCCTGGGGCCAGCCGTCCTACAACCCGCCCTCGCGCTTCCTGGAGGAGATCCCGGCCGCCCACCTGGAGTGGAAGCGGACGGGGGCGAGCGCGCCCGTGCCCTCCGGACCGGCGTCGGGCGTGGCGGCGACGCTGTCGTCGTCCCGTTCCCGCTCGTCGGCCTCGGGTGCCTCCGGCTTCGCCACCCGCCGTACGTCGGCGGGGGACCAGCCGGTGGTGTCGCTGGCCATCGGCGACCGGGTCACGCACGACCAGTTCGGCCTCGGCACCGTCGTCGGGGTCAAGGGGACGGGTGCCAACGCGGAGGCGACGATCGACTTCGGGGACACCAAGCCCAAGCGTCTGCTGCTGCGGTACGCGCCGGTGGAGAAGCTGTAGCGGCGCCCCGGAGGGCCGGCTGAGGCCCGTCGGGGGCACGATCCGGCGGGCCGGGGGCCACGACGGGACTCTCCGACGGGCAGGCGGCGAGGCGGGGCGATAGGGGGCAGGGCCTGCCCGGTCCCCGGCTTGCCGGGTTCTACGACGGGTCGAGGCCGTGGCTGCGCAGCCAGGCGAGCGGGTCGATCGCCGAGCCGCCACCCGGGCGGACCTCGAAGTGCAGGTGCGGGCCGGTGGAGTTGCCGGAGTTCCCGGAGAACGCGATCGCGTCGCCCGCCTTGACGGTCGTACCGGAGGGCACCTGGTAGCTGGAGAGGTGGCAGTACCACGTCTCGGTGCCGTCCATCGCGGTCACGATCATCATGTTGCCGTAAGCGGAGTTGTACTGCGTGCGCACCGTGCCGTCGGTCGCGGCCATCACCGTGGCGCCGTACGACACGGGGAAGTCGATGCCGGAGTGGACGGACATCCAGTTGATGCCGGACTGGCCGTAGTAGGCGCTGAGGCCGTGCTGGGCGACGGGGAGCGCGAACTTCGGACGCAGCCGCTCCTTGCGGGCCGCCTCCTCAGCTGCCCGCCTGCGCTCGGCCTCCTGCTGGGCCTTGAGGTCGATGCGCTCCTGGGTACGGCTGGCCCGGTCGGCGAAGTCGTCGGCGCCGGCGGCGAGGCTCTCCAGCTGGGTGTCCAGCTTGATGTTGGCGGTGGACGGCTGCACCGGCTGGGCGTCCGCCGCGGTGGTCGCCGTGTCCTGGCCGCCGTCGTCACCCAGGTCGCCGACCGACGCCGCGGCGATACCGGCGACGCCCATCACGCACGCCGAGGGCACGGCCACGGTCAGCAGCGCGGAGCGCTTGGGGGGCGTACGGCGGCGGGACCGGGACCCGGCACGTGAGGCGGCGCGGGACGACGGGGCGGGGACGGTCTCCTCCTGCCCGTCGAGCAGGTGCACCGCGGGCAGCTCACCGGTGTCGGCGGGCTCGCCGTGCGCCGGCTCGTCGTCGTCGGCGGCGGGTTCGTCGTAGGCGTGCTCCGCCGCGTCGGCGTAGGTGCCCTGGGTGTCCTCGAACGGGCCCTGGGCGGGGTCCTCGTAGGTGCCCTGGGCGGGGTCCGTGTAGGCGGACCGGTCGAAGGAGCCGGCCTGCGGCTCGTACGCGTCGGGTGCGGGCGCCGGGGCGGCGGTGTCGCCGCCGTCGGTGTTCCACTGCGTGGCGTCGTAGACGCCGCTGTCGAAGGTCTGCGTGCCCCAGTCCCACTGCTGGGTCTGGTCGGCGGGGTTCCCGGCCTGGTCGGGCTGGATCCAGGCACCCGCGTCCAACTGGCCGCTGGTCTCCGGCGAGCCGGCCTGCGGCGGGATCACCGTCATCGGCTGGTCGCCGGTGGTCCAGGCGGTCGTGTCGTAGCCGCCGGTGTCGTACGCGGTGGGGTGCTGGGCCGCGTAGGTGTCGTAGTGGCCGGTGTCGTGACCCCCGGCGTTCCAGTGTCCGGTGTCGTACGCGCCGGTGTCCTGGCCGCTGCCCGGGAGGTCACCGAAGAGGGGATCGGTGGCGAAGGTGCCGGTGGCGTGACCGCCGGTGCCGAAGTGGGTGGCGTCAAAACCGGTGGCGTCGTAGCCGCCGTACGTGGTGAGGTCGCCGTACTGGGCTTCCTGGGCGCCGTACGACGCGTAGGGCGCCGAAGAGGCATCGGAAGCCGGGGCCGGGGCCATGGTCCCCGACGGGTGACGGTCGTTCACCAACTTCTCTTTCGCCTCGACAACAGGGGCTGCCAGAGCAGTGCGGCGACTGTACCCGGCGGTACGCGGGCACGACAATCTTCCGCAGGTTTCGCGCGCGAAGGAAACGGGCATTCGGTCGTCTTTTGGCGGACGACGGGCGCGGTCTTGGCTCTTTGTTCGAAGCGTGTTCGAGGTGTCGGGCGGGATGACGGCCGTAAGTCGGCTGTGAGGGACCGCTGTTGTTCGGACGGACGCGCGGGAGTGCTCCTGTCACGGCGCCGGCGGTCCGGGCGTGTCGCGCGGGCCGCCCCCGCGTCCGCCTCACGCCACCGTCAGGCCCCCGCCGTGGCCGGTGGACGGCTCGCCGGGACGCGCCGCGTCCAGGGCCTGGCGTATGCCGGTCGCCACGGCCGGGTGCACCGGCAGGGCGAGATGGCCGACGCCGCTCACCCGCACGTTCTCCACCGACAGGTCGGGGTGCTCGATGCACGCCGCCTCCAGCGGGTCCATGATGTGGTCGAGATCGCTCCAGAAGGCCACGAAGTGCGTACGGCAGCCGGGGGCGGGCAGGGCGAGCTCCTCGAGCACCGGTGAGCCGGGGCGCATCTGGCGCACGATGGGGTGCGCGTTGGCCAGCGGCGCGACGCGGGTGCCGGAGTGCGGCGTGCCCAGCGTGACGAGCGTCCGTACGCGGGTGTCACCGCCCAGCCGCTGCACGTAGTACCGCGCGATCAGCCCCCCGAGGCTGTGCCCGACCACGTCCACCTGACGGCTGCCCGTCCGCTCGCACACCTGCTCTATGTGGCGGCCGAGCAGCTCGGCCGCGATGCGGACGTCGCAGGTCAGGGGCGAGTAGTTGAGCGACTCGATCTGCTGCCGGCCGTGCTGGGCCAGGCTGCGGCGCAGCAGGACGAAGACCGAGCGGTTGTCGATGAAGCCGTGCAGCAGCACGACCGGCGGCTTGGCCCGTGCCGGCAGCTGAGCGGTGCCGTCGGGCGCGGGCAGCGCGGGGGGCGCACCCCGGCGCTCCTGGATGATGCCGGCCGGATAGAGCAGGAGGTGGCCCGCGAGGATCGCCAGCTCCAGAGCGGTCGCCTTCAGCAGGGCCAGGGAGAGATCGGCCAGCCGGGGCGGCACGAGGCGACGGCAGAGCGGCAGGAAGGGGAGAGCTGCCTGGGTGACCTTCATGGCCGACCTCCTGTCGGCACGCGGGAGGACGGCCTCGTCCCCCGGGTGCCCTCGTGGGAAAGCGCTGCGAGGGCGGTCGACGGTGCGCGCGAGCGAGGGTTGGAGGGGGCGCGGTGGTACGGCGGCCTCGGTGCGAATCCCTTGTGCGCATGGTCCCACCGAAGCCCGAGTGCCGCACGGCCGGACGGGGTACGGGCCTCGGGGCCCGGGAACGCTGCGCGATGAACGTGTCCCACCGTGTGATTTGCCCCTCCCCGCGCACCGCGAAACGGCCGCGTGCGGGATGCTGGAGATAACGTTCGTTCACTTCCCCGGCCGGTTCGGGCCCGGGTTCCCGTACGCGGTGTACGGCGTGGCGGATGTGTGCGGTACTTGTCGCTACGGATGGATGTAGTCGCTTCATGGAGGCAGTGATGGGTGTGGCAGCCGGTCCGATCCGCGTGGTGGTGGCCAAGCCGGGGCTCGACGGCCACGATCGCGGGGCCAAGGTGATCGCGCGGGCGCTGCGCGACGCCGGTATGGAGGTGATCTACACCGGGCTCCACCAGACCCCCGAGCAGATCGTCGACACCGCGATCCAGGAGGACGCCGACGCGATCGGGCTCTCCATCCTGTCCGGTGCGCACAACACGCTCTTCGCGGCGGTGATCGAGCTGCTGGAGCAGCGGGACGCGGCGGACATCCTGGTGTTCGGCGGCGGGATCATCCCCGAGGCGGACATCGCCCCGCTGAAGGAGAAGGGCGTCGCGGAGATCTTCACGCCCGGTGCGACCACGGCGTCGATCGTCGACTGGGTCCGGGCGAACGTACGCCAGCCGGCGCAGGCGTAGCGGGCCGTTCCGCGCTGCGGGGGAGGCTGTCTCTCCGGGCTCGGGCGGGCGCTGGGCGCGGCGGGTACGGACGTCTTCGGGCGGCCGTGCCTCCGCCGGTTTCCCGCCCGCCGGGTGGCGTGCTGCCCGGCCGGGGTCCCCGATCATCGGGCGGCGGGCCGCGGGGCATCGTGGACGCGCGGCGGCCCGTGGGCTCCTTGGCGCGGCCGGAGGGCTCCGGCGGGCGGTGGCCGGTGCGTCCTGCCGGGGGCGGGCGCTGGTGCCGGTCCCGGTGATCGGTGGGGCGGTGTGCCCGGCACCGGTCGTCGGTGGGGCAGCGTGCCCCGTTCCGGCCCCGGTCGTCGGGGGCGTGGTGGTCAGGGGCTGGGCGGGGTCAGTTCCGTGAGCATGGCCGCTCGTAGGCGCAGGGTGGTGACCAGGCGTTGGAAGGCTTCCGACCAGTAGCCGCCTGCTCCCGGTGACGCGTTCTCCGGTTCGTCCGGTATCGCCAGCAGCGCGTCGAGGCGGCCGGACTCGGACGGGTCGAGGCAGCGTTCCGCCAGGCCCATGACTCCGCTGAAACTCCATGGATAACTCCCTGCGTCCCGCGCGATGTTGAGCGCGTCGACCACCGCCCGTCCGACCGGCGCGGCCCAGGGCACGGCGCACACCCCGAGCAGCTGGAACGCCTCGGACAGACCGTGCGTCTCGATGAACCCCGCCACCCACCGCGCCCGTTCGCCGGCCTCCAGCGTGCCGAGCAGCTGGGCCCGTTCGGCCAGGGACACCGCTCCCGGGCCGCCCGCCTCCGGAGCGGAGGGCTCCCCGAGCAGCGCCCGGGACCACGCGGCGTTCCGCTGCCGTACGGCCGCACGGCACCACGCCGCGTGCAGTTCGGCCTGCCAGTCGTCCGCCACCGGCAGGGCGACGATCTCCTCGGGCGTACGCCCGCCGAGCCGCCGCGGCCAGCTGTCGAGCGGGGCCGCCTCCACCAACTGGCCGAGCCACCAGGACCGTTCGCCCCGGCCCGCGGGGGCCTTGGCCACCACGCCGTCGCGCTCCATGCCCGCGTCGCACTCGTGCGGTGCCTCGACGGCGATCGTCGGTACGTCCCCCGTATGGTCCACGGCCACACAGGCGCCGGCTCTGACCGCCATCCGCTCGGCCAGCGCCGAGCCGGGCAGGGACGACAGCAACTCGGCCGCCGTCGCCCGTACGTTGCGGCTGCGGTCGGCCAGGGCCTGCTCCAGGAAGGGCTCGTCGTCCGGAGAGAGACGGGTGCGCAGCGAGTCCAGGAACATCAGCCGGTCCTCCGCGCGCTCCGTCGCCCAGGTCGCCGCGAGGAGGTCGCGGGCGGCGGCCGGCTCGCGGGAGCGCAGGGCGGCGAGGAGGGCGACCCGCTCGGCGAAGAGCCCTTCCCGCCACAGCCGCCGTATGCCGTCCTTGTCGTGCGGGCCGGGAGCGGACGGGCCACCGCCCGTGGAGCGCAGCGCGAACCGCCAGTCCGGGTTGAGCCGGGCCAGCCACAGGGCGCGCGGGCCCGCGAAGCGCAGTGCCGCCGGGCGCAGGTCCGTCCGGCCCCGTGCGGCGTCGAGGAGGGCGGGGAGCGCGGCGGGGGGCGCCGCGAAACCGCGGGCGTTCGCCGCCGCCAGCCACTGGGGCAGCAGCTCCATGAGATCCGGTGCCGCGCCCCGGCGGCCCCCGCCCGGGGTGCCGGGGCGGTCGGCGAGGAGCATCGCGAGCCGGCGGGCGGCGGCGGGCGGCAGCGGAGGGCGCGGATCCTCGGGAGCCCGTTCCGGACGCGGCGCGGCCGGGGCCGGCCGCAGCCCGGCCCGTCGCCGTACGGTCGCCAGGGCCGCCGCGTCCAGCAGGGCCAGCGGTGCCCGGGGCCCCGGCGCGGCACCTGCCGGTGTACGCCGGTCCGTGCCCAGCAGGGCCGTGGTCACCAGCTCCTCCCAGGTGTCCGGGAGGGACGGGTCCGCGTCCGCGGTGGTCCTGCTCATGAGCTTCCTTTCCGACGGGCGTCCCGAAGCGGTCGAAGCCTCACGTGCGCCGAGTGTCCAGTGAGGCCGGAATGATTCCTGGGGCGGACGGGAACGGGAACGGGCGCCCCGCTCAGCACAGCGGCACCACCTCCCCGGGCCCCTCCGGCCATGCCGCCAACGGAGTGAATCCCCGGTGGCCGCACTCACCGAAGACACGGACCGGAGCGCCGCCCGACAGGGCGACCAGGCGCCACAGGCCGGGGCGGGCCCGCGCCGCCGGGGTGAGCGGCAGGGCGGTGTCCTCGCCGGCATCGGCCAGCTGCCAGCCGTCACCGTCCGGCACGGGTATCACCCGGTCCAGCGTCACCGGGACCGACTCCAGCCAGGGGTCGTCGCGCAGCGCGTCGCCGTAGCGGGCGAGCGCCCGGGCCGTCGTCGTCCCCGCCGGCCGCACCGCCGTCGGCGCGGCCGGCGCGAACCGGTCGCCCAGGGCCGCGCGCGCCCGGCCCGCACCCGGATACGCGGACAGCTCGGCGTCCAGGGCCAGCCCCACCGGCAGCGCGAGCTCGGGGGCGCGGCCCGCCGCACCGTAGGAGAGGAGCAGCGCCGTACGGTCCGACTCCGTGCCGTACAGCCAGATCCGGCGGGTCGTCAGACGGCTGTCCGCCGTGTCGTACTGGGCGAGGACCAGCCAGTCGTCGCGCACCGGCGGGCCGTCCGCCGGCATGGGCAGCCCGACACGGGAGCGGACCGTCGCGGCGAGACCCTCCGGCAGCCGCTCACGGCGCAGCCAGCCCCGGCCGAGGAGATGGAGCAGCGCGCACTCCTCCAGCAGCCGCACCGGCCAGTCCGGACCGCTGCCAGGCAGCGCCCCCACCTCCCGCACCCGGGCGGCCAGTCCCTGTGCCTGCGCGTCGACCATGCGGGCCGCGGTCTCCTCCCACAGGCCGGGCCCGGACTGCTCGGCCGACGCCAGGCCGCCGCGGAGCAGATCCGTCAGCCGCTGCTCCAGTTCGGCCGCGCCCGCGGTGACCCGCTCGGCCCGGCGCTCCGCCCGGCGCCGCGCCGCCTCCGGATCGGCGGGCCCCGGCGGCGCGCCCGGGGCGTCCGCGGCGGGCTGCCGCTCCGGGCGCGCGCGCCGGCCGGCGACCCACCCCTCGGCCCACTCCGGCGCCCGTCCCCGCGGCACCCCCGCGTCCCCGCTCGCCCAGAGCAGCAGCAGCCCGATCGCGTGCTCGCACGGGACCGAACGGCTCGGGCAACTGCACCGGTACGCCGGGCCGGAGGCGTCCGCGACATCGACGACCGTCCGGTACGGATCGCTCCCGCTGCCCTCGCACAGCCCCCACACCGCCCCCTCGCCGGAACGGCCCGTCCCCGACCACGGACCGGCCGCGCCGAGCCTGCTTCCCGCAGCGCGGGACGCGGAGTCGGGCGCCAGGGCCAGCACCTGCTCCGCAGTCCGGCGCACCCCCTGCTGAGTCATGCCACCGAAACTAGATCCCGCCACTGACAATCACCCTGACCCCGGCGTTCGTGCAGGTCAGAGCGATTGTCAGTGGCGTGGTGCACGGTTGGTGGCAGATCCGAACCGGCCGAGCTGGAGGGGGACTCAGCCATGTCCGTGCCTGTCGAACCGTCATCCGTCGACCCGAGCCGGAACGGCTCCGTGCCCGCCACCGAGCCGGCGGGGGACACCGGGATCCTGCGTCCGCACGCCGAGGACGCCTTCGCCGCCGAACTCGCCGCGCTGGCCGCGCGGGACGACCGCCCGCGTCCCGCCCGCTGGCGGCTGTCGCCGTGGGCCGTCGCCACCTATCTGCTCGGCGGCACCCTCCCCGACGGCACGGTGATCACGCCGAAGTACGTCGGCCCGCGCCGCATCGTCGAGGTCGCCGTGACCACCCTCGCCACCGACCGCGCCCTGCTCCTCCTCGGCGTGCCCGGCACCGCGAAGACCTGGGTCTCCGAGCACCTGGCCGCGGCGGTCAGCGGTGACTCCACCCTGCTGGTGCAGGGCACGGCCGGCACCCCGGAGGAGGCCATCCGCTACGGGTGGAACTACGCCCGGCTGCTCGCCCACGGTCCCAGCCGCGACGCTCTCGTCCCCAGCCCGGTGATGCGGGCCATGGCCGAGGGCGCGACCGCCCGCGTCGAGGAGCTGACCCGCATCCCGGCCGATGTCCAGGACTCGCTGATCACGATCCTGTCGGAGAAGACGCTGCCGATACCGGAGCTGGGCGAGGAGGTGCAGGCGGTCCGCGGCTTCAACCTGATCGCCACGGCCAACGACCGCGACCGGGGGGTCAACGAGCTGTCCAGCGCCCTGCGCCGCCGCTTCAACACCGTGGTGCTGCCGCTGCCGGAGACACCGGAGGCGGAGGTCGAGATCGTCTCGCGCCGGGTCGGCCAGATCGGCCGCTCCCTGGACCTGCCGGCCGTGCCCGACGGCGTCGACGAGATCCGCCGCGTCGTCACCGTCTTCCGGGAACTGCGCGACGGGGTCACGGCCGACGGCCGTACGAAGCTCAAGTCGCCCAGCGGCACGCTGTCGACGGCCGAGGCGATCTCCGTCGTCACCAACGGGCTGGCGCTGGCCGCCCACTTCGGCGACGGCGTGCTGCGGGCCGGGGACGTCGCCGCGGGCCTCCTCGGCGCGGTCGTCCGCGACCCGGCGGCGGACCGGGTGATCTGGCAGGAGTACCTGGAGACCGTCGTCCGCGAGCGCGACGGCTGGACGGACTTCTACCGGGCGTGCAGGGAGGTCACGGCGTGAGCGGCCGGGGGAGCGGCGCGGCGGGGCCGCTGCTGCTCGGCGTGCGGCACCACGGGCCCGGGTCGGCGCGGGCGGTGCGGGCCGCCCTGGAGCGGACGCGGCCGGACGTCGTGCTGATCGAGGGCCCGCCGGAGGCGGACGCGCTGATCCCGCTCGCCGCCGAGGAGGACATGCGGCCGCCGGTCGCCCTGCTCGCCCACGCCGTGGACGAGCCCGGCCGCTCCGCCTTCTGGCCGCTGGCCGGGTTCTCCCCGGAGTGGGTCGCGCTCCGCTGGGCGCTGGAGCACAAGGTCCCGGCCCGCTTCATCGACCTGCCCGCCGCGCACACGCTGGCCCGGGACAGGGACGAAGGGCGCGAGGCGAGCGAGGCAAGCGAGGAGAGCGAGGGAGGAAAGGCGGCGGGGGAGGGCGGCGGGAGGGGGCCCGCGACGGGCGCGGAGGTGCGGGGCGACCCGCTGGGGGCGCTCGCCGCGGCGGCCGGGTACGACGACGCCGAGCGGTGGTGGGAGGACGTCGTCGAACACCGGGGCGCGGGGAGCGGCGACGCGCTCGCGCCGTTCACCGCGCTGGAGGAGGCCATGACCGCGCTGCGCGAGGGGAGCGCGGGCGGGGAACACCGGTGGGACCTCGTGCGCGAGGCGCACATGCGGCTGCGGATCCGGGCGGCGCAGCGGGAGTCCGAGCACGGCGTGGCCGTGGTGTGCGGGGCCTGGCACGTGCCGGCGCTGCGGCACGGGGCCCCCGTCGCCGCCGACCGGGCCCTGCTGAAGGGGCTGCCCAAGGTGAGGGCGGACATGACCTGGGTGCCCTGGACCAACAGAAGGCTCTCCCGGATGAGCGGCTACGGCGCGGGCATCGACTCCCCGGGCTGGTACGGGCACCTGTTCGGCGCCCCGGACCGGCCGGTCGAGCGGTGGCTGACCAAGGTGGCGGGGCTGCTGCGGGCCGAGGACCGGACCGTGTCGTCCGCGCACGTCATCGAGGCCGTTCGGCTGGCGGAGACGCTCGCCGCGCTGCGCGGACGCCCGCTGCCCGGGCTGAGCGAGACCACCGACGCGGTACGCGCGGTGATGTGCGAGGGCTCCGACATACCGCTGGCGCTGGTGCACGACCGGCTGGTCGTCGGCGAGGTGCTGGGGGAGGTGCCGGCCGCGGCTCCCGCCGTGCCGTTGCAGCGGGACCTCGCGCGGATCCAGCGCCGGCTGCGGCTCAGACCGGAGGCCGCGGAGCGGGAGCTGGAGCTCGACCTGCGCAAGGAGACCGACGCGGAGCGCGGCAGACTGCTGCACCGGCTGCGGCTGCTCGGCATCGGCTGGGGCGAGCCGACGGCCTCGCGCGGCAGCACCGGGACCTTCCGGGAGACCTGGCGGCTGCGCTGGGAGCCCGAGCTGTCCGTACGGGTCGTCGAGGCCGGGGTGTGGGGGACGACCGTGGGGGCCGCCGCGACGGCCCGGGCCGAGGCCGACGCCGTCGCCGCGCGGGACCTCGCCGACGTCACCGGGCTCGCCGAGCACTGCCTGCTGGCCGGACTGTCCGACGCCCTGCCCGAGGTGATGCGGGTCCTCGCCGACCGCGCCGCCCTCGACACGGACGTCGGCCGTCTCGCCCGGGCCCTGCCCGCCCTGGTCCGCGCGCTGCGCTACGGCGATGTGCGCGGCACCGGCACCGCGGCGCTGGCCGAGGTCGCCGCCGGCCTCGCCGAGCGGGTCTTCGTCGGACTGCCCCCGGCCTGCGCGGGCCTGGACGCGGACGCCGCCGAGGAGATGCGCCGGCACGTCGACGCGGTGCACGGCGCGGTGGGCCTCCTCGGCGACGCCCCCGCACCGGGCCACGGGGAACTGCGCGCCCGCTGGCAGTCGGTGCTGCGCACGCTGTCCGCGCGGGACACCGTGCCCGGCGTCATACGGGGGCGGTCCGTGCGGCTGCTGCTGGACGACGGGGAGCTGGCGCGGGACGAGGCGGCGCGGCTCATGGGGCTCGTGCTGTCGCCGGGCACACCGCCGGCCGACGCGGCCGCGTGGATCGAGGGCTTCGTCGGCGGAGGGCCCGGCGGCGGACTGCTCCTGGTCCACGACGAGCGGCTGCTCGGGCTGGTCGACGCCTGGCTGACGGGCGTACCCGCACAGGCGTTCACGGACGTACTGCCGCTGCTGCGGCGGACGTTCTCGGCGTACGAGCCAGGGGTGCGGCGCACCCTCGGCGAGCTGGTCCGGCGCGGGCCGGGGTCCCGCGGGAGCGCGGTGACCGCCGGTGCCGGTGCCCCCGGCTTCGGGCCCGGCCTCGACTCCGCGCGCGCGGACGCCGTGCTGCCGGTCGTGCGGTTGCTGCTGGGGACGGACGGGGCCGACGCGGCGGCGGCCGTTCCGGCGGGGGTGGCGGGATGAGGGACACAGGACACCAGGGGGAGGCGCGCGGGGTGGAGGCGACGGCGGACCCGGCGCGGGAGCGGCTGCGCAGATGGCGTCTGGTGCTCGGCGGCGGTGACGCGGCCGACGGGACCGGCAGCGCGCTGACCGGGCAGGACGCCGCGATGGACGGGGCGCTCACCGCGCTCTACGGCACGGGGGACAAGCCGTCGGCGGGCCGGGACCGTGCGGCGGGGCTCGGGGCGTCGGCGCCGTCGGTGGCGCGCTGGCTCGGGGACATCCGGACCTACTTCCCCTCCACCGTCGTCCAGGTCATGCAGCGCGACGCGATCGACCGGCTCGGGCTCGCCACGCTCCTGCTGGAACCGGAGATGCTGGAGGCGGTCGAGGCCGATGTCCACCTCGTCGGCACGCTCCTGTCGCTCCACCAGGCGATGCCGGAGACGACGAAGGAGACGGCGCGGGCGGTGGTGCGCAAGGTGGTGGCGGACCTGGAGAAGCGGCTCGCCGCCCGCACCCGCGCCACCCTCACCGGCGCCCTCGACCGCAGCGCCCGCGTCAGCAGGCCCCGCCACCACGACATCGACTGGAACCGCACCATCGCGGCCAACCTCAAGCACTACCTCCCGGAGCACCGGACGGTCGTGCCCGAACGGCTCGTCGGCCACGGGCGTGCCGCGCGGTCGGTGAAGAAGGAGATCGTCCTGTGCGTCGACCAGTCCGGGTCGATGGCCGCGTCCGTCGTGTACGCGTCGGTGTTCGGGGCGGTGCTCGCGTCCATGCGGTCGGTCAGCACGCGGCTCGTCGTGTTCGACACGGCGGTCGCCGACCTCACCGACCGGCTGGACGACCCCGTCGACGTGCTCTTCGGCGCCCGGCTCGGCGGCGGCACGGACATCAACCGGGCGCTGGCGTACTGCCAGTCGAGGATCACCCGGCCCGCCGAGACGGTCGTCGTGCTGATCAGCGACCTCTACGAAGGCGGGATACGCGACGAGATGCTCAAGCGGGTGGCGGCGATGAAGGCGTCGGGGGTGCGGTTCGTGACCCTGCTCGCGCTGTCCGACGAGGGCACGCCCGCTTACGACAGGGAGCACGCGGCGGCGCTCGCCGCGCTGGGGACACCGGCGTTCGCCTGCACCCCCGATCTGTTCCCGGAGGTGATGGCGGCGGCGATCGAGAAGCGGCCACTGCCGATACCCGACGTGGTGTGAGCGCGCGTCGGACCGGTCGGGGGCGGTGACGAGGTGCCGGCTCGGCACCGTCCGACTTGGGCCGTCAAACACGGACATGACTGCCCATCGGTGGCGGCGGGCTTGCGCGACCTCGGGAGTCGCGTGCGAGGATCGGCGCCGTTCGAATACGACGCATGAGGCGTCCCAGGCCCCCGCCCGACGCACGCCGCGTCCCCCTCGTCCCGCCGTCCCGGGAGGAACCGCCCGCCTTGACCTGGTCAGCCGTCCTGTCCGGTGCCGCTGTGCGCGCGATGCGCACGGTGGCCGGGCGGCGTGCGCTCCAGGTCGCCCTGCTGGTGGGCGGCGTGTTCGTGCTCGGCGTGCTGTGCGGGGAGCGCGCGCAGGCGGCGGACGGCGCCCCGGCGGAGGAGACGTCGTCCGTCTCCCTCTCCCGCGGTCCGTCCTCCGACGGGCGGGTGTCGCGGGCCGACCCGGACACCCGGACCGAGCCGACGGCACGCGAGCGGGGCGGTGACGCCCGTGGGACGTCGTCCCCGGACCCGGCCGACGCGGGCGGGACGGACGCGGGCAGCACGGACGCCGTGGCCGACTTGGCCGACGCCGTCGAGGCGGAAGGGGCCGGAGCGGCCGAAGGGGCCGGAGCGGCCGAAGGGGCCGGTGCGACTGCCTCGTACGGGCCGTTCCATTCGGGCGGTGCGGGTGGTGCCGGCGGTGCGGGTGGTGCCGGCGGTCCGTTCGATGCGGTCGGTTCGGCCGGTGCGCTGGGCGGGTCCGTGGTCCGGTCCGTCGGGGAGCGGGTCGCGGGGACGACGGTCGGGGAAGTGGCCGACGCGGTGACGGGCGGCGGCCTGGCCGGCACACCGGGGGACCTTCCCCGTGTGCCTGGCGTGCCCGGCGTGCCCGGTCTGCCCGATGTTCCTGGTCTGCCCGTACTGCCCGGCCTGGAGCAGCCCGCCCCGCTGCCGGAGGTCCCGGGGCTGCCGGCCGTACCGGCGCACCCCCTTCCCGAGCCGTACACGCCCGGCCCGCACCCGGGCGCCGCGACGCCCCCGCCGGCCGATGTGCCGGCCCCGGACCGACCGGCCGGCCGCGTCGCCGAAGGCCCGCAGTTCACCGGCGTGGGCGCTGCGCCCCACGGCGACCACGAGCGCCGGGCCGCTGCCGAGGCGGCTCCCGCTCAGCCTGCCCCCGCACCGCACGCTCCCGCCGACCGCCCGGACGGCACGGCGGGACAGCGTTCGGCCGCCGACAACGGTTCGTCGCGGCACGCTGACCCGTGCGCCGTCACCGCCTTCCACCGGCCCCCGCCGCGGCTCGTGCCCGGCGCCCTCGCGCACGTCGAGGCCACGGGGACGCGGGACCGCTACCGGGACGTCCCGGTCTCACCCGCGTAGGGGCATGTCCTCCCTCGCCGCGACCCTGTCGCGCGAGGGCACAGCCCGCCCGCCCGTCCGGACACCCCCTGTGTCCCGTACGGAAGCCGCCGGAGCACCCCCTGTGGACCTCTCCCGGCGGCCGGACATGCCCCAGTTTCCGACCCCGCGCCCATGCGACCGGGCTCTCGGAACCTCAAGATCCAGGGATCTGACGCACAGATGAACAAGAACATCCGACGTTCCATCGTCATCGCCGCCGGTGTCACCGGGGCCTGGGCCCTCAGCTCGGCCGCCGCCAGCGCGGACGAACTGCCCGTGCTGTCCGTCTCGGCTCCGGACGCGAGCGCCGACATCGGCATCGGCGTCGACGCCACGGACACCACCGACGCCGTGGACTCCGCCGACGCCGGCGGCATCACCGACATGCTCGGCACGGTCGTCGAGTCGGTCACCGGGACGGTGGCCGGCACGACCGGCACGGCGGGCGACACGGTCACCGAGGCCGGGGCCACCGTCCGGGCGACGGCGTCCGACGCCACCGCCCCGCGCGCCTCCGAACTCAAGGGCGCCGCCGCCTTCCAGGGCGCCAAGGCCGCGCGTGCCGCGCAGGAGGCGCAGCGCGAGGCCGGGGACGCGGCCGGTGAGGCCGACGCGACCGCCGGTGCGGCCGTGTCCGACCTGGCCGCCGCCATCACCGAGCACGACACCGTCGACTACCTCTTCGGCCCCCTCGCCGCCTTCGCGCCCGAGCTGGAGCGCCACGCCCTCGCCGCCGTCCAGGACACCGCCGACGGCCTGGAGCACCGCGCGGCCGACGCCACCGGCACCGCGGAGGGCGGGACCGGCGGCGTCACCGACGCCGTCCGTGCCGCCGTCCGGGGCGTGCCCACCCGGGTCACCGGCACCGCCTCCGCCGCCGCGGCCCGTGCCACGGGCACCGCCGAGGGAGAGGCGACGGCCGTCGCCGACGCGGCGCACGCCACCGTCTCCGGTGTCCCCGGCACCGTCACGGCCACCGCGGGCGGCGTCACCGGCACGGTGGTGAGCGAGGCGGGAGCCGTCGCCGACGCCACCCGCGCCACCGCCTGGACGCTCCCCGGCACCGCCACGACGGCCGCCGGCCACGTCACCGGCATAGCCCGGACCGAGGCCACGGCCGCCACCGACGCCGCCTACGGCACGGTGTCCGGCGTCCCGGGTCACGTCACCGGCACTGCCACCGCCGTCGTGGGTGAGGCCGGCGTCGTCGCGGACGCCGCGTACGGCACGGTGTCCGGCGTTCCGGGCCACGTCACCGGCGCCGTCTCCGCCGTCGCCGACGAGACCGCGCGCGCTGTCGTGCCGCCGGTCGCCGGGGCGGCCGTCGCGTGGGCCGTGCCGGCCGCCGGACAGGCCGTGGCCGGAGTCGCGCCCCTCGTCGGGCACACCGCCGCCGGTGTCGTGCCGGTCGCCGGTGACGCGGGCGCCGGAGCGGCGTCCGCCGCCGCGCACACCGCGTACGGGGCGGCCCCGGTCGCCGGGTACGCGGTCACCGGCGCCGGACGGACGGCCGGGCACGCGGTCGACGCCGCGACCGGGTTGGCGTACGGCGTCGTCGGCGACGTCCGTCCGGTCGCGGACGACGTGGCGCGGGACGTGCCGTCGGTGGCCACCGGTGCCGTCACCGACGTGCGGGCCGTGGCCGGCGGCGCGGTCGCCGACGCGGCGCCCCTCGCCCACGGCGCCGTCGCCGACGCCCGGTACACGGCCGGTACGGCCGCCGCCGACCTGACGGCGTACGCCACCGGCCAGGCCCGGTGGGCCGCCGCCGACGCCACCGGCGCGGTGCTGCCGCCGGTGGTGCACACGGCGGTGGACGGTGTGCTGCCCGTCGCCGGGCAGGCCGCCGAGGACGCGGACGGGCTCGCCCACGGCGTCACCGGCGAGGTGCGTCGCTTCGCGGGCGGCGTCGTCGCGGAGGTGCCGCCGCCGGCGTACGGCACCGCCGGGCAGGTGGACCCGTTCGTGCAGGGCGTCGCCGGTGAGGTGCCGCCGTTCGCGGCCGGGGTCACCGGCACCGTCCGGCCCGTCGTGGACACCGCCACCGGGACCGCCGGTCACGTCGCCGACGGCATCGGCGGCAGCGCCTCCACGCTGGCGTACGGCGTCGCCGCCGAGGCCCAGCCCTTCGCGGGCGGGGTCGCGGCGCAGGCCGCTCCGTTCGCGTACGGGGTGGGCGGGCAGACCGCCCCCTTCGCGCAGGACCTGTCGGGCACCGTCCGGGGCGAGGCCGACCTGCTCGCCGGGCACGCGGTCACCGGCACCGAGGGCGTCGCCGAGTCGGTCACCCCGGGCTACGCGCAGGGCCAGTACCACCAGGGCGGCACGTACAGCGTCTGACCGGTCCGCGACCGGCGGCCCTCGGCGGGTCGGCCGTCCCCGGCGGGTCGGCCGTCCTCGGCAGGTCGGCCGTTCTCGGCGGGTCGGCCGAAGAGCGAAGATGACACCCCGAACATGACTCACGAGTAACACTCGTGGGTAACAACGACTCCCCGGGGCCTCGGGCCACGGACGGCCGAAAGCCGTCGGCTCGTCCGGCCGGCATTCCCGGGGAGGGGTACCGCGGCCCCCATCGGGGAGGGGGCCGCCGCACCCGCACCGCGGAGAGCAGGGCGTTCAGCCCCCTCCGGGTGGTACGAAAGGGCCTCACCGGGTCAACCCCAGCCCGGTGAGGCCCCTCACGTCCGGCACCCCGTGCCAGGGATGGCGGCATCATGTGACAGGTATCACCGCTCACGTGTGACCCGCGATTTAGAGAGGTCACCCATGCGGCGATAACCTGCGAGACGGACATGCCGCGCGCTCGGACACCGTGTGCGCCTCCCTTGTGACACAGCGGACGTCACGTTGCCCTTCGCGGCACGCCCACGCATCCAACGAACCGCGAGATCACTGATAGGGACGGAAGCGCGTGGACCTGTTCGAGTACCAGGCGAGGGACCTCTTCGCCAAGCACGATGTACCGGTGCTGGCCGGTGAAGTCATCGACACGCCTGAGGCGGCCCGCGCAGCCACCGAGCGGCTCGGTGGCAAGTCCGTCGTCAAGGCCCAGGTGAAGGTCGGCGGCCGCGGCAAGGCCGGCGGCGTCAAGCTCGCCGCGACCCCGGACGAGGCCGTCGCCCGCGCGACGGACATCCTCGGCATGGACATCAAGGGCCACACGGTCCACAAGGTGATGATCGCCGAGACGGCCCCGGAGATCCTGGAGGAGTACTACGTCTCCTTCCTCCTCGACCGTGCCAACCGCACCTTCCTCTCCATCGCCTCCGTCGAGGGCGGCATGGAGATCGAGGAGGTGGCGGCCACCCGCCCCGAGGCCGTCGCCAAGACCCCGATCGACGCCAACGAGGGGGTGACCCCCGCCAAGGCCCGCGAGATCGTCGAGGCCGCGAACTTCCCGGCCGAGGTCGCCGACAAGGTCGCCGACATCCTGGTCACCCTGTGGAAGACCTTCGTCGCCGAGGACGCGCTCCTCGTCGAGGTCAACCCGCTGGCCAAGGTCGCCTCCGGTGACGTCATCGCCCTGGACGGCAAGGTCTCCCTGGACGAGAATGCCGAGTTCCGCCAGCCGGAGCACGAGGCCCTCCAGGACAAGGCGTCGGCCAACCCTCTCGAGGCCGCCGCCAAGGAGAAGAACCTCAACTACGTCAAGCTCGACGGCGAGGTCGGCATCATCGGCAACGGCGCGGGTCTCGTCATGAGCACCCTGGACGTCGTCGCCTACGCCGGTGAGGCCCACGGCGGCGTCAAGCCCGCCAACTTCCTCGACATCGGTGGCGGCGCCTCCGCCGCCGTCATGGCGAACGGCCTGGAGATCATCCTCGGCGACCCGGACGTCAAGTCCGTCTTCGTCAACGTCTTCGGCGGCATCACCGCCTGCGACGAGGTCGCCAACGGCATCGTGCAGGCGCTGCAGCTGCTCGCGGACCGCGGTGAGGAAGTCACCAAGCCGCTGGTCGTCCGTCTCGACGGCAACAACGCCGAGCTGGGTCGCAAGATCCTCTCCGACGCCAACCACCCGCTGGTCCAGCGCGTGGACACCATGGACGGCGCGGCCGACAAGGCCGCCGAGCTCGCGGCTGCTGCGAAGTAAGGGACGAGGGACTACACAGCCATGGCTATCTTCCTCAACAAGGACAGCAAGGTCATCGTCCAGGGCATGACCGGTGCCACGGGCATGAAGCACACCAAGCTCATGCTGGCCGACGGCACGAACATCGTCGGTGGCGTGAACCCGCGCAAGGCGGGCACGTCCGTCGACATCGACGGCAACGAGATCCCGGTCTTCGGCACGGTCGCCGAGGCGATGGAGAAGACCGGCGCCAACGTGTCCGTCCTCTTCGTCCCGCCGGCCTTCGCCAAGGCCGCCGTGGTCGAGGCGATCGACGCCGAGATCCCGCTCGCGGTCGTCATCACCGAGGGCATCGCGGTGCACGACTCCGCCGCGTTCTACGCGTACGCCGTGGAGAAGGGCAACAAGACCCGGATCATCGGCCCGAACTGCCCGGGTCTGATCACCCCCGGTCAGTCGAACGCCGGCATCATCCCGGGCGACATCACCAAGCCCGGCCGCATCGGCCTGGTCTCGAAGTCCGGCACGCTGACGTACCAGATGATGTACGAGCTGCGGGACATCGGCTTCTCCTCCGCCGTCGGCATCGGTGGCGACCCGGTCATCGGCACCACGCACATCGACGCGCTCGCCGCGTTCGAGGCCGACCCCGACACCGACCTGATCGTGATGATCGGTGAGATCGGCGGCGACGCCGAGGAGCGGGCCGCGGCCTTCATCAAGGAGAACGTGAAGAAGCCGGTCGTCGGCTACGTCGCGGGCTTCACCGCGCCCGAGGGCAAGACCATGGGCCACGCCGGCGCCATCGTCTCCGGTTCCTCCGGCACGGCCGCCGCCAAGAAGGAGGCCCTCGAGGCCGCCGGCGTCAAGGTCGGCAAGACGCCGACCGAGACGGCGAAGCTGGCGCGCGCGATCCTCGCCGGCTGAGTCACCGGCACACAGCACAACACAGCACGGCACGGCTGGGCCCGTTCCCCTCGGGGGACGGGCCCACCGTCGTTCAACGCGCCTGTGGCGTCAGCCGCTCCGGCCCGCCCGGGAACTCCTCCCGCAGCCGGGCCCGCAGCTCCCGCTCCTCCTCCGACAAGGGACCGGGTGCCACCGGCGGCGGAACGCCCTGCACCGTCTCGCCCGGCGGCACCGGCGGCTCGTAACGGGTGGGGGCGGTGCGCAGGGTGAGCGTCGTGGCGCCGATCAGGGCGACGGTGAAGGCGATGGCGGCGCGGGTCCAGAAGCGGGCCCGGCGCTCGCTGCCGCCGCGCACCGCCGGCGGGGCGGCCGACCGCAGCCGCCCGGTGGAGGCCAGCTCGGCCAGCCGCTGGTGCAGTTCCCGCGGATCGGACAGGTCCGGCAGCCGGGCGGCGACGGTCTCGCGCGCGTGCAGCAGCCGGCCCGCCGTCGCCCGGGTGGTGGCCTCCGTCTCCGCCGCCGTCTCGGGCAGACCGAGCCCGACACCGTCGTACAGCACGAGCGTGCGGCGGTATGGCGGGGGCAGGTGCAGCAGGACGTCGAGGAGCGCCCGGTCGTCCTCGTCGGGCGGCGGGGGCTCGGGCTGCCGGTGGCGGCGGAGGAAGCGGTGCCACGGGGAGAGCGCCCACTCGTACGCCGCCGCGCGCACCCAGCCGGCCGGGTCGGGGTCGCGGGCCACCTCGGGCCAGCGGTCCCAGGCCAGCTGGAAGGCCCGCTCCACGGACTCGCGGGCGAGGTCGCGGCGGCCGGTGAGCAGGTACGCCTGCCGGACGAGTGCGGGGGCGCAGAAGGAGTACAGGGCGTCGAAGGCCTGAGCGGGCGTCAGGTCCGCGGCGGCGTCCGGGGCGTCGGAGGGCAGGGCCGACGGCGGCGGCGCCTGTACGAAGGCGGAGGGCTCGGGACCGGCCGTACCACCACCGCGCCGTTCCGGACGCACCGTCACCATCGCCATCGCCATCGCCCCCGCTTTCTGACGATCCCGCCGGTCATGGTGTCCCGGGTGCCCCGAGTGCCCCGGGTGCCCCGAGTGCTCCGGGTGCTCCGGGTGTTCCGGGTGTTCCGGCGCGGAAGCCCGTGCTCCGTCCTCGCCCGTCCCTCCCTCCGTCCCGGCGAGACCGGCCAGCAGCCGCGCGTACGCCTCCCCGCTGCGGCCGCGTGGCGTGCTGCGGCCGGACTCCCACGCGCGCACCGTCGCGGGCCGGACGCCGACCCGCTCGGCGAGCTGATCCCGCGTCAGCGCGCCCGCTTCACGCAGGCGTCGGCGTTCCCCGGGCGGGGGGAGTGGGGTGGCAGGGCTCCGCGTCACCGGACACCCCTCCGCACGAAAAAGTACATAAACGTATATTGAGCGACACAGCGGTGCTTCGCCCGTTACGCCCGTGAAGCGCGTGTCGTTGGGAGCATGGCGGACGTGACCCAGATGACCGCTCGCCGTACCACGACGGCCGCCCTGCGCACCCGGCTGCGCGACCGCTCGCCCGGGCTGGCCTCCGCCCTCCTCGGTGGCGCCCTCGCGGCCGGACTGGGGCTCTCGGCGTTCACCGTGCTCGTGACCCTGCTCTGGATCAGCTCCCCCTACCCCGACAGCGGACCCGGCGGCGCGCTGCACGTCGCGGCGGCGCTGTGGCTGCTGGCGCACGGCGCCGAACTGGTCCGCACCGACACCCTCTCCGGTCTCCCCGCGCCCCTGGGCGTCCCGCCGCTGCTGCTGCTCGTACTGCCGGTGTGGCTGCTGCGCCGGGCCGCCCGGGACGCCGCGGACGGGGACGCGGACGACGAGGCCCCGCTCGTTCCCGGCCGCACGGCCTGGGCGGGCGTCGTCCTCGGCTACCTCGCCGTCGCCGCCCCCACCGCGCTGTACGCCGCCGGCGGCGTGCTGCGGCCGGCGTGGACCTGGACCGGCCTGAGCGTCCCCCTGGTCGCCGTGGCGGCCACGGGCGCGGGGGTGTGGACGGCGTACGGCCGTCCGAGCGGCCCGCTGGAACGGGTGCTGGCGGCGGTGCTGCCCAGGGGCGCGCGCCATCTCGTCCTCGGACCGGACGGCCGCCCCGGGGCGGCGGCACGGGCCGCGGCGGCCGGGGCGGCGGTGCTGACCGGGGGCGGCGCGGTGCTGCTGGCGGTGTCACTGGCCTGGCACGGCGGGGAGGCCCGGGCGGCGTTCCCGCGTCTGACGGAGGGCTGGTCGGGATGGCTGGCCGTGCTGCTGCTCTGCGTCACGCTGGTGCCGAACGCCGCGGTGTGGGCGGCGGCCTACGCGCTGGGCCCCGGCTTCCTGCTCGGTGCCGGTGCTCCGGTGACCCCGCTCTCCTCCGCGCCGGCCCCGCTGCTGCCGCCGTTCCCGCTGCTCGCCGCGGTGCCGGACGCGGGGGCGGGGACGCCGGTGAACTGGGCGGCCGCGGTGGTGCCGGTGGCGGCCGGGGCGGTGGTCGGGTGGTGCGTGGGCCGGAGGGCCACCGCGGGCGCGCCCGCGGTCGTCTGGACGCGCGGCCGGACCGTCGCCGCGGCAGCGCTGGCGGCCGTGCTCTGTGCGGCCCTGCTCGCCGCCCTCGCCGCGCTCGCGGGCGGCCCGCTGGGGGTGGCGGCGCTCTCCCGGTTCGGCCCGGTGTGGTGGCAGGTGGGGGCGGCGACGCCGGCGTGGCTCGCACCGATCGCGGTCGCCACGGCACTGGCGCTACGGGCCTGGCACCGCCGCCCGCCCGCCGACGCGCCGTGCGGACGCACCCCGGGGCTCGGCGGCCCCGACCGGGATCCGCGCACCGATGACCCCGGCAGCCGACGGCTCGCGCGTCACTGGTTCTCCTGGTACCGGGACCGGGCCGACGCCCTCGGAAGCGGACGGCCCGGGCGCCATTGGCCGTCCCGCCACCCGGAAACGGTCGACAGTGAGGAATCGCCCCACGGAGGCCGCAGGAGCCACGGCGGCGGATCGGACCGGCCCGTCTCCCCGGTCCAGCACCACGACCCGGACGAGCCCTACCTGCTCCCCGACCTCGACACCCCGTACTGGAGCGCCGGACCCGGGGACACCAGGCCCCCGTCCGGCACCCCCGGAACACCGGCCGGACCCCGGCCGGACGCGCCATGGCGCGATCCCGCTCCGTGAGGGCGGGTGCCGGGCCCCGGGGCCCGGCGTCAGTCGGCGGTGCCCAGCAGGCCGCGCAGTTCCTCCGGGAGGAGGTCGGTGCAGGACTGGCGGGCCTCCTGCGTGAGGGCGTCGTTGGTGCAGGTGTAGTAGTCGTTGTAGACCAGCTGGGCCGCGAAGGTCGCGGCGACCAGGGCGAGGGCCAGGGACGCCGTGACCAGGCCGCTCACCGCGGCGGTGGTCTGCGGCCGGGCCGTCTGCTCCGGCGCCGGGGAGTCCGGGTCCGGTGTGCGGGGCTTGGCGCGCAGGGCGCTGACGCCCCAGTACAGGGCCAGCGCGCCCAGCAGCAGGGCCACGTAGGGCCAGCTGAAGAGGGCGAAGAAGAAGGCCCACATGCCGGACAGCAGGGCGAAGCGCGCGCGGCGCTGGGCCGGGTCCGTCGGGTCCCAGCGCGGCCCGGGGCCCTGGGGTCCGCCCCCCGGCCCCTCCGGGCCGCGCGGGCGCTCGCCGAAGCCGCCGGGGGAGCGGCCGGGCTGCCGGTCGCTCCAGTTCCGGCCCCAGGGGGTGCGGCCGCCGCCGTCCCCGCCGGACGGGTGCCTGGGCTGCCAGGGCCGGTCGGGAGTCCCCTCCGGCGGCGGAGCGAACGGGTTGTCTTCCTGAGAGCCCTGAGAGCCCTGAGAGCCCTGAGAGCCCTCCGGGCCCCGCGCCCCCTCGGCGTCCCGGGAGCCGGTGTCCCCGCCGTCGCCGCTGCCCCCGCTGCGGGGGGCGTCGGGCGGCGAGGCGGGGTGCTCCCGCAGCAGCACGGCGCCCCGCTCCCCTCCCTGGGCCGACTGCTGGGGGAATGTGAGGAGTCGCAGGCTGCGGTCCGGCATCAAGTGAGCGTCTTCCCCTTAATGAAGCACGGCGTGGTCCGGCGCGACCGCCCGGCACGACGTTTCGACATACGACTGAGCTGCTGAGCCGGCGTGTTCCTGTCGGCCCTCCGGCCCGGGTCCGTCATCCTGTGAACGCCCGGTGCACGGCTCGCGTTCCCGCGCGCCCCCGGCGTCCCTGGAACCCGGCCTTCCCGGACCGGCTCTTCCCAGACGCTACCTTCCAGCCATCCCCCCGTCCCGTGGGGGCCGCCCGGTGTGCCGGTATCGTTGCTGACGGTCGGCCGCTTCGTAGGCTTCCCCGTATCCAGGGACGCGAAGCATTCGTATGAATGTACAAAGCGCTGTGCCGCCGACCGCACGGACGCTCCCCGAGAAAGGGCCCCACCGTGGCCGCCAAGCCCGTGGCCGAGCGCGCCAGGCGTCTCGTCGTGCTGGTCTCCGGATCCGGCACCAATCTGCAGGCGCTCCTCGACGAGATCGCCGCCACCGGCGCCGAGGCGTACGGGGCCGAGATCGTGGCCGTCGGCGCCGACCGCGAGGGCATCGAGGGGCTGGCCCGCGCCGAGCGCGCCGGGCTGCCGACCTTCGTCTGCAAGGTCAGGGACCACGCGACCCGGGAGGAGTGGGACGCGGCGCTCGCCGAGGCCGTCGCCGCCCACGCACCGGACCTGGTGGTGTCCGCCGGGTTCATGAAGATCGTGGGGAAGGAGTTCCTCGCGCGCTTCGGCGGCCGGTTCGTCAACACCCACCCCGCGCTGCTGCCCAGTTTCCCGGGAGCCCACGGCGTACGGGACGCGCTCGCGTACGGCGCCAAGGTCACCGGCTGCACCGTCCACTTCGTCGACGACGGCGTCGACACCGGGCCGATCATCGCGCAGGGCGTGGTGGAGATCCGGGACGAGGACGACGAGAGCGCTCTGCACGAGCGCATCAAGGAAGTCGAGCGAAGGCTGCTCGTCGAGGTCGTGGGGCGGCTCGCCCGCAACGGCTATCGCATTGAGGGACGAAAGGTAGTTATCCAGTGACCGCCGAGAGCAACAAGCGGGCCATCCGACGGGCGCTCGTCAGCGTCTACGACAAGACCGGCCTCGAGGACCTCGCGCGCGGCCTGCACGAGGCCGGCGTGGAGCTCGTCTCCACCGGGTCCACCGCCGCGAGGATCGCCGCCGCGGGCGTCCCCGTCACCAAGGTCGAGGAGCTGACCGGCTTCCCCGAGTGCCTGGACGGCCGCGTCAAGACCCTGCACCCCAAGGTCCACGCCGGCATCCTCGCCGACCTGCGCCTGGAGACCCACCGCGACCAGCTCGCCGAGCTGGGCGTGGAGCCGTTCGACCTCGTGGTCGTCAACCTCTACCCGTTCCGCGAGACCGTCGCCTCCGGCGCGACGCCCGACGAGTGCGTGGAGCAGATCGACATCGGCGGCCCGTCCATGGTGCGCGCCGCCGCGAAGAACCACCCGTCGGTCGCCGTCGTCACCAGCCCGGCGCGGTACGCGGACGTCCTCACCGCGGTCCGGGACGGCGGCTTCGACCTCGCCACCCGCAAGCGGCTCGCCGCGGAGGCCTTCCGGCACACGGCCGAGTACGACATCGCCGTCTCGACCTGGTTCGCCACCGTCTACGCGCCCGCCGAGGACGCCCGGTTCCCCGAGTTCCTCGCCACCAGCCTGGAGCGCGCCCACACCCTGCGCTACGGCGAGAACCCGCACCAGCCCGCCGCCCTCTACACCGCGGGCACGGGCGGTCTGGCCGAGGCCGAGCAGCTGCACGGCAAGGAGATGTCGTACAACAACTACACGGACACGGACGCCGCGCGCCGTGCCGCGTACGACCACGACGAGCCGTGCGTGGCGATCATCAAGCACGCCAACCCCTGCGGCATCGCGATCGGCGCGGACGTCGCCGAGGCGCACCGCAAGGCGCACGCCTGCGACCCGCTGTCCGCGTTCGGCGGCGTGATCGCCGTGAACCGCCCGGTGTCCAAGGAGATGGCCGAGCAGGTCGCGGAGATCTTCACCGAGGTCATCGTCGCGCCGGACTACGAGGACGGCGCGCTGGAGGCCCTCGCCAAGAAGAAGAACATCCGCGTACTGCGCGCCCCGGGCCGCCCCGACCACCCGGTCGAGGTCAAGCCGATCGACGGCGGTGCCCTGCTCCAGGTCGCCGACCGCCTCCAGGCCGACGGCGACGACCCGGCCACCTGGACCCTCGCCACCGGCGAGGCCCTTCCCGAGGCGGAGCTGGCGGAGCTGGCCTTCGCCTGGCGGGCCTGCCGCGCGGTGAAGTCCAACGCGATCCTGCTCGCCAAGGACGGCGCCTCCGTCGGCGTCGGCATGGGCCAGGTCAACCGCGTGGACTCGGCGAAGCTGGCCGTGGAGCGGGCGGGCGCCGAGCGCGCGGCCGGTTCCTACGCCGCCTCCGACGCGTTCTTCCCCTTCCCCGACGGCCTGGAGATCCTCACCGGCGCCGGTGTGAAGGCCGTGGTCCAGCCCGGCGGTTCGGTCCGCGACGAGCTGGTCGTCGAGGCCGCGAAGAAGGCGGGCGTGACGATGTACTTCACGGGCACGCGCCACTTCTTCCACTGACGGCCCGTCCGCCCGTCCTCGTGGACGGGCGGACGGAACCCGCTACTTGTCCACCTCGTACCGGCCGACCTCCAGGAAGTACCGCAACTCCTCGGGCGTACCGTCCATGACCTCCTCGGCCGCCGCACGGAGCGCGTCGCTGATGGTCGGGTCGGCGAGGAGGGTGGCGACGGCGACGCGGTCGTCCTCCGCCTGCGCGAGGCGGTAGCCGGTTTCGAGCCAGGCGCGGGTGTTCTCGGGGGTGGGGGCGTCGAGGATCGCGTTGATCTCCCGCTGGACGCGCTTGCCGGCGTAGGGCTTGGCGAGGATCGTGGTGATGGCGACGCGGTCGTCCTCGAACTGCGCGAGGCGGTAGCCGGTTTCGAGCCAGGCGCGGGTGTTCTCGGGGGTGGGGGCGTCGAGGATCGCGTTGATCTCCCGCTGGACGCGCTTGCCGGCGTAGGGCTTGGCGAGGATCGTGGTGATGGCGACGCGGTCGTCCTCGAACTGCGCCAGGCGATAGCCGGTTTCGAGCCAGGCGCGCATGTCCTCCACCGTGCCGTCGAGGGCCTCGTTGGCCTCCCGGGTGACGCGCTTGCCGGAGTCCGGGTCGGCCAGGATGCGGGCGAGGGCGAGACGCAGCTCCTCCTCCGACATCTCCTCCACCGGTGTGCCCGGCTCGTCCGTGCTCGCCGCTGCCGCCGTCACGGCCACGGACGACGGGGCCGCGCCCGCCGCGAGGGCGGGGGTGGTGAGCAGGAGGGCCGGCGTCAGCGCCGTGGTGGCGACCAGCAGTGCACCGCGGGTCAGTCTCATACGTGAACCTGCCTCGTGGGTAAGGGTTTTCACGGAGGGCGGCGACTGCCGCCTCGAACACCCTTTCACTTCCCGGGGTGAAGATCACTGCGTATTTTCGGCAACTCTGACGCCCCGTCATTGCCGGGCCGGAGCCGCCGTGATCACGCCCGGCCGCGCAGCGCCGCCCAGGTCTGAGGGCCCACGTGGCCGTCGGCGTCCAGTCCCTTGTCGCGCTGGAACCGCCGGACCGCGGCCGCGGTGTCCTTGCCGAACGCGCCGTCGACGCCCGCCCGTCCCACGCTGTAGCCCCGCTCGGTGAGCAGGCACTGCACCTGGACCACGCGCTGGCCGTTGTCGCCGTAGACGGTGATCCGGGTGCCGGAGTAGTACGTGCACCGGGAGTTCCAGGGCGGGACGGCGGACCCGGCCGCCGACCGGGTGGGCCCGGGGGACGGGGCGCCGTCGCCGCCCGGACCGGCGTCCTCCTCACCCGCGCCCGAACCCCGCTCGTCCTCCGGGGACTTCGCATCCGTACCGCCCTTCCCCTCCTTGCCCTCCTTCTCCCCGCCCGCGCCGGACGGCGCCCCGGACGGAAACGGCAGCAGCGAGGCCAGGGCGTCGTCGGCGGTGCTGCCGCCGGACGCCGCGGAGGAGGCGGAGGGTCCCTGGTCGACCGGCGGGCGGGTGAGCAGATGGGCGCCGGCCGCCACGGCGCAGACCGCGAGCCCCGCCGCGACGGCGAGGTGGGGCCTGCGCCACCACCGCTGCCCACGCTCGACCACCGTCGGCACCCCGTACGCGCCCGGTGGCGTCGCCGGTCCGAAGCCGGGGCCCGGCACGGGGGCGGCGACCCGCTCGGTCGGCGTGCGCCCGGGGCCGGCCCGCCCGGCGGGCGCGTTCTCCAGCGCGTCGTACGCCTGCTGCCGGGCGAGCAGACGGGCGCCCAGCGGCTCCTGCCACGAAGGGGCGCCGCGGTGCCGCTCCGCCGCGTCGGCCAGCTGCCCCGGGGTGGGCCGGGCGGCGGGGTCCTTGGCGAGGCAGGCGGAGAGCAGCGCGGCCAACCCGGCGTCCAGGGCCGCGAGTACCGCCATGACCTCAGGGTTCGGGTCCTCGAACGCGACGCGGTGCATCACGTCCACGCCGGTTCCGTCACCGAACGGCGCGCTGCCGGTGGCCGCGTAGACGAGGGTGCCGGCGAGCGAGAACACGTCGGAGGCGGTGTCGCAGCGGCCCTCGCGCAGGTACTCGGGGGACATGTAGGCGGGCGTGCCGACCCGCGCGCCGGTCGAGGTGATCGCGCTGCTGTCCACGGCCTGCGAGATGCCGAAGTCGATGACGTGGACACCGCGCAGGGTGAGGATCACGTTGGACGGTTTGAGGTCCCGGTGGATGATCCCGGCACCGGACAGCGCCGACAGGGCCTGTCCCAGCTCGCCGACGAGCCACCACATCCCGGCCGCGTCCAGCCTGCCGCAGCCGCGGACGGCGTCGGTGAGGTTGACGCCCGGGAGGTACTGCGTGGCCATCCACAGCAGCGAGTCCGCGAACCCGGTGCCCAGCAGCTGCGGCGCGTACGGCCCCCTGACCCGGCCGTGCACGGCGGCCTCCCGCTCGAACCGCCGCCGGAACTCGGGGTCCTCCGCGTACTCGGGCCGGATCACCTTCACCGCGGCGAGCCCCGGCCGGCCGTCGGCGGGCCGGGCCAGATAGACCCGGCCCATGCCGCCGCTGCCCAGCCGCCCGAGCGGCACGTACGGCCCGATCCGCGCCGGATCCCCCGGCTGCAACGGAGCCGCCCCGGTCTGCGGGACGGCGGCCTCACCGGACGCCGACGGGTACGGCGGCCCGGGCCGCTGGTCTGTCATGAATGAGTCCCCCGACTGTCCTTACGCCCGTAAAGTGCTGGTGTGTCGCTCCAGCTGACGGGAGGTTACCGTCTCTGTGACGGGGGAGTGGCCCGGAGTCACGGACGAGTGCGGCCCGTTCCGGGAAGGTGACGACCGCTGACGACCGCTCCGTGGATCAGCGGGCCGGAGGCGCCGTCGCGCGGGTCCGGCGCGACGGCGCGGCGGTGGTGCCGCGAGGGGAGTCGTTCCCCCTCCCCCGACTGTTCGGGGTCGCGTTCCCTGATGCGAGCGGGGGAGGGGGTGAGGGGGTCGCCCCGGCGGCGGTGAGGCGCCCGTGCGGTGGGCGGGACCGGGGCGGGTGTTCGGTACCGCGGCCGACGTGGTGTGTCAGGAGCGCGGCCGGTGCGGATGTGTCCGGGGCCGGTGCGGATGTGTCAGTACCGCGGCCGGCGGAACCATTCCGCGCTGGTCCGCTTCGCCGCGAAGACGATCACCAGGATCGAGACGACCATGATGAGCAGGCCCAGTCCGTAGAGCGCCAGCGAGAAGATGCCGCTGACGATGGCGAACGAGGCGTACACGATCGAGCAGACGCGGACGCCGTTGCCGCCCTTGGCGTACTGCAGCAGCAGCACGAGGCCGAGTATCGCGAAGACGGCGGCCAGGCCCAGGAAGAAGACGACGACGCCCTTGCCCAGGTCGGCGTACCGCTCGGCCTCGGCGTCACCGGTGATGCCGGCCTCGAGCATCGTCTCGTCCCACTCGCCCAGCGCCTTGCCGTACGCGGCCGCGATGAGGACGTGCGCCACGGCGATCACCGCGAGCAGGATCTGCGCGGCACGCGTGAGGCCGGGCATCCGGGTGGGGACGTAGCCGCCGCCGTACGGCTGGGACACCGGCGGCGCGGCCGGGTAGCCGTAGCCCTGCTGCGGGACGCCGGGCTGCTGCTGGGGGTAGCCGTAGCCGGGTCCGGCCGGGGGCTGCTGGGGCGGCTGCCCGTAGGGGTTGTTCGGGTCGCCGAAACTCATGGCGCTTCTTCCTCCGTCTGTGCGTCAGGTGCGGGGACGACGCGAGGCACGGCGCGGAGGAAGTTCTACAGATGCGGTCCGTCCCCCCGGTTCTGCCCGCGGCACTGTGCGACTTATCGTTCTTGACCGTTCTGTTGCTTGTCCAGCCGTGAACCGTATGTGTTGTGCAAGTGCAACATCACTGATCTTGGCCGAATTCGACCGGAACGGATCGGTCCCGGGGTCTGGAACGCCGCGGCCGCCCGGAATGCGGGCTGATTGGAACCGGGGACCGCTCATCGGCGAGGATGGGTGACATGACCGCCCAGATTCTCGATGGCAAGGCCACCGCGGCCGAGATCAAGTCCGAGCTGACCGCCCGCGTGGCGGCGCTGAAGGAGAAGGGCGTCACGCCCGGCCTCGGCACGATCCTCGTAGGGGAGGACCCCGGCAGCCAGAAGTACGTCGCCGGCAAGCACCGCGACTGCGCCCAGGTGGGCATCGCCTCGATCCAGCGCGAACTGCCCGGCACCGCCACGCAGGAGGAGATCGAGGCGGTCGTCCGCGAGCTGAACGAGGACCCCGCCTGCACCGGTTACATCGTCCAGCTGCCGCTGCCCAGGGGCATCGACGAGAACCGCATCCTCGAACTGATGGACCCGGAGAAGGACGCCGACGGCCTCCACCCGATGAACCTCGGCCGCCTCGTCCTCAACGAGCCGGCCCCGCTGCCCTGCACCCCGAACGGCATCATCACCCTGCTGCGCCGCCACGGCGTGGAGATCAAGGGCGCCGAGGTCGTGGTCGTCGGCCGCGGTGTCACCATCGGCCGCCCGATGCCGCTGCTGCTGACCCGCCGCAGCGAGAACGCCACCGTGACCCAGTGCCACACCGGCACCCGCGACCTGTCGGCGCACATGCGGCGCGCGGACATCATCGTCGCCGCGGCCGGTTCGGCCCACCTGATCCGTCCGGAGGACGTCAAGCCGGGCGCGGCCGTCCTCGACGTCGGTGTCTCCCGCAGCGCCGAGGGCAAGATCGTGGGCGACGTCCACCCGGGCGTGGCCGAGGTGGCCGGCTGGGTCGCCCCCAACCCCGGCGGTGTCGGCCCGATGACCCGGGCCCAACTGCTGGTCAACGTGGTCGAGGCGGCGGAGCGCAGTGTCGGCTGAGCAGAACGCCCCGGACGCCCCGGACGCCCCCGAGGCGCGGGAGCGGGACGAGGAGATCACGGTCCGCGATCCCGTCAGCGCGCCCGACGCCGACGGCGTCCCGCGGCGCACCACCCGCCGGTTCCCGCTGTTCACCCGGGACACCGCGCGTCCCGAGGGCGGCGGCAGGGCGGCCTCCGGCGACGCCCCCGCGCCCGCCCGCCAGTGGCCGATCCTCGCCGTGCTGCTCACGGTCGGGCTGGGGCTGCTGCTGACCGCGCTGGACGTGTTCCGGCTGGGCACGCTGCTGATCGGCGTGGCCCTGCTGGCCGGGGCGGTACTGCGCTGGCTGGTGCCGGACGTCGGCATGCTGGCGGTCCGCTCCCGTTTCACGGACATCGTGACCTACGGCGGGCTGGGCCTGGCGATCGCGATGCTGGCGCTGATGGTGCAGCCCGATCCGTGGCTGGAGATCCCGTTCCTCAAGGACACCCTGCACTTCACGGTCAGCGGTTAGCCGACGGCGGATCCTGTCCCGAACGGCGGCCCGTCCACACCCCCGTGAGAGGACGGGCCGCCGCCGGGACCAACACTCCTGCACGGTGAAGCGCCTGATCAACGGCTGTCCGGCCGCTGTGGCACGGAAGTGACCGTTCCGCTACGTCACCCGGAATCCTCGTACAGCCTTGCGATGTGTCCTCCGTGGGACGGACGTGTCGCCCGGGGCGTATGGGTCCGCCCGTGTGGCCGCTCTGTGTCGATGTATTGACAAGTTCGCGGATGTACGACGAAGTGATGGGACTACAGGTCTAGCGTGAACAATTGGGGCGGCCCGGGACGTCCCTTGCTTGTTCCGGGTTCCGTTCGGTCGAGGGGGTGACCGATGGGACACTGGGCCGCAAGCGATGAGGCGTGCGAGGGCGTACGCCTGAAGCCCTGACGCTCCTGTGCGCCCCCACCCCGGGAACTGAGGCCCCGCCCGGCGGCATCCCTGTGGGTAGCCAGAACGGGGACTCGGCAGAGGGCACCATGCGCGAGGGAAGAACCAGCACCAACCGGGGGGAAGAGGGGGGAAGCAATGCCTCGTTGGAAGGCCTTGCCGGATGAACTCGATCCGCAGATCAGGGAGTTCACGAGCCAGCTCAGGCGGGTGGTGGACCGCAGCGGCCTGAGCGTCGCGTCGGTCTCCGACCGCACGGGCTACAGCAAGACGTCCTGGGAGCGGTATCTGAACGGCCGGCTGCTCGCGCCCAAGGGCGCGATCGTGGCCCTGGCCGAGGTCACCGGGACCAACCCGACGCACCTGACGACCATGTGGGAGCTCGCCGAGCGCGCCTGGAGCCGCTCGGAGATGCGCCACGACATGACGATGGAGGCGATCCGGATCTCGCAGGCGCGTGCCGCGCTCAGCGAGCTGGCCGGGCCGTCGACGGGGCAGGGCGCCAGATCCCGCAAGGGCGGCGCCGCGGTCCGTCCGGGCGTGGCCGGACCGGCCGGTGTCGCCCCGAGCGTGCCACCGCAGCCGACCGCCTCGGACGTGCGTGACGCCTCCGGCGGCGGATGGGGCGGCTCGTCCGGGGAGAGCTCCCAGGGGAACTCCTGGGGGGTCGCGGCGCCGCCGCCGCAGCCGGGCCGCGCCGGCTCCGGTGCCCCGGCCGTCCCGCCCGCCGGTGGCGGACCGGTCCCGGGGGGGTACGGCGCACCGCCCCGCGACACGTCCGGCCGCGGCGGCGCGGGTGGCTCCGGGGGCAAGCGGCGGACGTCGACGTTCATCGCCGGGGCGGTGGGCGCGCTGGTGGTGATCGCCGCCGCGTTCTACGTCACGGGGACCGAGGGCGACAAGAAGGGCGACGACGCCCGGAAGTCCCCGTCGCCCACCGTCACCACCGACGCGAACCTGCCGCCGGGCGTGAAGTGCAGCGGTGACGCCTGCGACGGCAAGGACGCGGAGGTCATGGGGTGCAGCGGTGAGCTCGTCACCACGACCCGGACGGTGACGGTCGGCGCCGCCACGGTGGAGGTCCGCTACAGCGAGACCTGCGGTGCGGCATGGGGGCGCATCACGCAGGCCGCGCAGGGGGACAGGGTCGAGATCACCGCGGGCGGCTCGAAGCAGAGCGACACCATCACCGCGGCCGGCGACACGGTCGCGTACACCCCGATGGTGCCGGTCGCCGACGCGGCGGAGGCGGAGGCCTGCGCGATCCTGGCCGCTTCCGGCGAGAAGGGCTGCACGGACACGCAGTAACGGGCGGAGCACCCGGGCCGACCCGCCCGACCCGCCCGGCCCGCGGCAGCCGGGCGGCGCACCGGCCGTCCACTGCGCCGGCTCGGCGCCGCGGCCGCCGCCCGCCCGGGTGACTGTGCCCGAGCGGTCGTCGCTCCGCTCATGAACGGGCCGCCCACCAACGGTCCGCGTACGAGCGCCGCGCCCGCCACTCGGGCAGCTCCGCCCCGGCCGCCTCGTTCCGGGCCCGCCTCGTCCCGGCTCCCCTGCCCTTGAAGCGCTCGGGAACGGCGCGTACGCGGGTGGCTTCCCCGGTCCAGGGCAGCTCCGCTCGGCGGCCGGAAGGCCCGCCCCGCCGGGCAGCCCCCGCTGCTCCGAAGCGCCGCCCCGCCCCGGCAGTCCCCACCGCTCCGAAGGCCGCCCCACACCCCCCTATGGGCTCATCTGAGCCCATACGGGCTCATATATGTGGGGGATTCGTGGGGATGCGAATGACGGGTCGAAAGGCGGGCACGCGAGTAGTACCCCCACGGGATTCCGGCGCGTTCGGTCCCCGACGGCGGCCGCTCCGCCCCCACCTCTCCCGGGCGGAGCGGCCGCCCCTTCCGTCTCCCCCGCGGTACCCGAGTACACGGGCGGTCACTCTGTGGGGCGGGCCACAGGGAGCCCGGACGTCCGAGATCGGGGATGCGCGATAGCCTGACCGCTGGATCTCTCTTGACGCCAAGAGATCGATCATCGAAATCTGTGATCGATCATCGCGGCGGGATCCCGCAACCCGGGGCAGGGACCGCCCCACCGCCAGCTGTCATACGGAGAACGCCATGACCCGCACTCCCGTGAACGTCACCGTCACCGGCGCGGCCGGCCAGATCGGTTACGCCCTGCTCTTCCGCATCGCCTCCGGCCAGCTGCTCGGCGCGGACGTGCCGGTCAAGCTGCGCCTGCTGGAGATCACCCCGGCGCTCAAGGCCGCCGAGGGCACGGCCATGGAGCTGGACGACTGCGCGTTCCCGCTGCTCCAGGGCATCGACATCACGGACGACCCGAACGTGGCCTTCGACGGCGCCAACGTCGCCCTCCTCGTGGGCGCCCGCCCGCGCACCAAGGGCATGGAGCGCGGTGACCTCCTCGAGGCCAACGGCGGCATCTTCAAGCCGCAGGGCCAGGCCATCAACGCCCACGCCGCGGACGACATCCGGGTCCTGGTCGTCGGCAACCCGGCCAACACCAACGCCCTGATCGCCCAGGCCGCCGCGCCGGACGTACCCGCCGAGCGGTTCACCGCCATGACCCGCCTGGACCACAACCGCGCCCTGACCCAGCTGTCGAAGAAGACCGGCGTCCCGGTCTCCGAGATCAAGAAGCTGACGATCTGGGGCAACCACTCCGCCACCCAGTACCCGGACATCTTCCACGCCACCGTCGCCGGCAAGAACGCCGCCGAGGTCGTGAACGACGAGAAGTGGCTGGCCGAGGACTTCATCCCGACCGTCGCCAAGCGCGGTGCCGCGATCATCGAGGCCCGTGGCGCCTCGTCGGCCGCCTCCGCCGCCAACGCCGCCATCGACCACGTCCACACCTGGGTCAACGGCACCGCCGACGGCGACTGGGCCTCCATGGGCATCCCGTCCGACGGCTCCTACGGCGTCCCGGAGGGCCTGATCTCCTCCTTCCCGGTCACCGTCAAGGACGGCACGTACGAGATCGTCCAGGGCCTGGAGATCAACGAGTTCTCCCGCGCCCGCATCGACGCCTCCGTCAAGGAGCTCGAGGAGGAGCGCGAGGCGGTCCGCGGCCTCGGCCTCATCTGACCGACCCGCTTTCCGGGCCACGGGCCCCGCACCGGTTCTGCCGGTGCGGGGCCCGTCGCGTTCCCCCGAAGACATCCGGGAGGGCCGGGAGGGTGCCAGCGGGCCGCGAAACCAAGCCATTTCTCCCTTTCGCCCTCATGTTCCGTGACCCAGCGCACTTTCGGCCATGGATCGCGCATGCATCCGAGGGCGAAGGGCAGGCGCACCCGGTCCCGTGGACGACACCTGTGCGACTCACGGGTGCTGAACAGGAACGGAAGGCAGCGGACCGATCATGGCGGACAGGACAGAACCCAGGGTGCGCGACACCATCCACGCGGGAGGCGAGTGGCGGGCGGCCGTCTCGGGGGCCGTGCGCGAGATCCTCGACCCCGCGGACGCCCTGCCGTTCGCCGTGGTCGCCGAGGGCGACGAGAGGGACGCCGACCTCGCGGTGGCCGCCGCCCGGCGCGCCTTCGACGAGGGGCCGTGGCCGCACACGCCCGTCGCCGAACGGGCCGCACTGCTGCGCCGCGTCGCCGGCCTGCTCGTACGGGACCGGGAGGCGCTCGGGCTGCTGGAGAGCCGGGACGCGGGCAAGACCGTCGAGGAGGGCCGCGTCGACATCGACTGTGTCGCCGACGCCTTCCGCTACTTCGCCGACCTGGTGGCGGGGGAGGCGCCCGGACGGGTCGTGGACGCCGGCTCGCCCGACGTCCACAGCGTCGTCGTGCACGAGCCGGTCGGCGTCTGCGCGATGATCACACCCTGGAACTACCCGCTGCTCCAGGCCAGTTGGAAGATCGCCCCCGCGCTCGCGGCCGGCAACACCTTCGTGGTCAAGCCCAGCGAGATCACCCCCCTCACCACCGTCGCGCTCATCGAGCTGCTGACCGAGGCCGGGCTGCCCACCGGGGTCGCCAACATCGTCACCGGGCCCGGCCGCACCGTCGGCGCGCGGCTCGCCGAGCACCCCGGCGTCGACCTGGTCTCCTTCACCGGCGGCCTGGCCAGCGGCACCGAGGTGGCCCGGGCGGCCGCCCCGAGCGTGAAGAAGGTCGCCCTCGAACTCGGCGGCAAGAACCCCAACGTGGTCTTCGCCGACGCCTGCGCCACCGAGCAGGGCTTCGACACCGCCGTCGACCAGGCCCTCAACGCCGCCTTCATTCACAGCGGCCAGGTCTGCTCGGCGGGCTCCCGGCTGATCGTCGAGGAGTCCGTCCGCGACCGCTTCGTCGCCGAACTCGCCCGCCGGGCCGAGCGCATCAGGCTCGGCCGGGGCACCGAGGACGGCGTCGAGTGCGGCCCGCTGGTCTCCGCGCAGCAGCGCGCGAAGGTGGAGGCGTACGTCGAGTCCGCGCTGAAGGAGGGCGCGGTGCTGCGCTCCGGCGGCAAGCGGCCCGCGCCGTCCGCCGAGCGCCCCGGGAGCGGCTACTTCTACGAGCCGACCGTCCTGGACCGCTGCCACCGCGAGATGCGGGTCGTGCGCGAGGAGGTCTTCGGACCGGTCCTCACCGTCGAGACCTTCCGCACCGAGGACGAGGCCGTCGCCCTCGCCAACGACACCGAGTACGGACTGGCCGGCGCCGTGTGGACCGCCGACGCGGGCCGCGCCCGGCGGGTGGCCGGGCGGCTGCGCCACGGCACCGTGTGGATCAACGACTTCCACCCCTACCTCCCGCAGGCGGAGTGGGGCGGCTTCGGCAAGAGCGGAGTGGGCCGCGAACTCGGCCCGGCCGGTCTCGCCGAGTACCGCGAGACCAAGCACGTGTACCAGAACCTGGCGCCCAAGCCGGTGCGCTGGTTCGCGGGCTGAGCCGCAGACCGCCGGGCGGTGCTCCCCGCACCGCCGCACCCCGGTGCCGCCCCACAACCCACCCACCTGTCCCGAGTCCCCGGAGGAGTACCACCCGAATGCCCGCTCACACCCACGCACGTGAAATCGACTACGACTACGTCGTCATCGGCGGCGGCACCGCGGGGTCCGTCATCGCCTCCCGGCTGACCGAGAACCCGGACGTCACGGTCGCCGTCATCGAGGGCGGCCCCAGCGACGTGGGCCGCGACGACGTGCTGACGCTGCGCCGCTGGATGGGCCTGCTCGGCGGCGAACTCGACTACGACTACCCCACCACCGAACAGCCGCGCGGCAACTCGCACATCCGGCACAGCCGCGCCCGCGTCCTCGGCGGCTGCTCCTCGCACAACACCCTCATCGCCTTCAAGCCGCTGCCGTCCGACTGGGACGAGTGGGAGCGGGCCGGGGCCAAGGGCTGGGGCGCGGTGCAGATGGAGGCGTACTACGCCCGCCTCAAGAACAACATCGTCCCCGTCGACGAGAAGGACCGGAACGCCATCGCCCGCGACTTCGTCGACTCCGCGCAGGCCGCGCTGGGCGTGCCGCGCGTGGAGGGCTTCAACCGCAAGCCGTTCACCGAGGGCGTCGGCTTCTTCGACCTCGCCTACCACCCGGAGGACAACAAGCGCTCGTCGGCGTCGGTGGCGTACCTCCACCCGGTGATGGACGAGCGCCCCAACCTGACGCTGCTGCTGGAGACCTGGGCGTACCGGCTGGAGCTGGACGGCACCCGCGCCGAGGGCGTCCACGTACGCACCAAGGACGGCGAGGAGATCCTCGTCCGCGCCCGCAACGAGGTCGTGCTGTGCGCCGGAGCCGTCGACTCGCCCCGGCTGCTGCTGCACTCCGGCATCGGCCCGAAGGCCGACCTGGAGGCGCTCGGCATACCCGTGGCGCACGACCTGCCGGGCGTCGGCGAGAACCTCCTCGACCACCCCGAGTCGGTGATCGTCTGGGAGACGAACGGACCCCTCCCGGAGAACTCCGCGATGGACTCCGACGCCGGGCTGTTCGTGCGCCGCGACCCCGGGCACGCGGGCCCCGACCTGATGTTCCACTTCTACCAGATCCCGTTCACCGACAACCCGGAGCGACTGGGCTACCGGCGGCCGGAGTTCGGCGTCTCCATGACCCCGAACATCCCCAAGCCCCGGTCGCGCGGCCGGCTCTACCTGACCAGCGCCGACCCGTCCGTGAAACCGGCCCTCGACTTCCGCTACTTCACCGACGAGGACGACTACGACGGCCGCACCCTCGTCGACGGCATCCGCATCGCCCGCGAGATCGCCAGAACCGAACCGCTGGCCGGCTGGCTCAAGCGCGAGGTGGCGCCCGGCCCGGACATCACCGGCGACGAGGAACTCGGCGCGTACGCCCGCAAGGTCGCCCACACCGTCTACCACCCGGCGGGCACCTGCCGGATGGGCGACGCCGACGACGAACGGGCGGTCGTGGACCCCGAGTTGCGCATCCGCGGACTGCGGGGCATCCGGATCGCCGACGCGTCCGTGTTCCCGACCATGACGGCCGTGAACCCGATGATCGGGGTCCTCATGGTCGGGGAGCGGGCCGTCGAACTGATCGGTGGTGACGCGTGATGAGCACGGTCACCGCCACCCCGGGCAGCGCCCCCGTCTTCTCCGTCGACGGCCTGTGGAAGGTCTTCGGACCGAAGGCCCACCGCGTCCCCGCCGACCCCGGGCTCACCGCCCTGGACCCGGCCGAACTGCGCTCCCGCACCGGCTGCACGGCCGCCGTCCGTGACGTCTCCTTCGACGTGCGCAGGGGCGAGGTCTTCGTCGTCATGGGCCTGTCCGGATCCGGCAAGTCCACGCTGGTGCGCTGTCTGACCCGGCTGATCGAGCCGACCGCGGGCACCATCGCCATCGACGGCGAGGACGTGCGCGCCATGGACAAGGCACGGCTGCGCGCCCTGCGCCGGCACCGCGCCGCCATGGTGTTCCAGCACTTCGGCCTGCTGCCGCACCGCACCGTCCTCGACAACGTCGCCTACGGCCTGGAGATCCAGGGCGTGGGCCGGGCGGAGCGCCGTGAGCGGGCCGCCGGGGTCGTCGCCAAGGTCGGTCTGGAGGGCATGGAGCAGCGCAGGCCCGCCCAGCTCTCCGGCGGCCAGCGCCAGCGCGTCGGTCTGGCCCGCGCACTGGCCGTCGACCCCGAAGTGCTGCTCTTCGACGAGCCGTTCAGCGCGCTCGACCCGCTCATCCGGCGCGACATGCAGGAGGAGGTGATCCGGCTGCACCGGGAGGAGGGCCGCACGATGGTCTTCATCACCCACGACCTCCAGGAAGCCCTGAGACTGGGCGACCGGATCGCCCTGATGCGCGACGGCCGCGTGGTCCAGCTGGGCACGCCCGAGGAGATCGTGGGCTCGCCCGCGGACGACTACGTCCGTGCGTTCGTCCGGGACGTCCCGCGCGAGCAGGTCATGACGGTCCGTACGGCCATGCGCCCGGCCGCGTCGGCCGAGGAGGCGGGCACCGGCCCGGCCGTCCGCCCGGACGCCACCGTCTCCGAGGCCATCGAGGCGGTGGCCCGCGCGGGCACCTCCGCCCGGGTCCTCGACGAGGGCCGCTGCGTCGGGGTGGTCGACTCGGACGCCCTGCTGTCGGTCGTCGCCGACGCGGCTCCGGGCGGCCCTGCCGCCGGGGGCCCCGCCCCCCGGACGGAGCCGCGGGCGGTGGACGCACCGGCCGAGCACCGCGAACCGTCCCCGGCCCCCGCCCGCGAGGAGCCAACCCCCGCCCCCACCCGCGAGGAGCCAACCCCCGCCCCCACCCGCGAGGAGCCGGTGTGATGGCGACCCTCACCGCGACCCCCCGCAAGACCGCCCCGCCGGGCCTCCGCACCAGCCCGGCGCTGCGCAAGCTCGCGGCCCTCGCCCTGATCGCCGCGGTCCTCGTGCCCCTCGCCGTCACCCGCTGGCCGAACGGCAGCTGGCCCGCCGCGCTCACCGTGGACCTCTCCGGCCCGCTCGGCACGGCCAGCGACTGGATCATCGACAACCGCGACAGCCACCCGCTGTTCCTCTACTTCCTCGGCCACGTCAGCAACGCGGTCGTCATCGCCGTACGCGCCGTCTACCTCGCCCTCCTCGCCGTCGGCTGGGCCGGGGTGACCGCCGTGTCCGCGCTGGTCGCCTGGCGGGTCGCGGGCTTCCGGCTCGCCCTCGGCACCGCCGCCGCGTTCCTCGCCTGCGGACTGCTCGGCATGTGGGTGCCGACCATGCAGACGCTCGCCCTCATGGCCGTCGCGGTCGCCGCGTCCGTCGTCGTCGGCGCGCTGCTCGGGCTCGCCGCCGGCCTGTCCGACCGCATGGACCGGGTCCTGCGCCCGGTCCTCGACACCATGCAGGTCCTCCCGGCCTTCGCCTACCTCCTCCCCGTCGTCCTCGTCTTCGGCATCGGCGTCCCGGCGGCCGTCCTCGCCACCGTCGTCTACGCCGCCCCGCCCATGGCCCGGTTCACCGCGCTCGGGCTGCGCGGCGCCGACAAGGAGGTGCTGGAGGCGGTCGAGTCGCTCGGGGCCACCGCCCGCCAGCGCCTGCTGACCGCCCGCCTCCCGCTGGCCCGCGGGGAACTCCTCCTCGGCCTCAACCAGACGATCATGATGGCGCTGTCCATGGCCGTGATCGCCTCCGTGATCGGCGCCGGCGGCCTCGGCGACCGCGTCTACCAGGCGCTCGCCTCCGTCGACGTGGGAGCCGCGCTCGCCGCCGGCATCCCGATCGTGCTGCTCGCCGTCGTCCTCGACCGGGTGACCGGCGCGGCCGGCGCGCGGCTCGGGCAGGCGCCCGCGTCGAACTCCCGCACGCTGTGGGCGTACGCCCTCCTCGCCGCCGTGGCCGCCGCGGTCGCCGGACGGCTCGCGGGCCGCCTCGAATGGCCCGACGGATGGGTCGTGGGCATCGCCGAGCCGGTCAACCGGGCCGTCGACTGGATGACCGCCCACCTCTACTCGGGCGTCCCCGTCGTCGGCGGCACCGCCGACTGGGCGGGCCGCTTCACCACCTGGGTCCTCGACCCGCTCCGCGACGGCCTGCAGTGGCTGCCCTGGTGGTCGCTGCTCCTGGTCGTCGCCGCCCTGGCCTGGCTGATCGGCACCTGGCGCACCGCGCTCACCGCCGTCCTCGCCCTGGCCGCCATCGGGGTGCTCGGCGTGTGGAAGCCGTCCCTGGACACGCTCTCGCAGGTCCTCGCCGCCGTCGCCGTCACCCTCGTCGCCGGCTTCGCCACCGGCATCGCGGCCGCCCGCAGCGACCGCTTCGAACGGCTGCTGCGCCCGGTGCTGGACGTGTTCCAGACGATGCCGCAGTTCGTGTACCTGATCCCGGTGGTCGCCCTGTTCGGCGTCGGCCGCGCCCCGGCCGTCGCCGCCGCCGTCGTCTACGCGCTGCCCGCCGTCGTCCGCATCACCGCCCAGGGCCTGCGCCAGGTCGACCCGGCCGCCCTGGAGTCCGCCCGCTCACTCGGCGCGAGCGGCGTCCAGCAACTGCGCCAGGTCCAGCTCCCGCTGGCCCGCCCGGCGCTGCTGCTCGCCGTCAACCAGGGCGTCGTCCTGGTCCTCGCCGTCGTCATCATCGGCGGCCTGGTCGGCGGCGGCGCGCTCGGCTACGACGTCGTCTTCGGCCTAGCCCAGGGCGACCTGGCGACCGGCCTGGTCGCCGGGGCCGCGATCGTCTGCCTGGGGCTGATGCTCGACCGGGTGACCCAGCCGACCGAACGCCGCACGGCGAAGGGAGCCTGAGATGTTCCGCACGCGTACGACGGCGGCCGCCGCCGCGCTGGTGCTGGCCACCGGCTGCGGTGCCGCCGACATGACGCGGCAGGCGTCACCGTTCTCGAACGCCCGCGGCGCGAAGACCGTCACCCTGTCCGTGCAGTCCTGGGTGGGCGCGCAGGCCAACGTGGCCGTCGCCCAGTACCTGCTGGAGCACGAGCTCGGCTACCGCGTCGACACCGTCCAGGTCGACGAGGTGCCCGCCTGGGACGCGCTCAGCCAGGGCCGCGTCGACGCCATCCTGGAGGACTGGGGCCACCCCGAGCAGGAACAGCGCTACGTCGAGGAGAAGGGGACCATCGCGCGCGGCGGCGACCTCGGCGTCACCGGGCACATCGGCTGGTTCGTGCCGACGTACTTCGCGCGGCAGCACCCCGACGTCACCGACTGGAAGAACCTCGACAAGTACGCCGAGCGGTTCCGCACCCCGGAGAGCGGCGGCAAGGGCCAGCTGCTGGACGGCTCACCGTCCTACGTCACCAACGACAAGGCGCTGGTGAAGAACCTGAAGCTGGACTACCGGGTGGTGTTCGCCGGCTCCGAGGCCGCGCAGATCACCCAGATCAAGCAGTTCGCCAAGGAGAAGAAGCCCTTCCTCACCTACTGGTACACACCCCAGTGGCTGTTCGAGAAGGTGCCCATGACCGAGGTGAGGCTGCCCGCGTACGAGGAGGGCTGCGACGCCGACCCGGCGGAGGTCGCCTGCGCCTACCCGGTCACCCCGCTGCAGAAGTACCTCAACGCGGACTTCGCGAGGAAGGGGGGCGAGGCGGCGCACCTGCTCAGGAACTTCCGATGGACGACCGAGGACCAGAACGAGGTCTCCCTGATGATCGCCGAGCAGAAGCTGTCACCGCGGGAGGCGGCGCGGAAGTGGGTGGACAGCCACGCATCCGTCTGGAAGAAGTGGCTGCCCTGACCCTCACTTCGGCAGCAGCCCGTCCGCGATCTCCCGCAGCGCCCGCGCGGCGCGCTGCTGGAGCCCGGGTCCGAACGTGATCCGGGTGGCCCCGAGCCCGCCCAGTTCGGCGGGCGAGGGGCCCCGGCCGGGCAGCGCGAGCACGTTCACCGGCCCCTGGATCCCGGCCCGCAGCAGGGGCAGTACGGCGGCGGGGGCGCCGATCGGATACACGCAGTCGGCGCCCGCGGCCACGTACAGGGCGGCCCGCTCGATGGCCCGTTCCGGGTCGGTGACGCCCCGGACGAAGGTGTCGACCCGGGCGTTGAGGAAGATCCGGTCCCCGGCCGCCGCCCGCACCTCCGCCAGCCACTCGGCGTGCGCGTGCGGGTCCTTGAGCACGCCGTCCGCGGAGTCCTCCAGGTTGCAGCCGACCGCGCCCGCCTCCAGCAGCCGCTCCACCAGTTCCTTGGGCGCCAGCCCGTACCCGCCCTCGACGTCCGCCGACACCGGCACGTCCACCGCCCGGGTGATCCGCGCGACCGCCGCGAACATCTCGTCGGCCGGGGTGTGCCCGTCCTCGTGGCCTAGGGCGGCCGCCACCCCGGCGCTCGGGGTGGCGAGCGCCGGGAACCCGGCCTCGGCGAACACCCGGGCGCTCGCGGCGTCCCACGGGCCGGGCAGGACCAGCGGGTCGTCGGGTGCGCGGTGGTGGTGCAGCGCGCGGAAGGTGGCGGCCCCGTTCACCACTCGGTGCTCCCCGCAGGGATGCGCCGGCTCACCATCAGCCGGTTCCAGCTGTTGATGACGGTGATCAGGGCGACGAGATGGGCGAGTCCGGTGGCGTCGAAGTGCCGGGCGGCCCGCTCGTACACCTCGTCGGGGACGAACCCTCCCCCGGAGCCGGAGCCGGAGCCGGAGCCGGAGCCCCCGGTCATCAGGGTCACCGCCTCGGTCAGCTCCAGCGCCGCCCGCTCCCGCGCGTCGAAGACGTCCCCGGCCTCCTCCCAGGCGTCCAGGAGGTCGAGCTGCGCCTCGCGCACCACCCCGTTCTTGCGCGCGATCGTCAGGTGCATGTCGAGGCAGAACGCGCAGTGGTTGAGCTGCGAGGCCCGGATCTGCACCAGCTCGGCCAGCCCGGGATCGCCGAAGCCCTTCTTGGCCGCGGCGCCCGCCGCCAGCAGGGCGCCGCGGACCCCGTCGTCCAGACGGGTCGTCCGGGCGGTCACGCGTGCTGTCCCGGCGTGTAGTGGCCCGGGGTCTTCCGGCAGGTCACACCGAACCGGTTCCAGGCGTTGATCACCGTGATCGAGGCGATCAGCTGCGCCAGCTCCGCCTCCTCGAAGTGCTTGGCCGCCCGCTCGTACACCTCGTCGGGCACGAAACCGTCGGTCAGCACCGTCACGGCCTCCGTCAGTTCGAGCGCCGCCAGCTCCTTGGCCGTGTAGAAGTGCCGCGACTCCTCCCAGGCGCTGAGCTGCACCAGGCGCTCCACGCTCTCGCCCGCCGCGAGGGCGTCCTTGGTGTGCATGTCCAGGCAGAACGCGCAGTGGTTGACCTGGGAGGCGCGGATCTTCACCAGTTCGAGCAGCGTGGGGTCGAGGCCCTTCCGGGCGGCGGCGTCCAGCCGGACCATCGCCTTGAACACCTCGGGGGCGTGCTCGGCCCACTCCAGCCGGACGGGCAGCTCGGGGACGTATTCCTTGGTCGTTTCCGCGTTCGTCGTCATGCCCTCGACCCTAGGAGCGAAGCAGCCCAGCGGTATGGTCCACTTCCATGGCGGAACGCTGGGCCACTTTCGGCATCGACCTGCACCTGGAACCGACCGGTCCCGGCCTGCGCCGCGGCCTGACCGACGCGCTGCGCGAGGCCGTCCGCACCGGCCGGCTCGCCCCCGGCACCCGGCTGCCCTCCTCACGCTCCCTCGCCACCGACCTCGGCATCGCCCGCAACACCGTCGCCGACGCCTACGCCGACCTGGTCGCCGAGGGCCGGCTCACCGCGCGGCAGGGCTCCGGCACCCGGGTCGCCGACCGCGCGGTGCCCCGGCCGCCGGCCCGCCCGTCCACTCCCGGACGCGCCCCGGGCCGGCTCCCGTACGACCTGGTCCCCGGCACCCCCGACCTCGCCTCCTTCCCTCGCGCCGGATGGCTGAGGGCGGCCCGCCGCGCCCTCACCGCCGCCCCCAACGACGCCTTCGGCTACGGCGATCCGCGCGGCCGGCCCGAACTGCGCACCGCGCTGGCGGACTACCTCGCCCGGGTGCGGGGCGTGCGCGCCGACCCCGAACGGCTCGTCGTCTGCGCCGGGTTCGCCGAGGGCCTGCGCCTGCTCTGCACGGCCCTGCGCGCCCGCGGCGCCCGCACCCTCGCCGTGGAGCCCTACGGACTCGACGTCCACTGGGACCTGGTCGAACGCGCCGGACTGCGCACCGTGCCGCTCCCCGTGGACGACGCCGGCCCGCGCCCCGGGGACGCGGGGGACGCCGGCGCGGTGCTGCTCAACCCGGCGCACCAGTTCCCGCTGGGCGGCGCCCTGGTGCCCGAACGCCGCGCGGAGGCGGTCGACTGGGCGCGCCGCACCGGCGGACTGGTCCTGGAGGACGACTACGACGGCGAGTTCCGCTACGACCGCCAGGCCGTCGGCGCGCTCCAGGACCTCGACCCCGACCACGTGGTCTACCTGGGCACGGCCAGCAAGTCCCTCGCCCCCGGCCTCCGCCTCGGCTGGATGGTGCTGCCCGAGCGCCTGCTGCCGGACGTCCTCGCCCAGGGCGCCGGCCGGTCCGTCGGCGTCCTCGAACAGCTCACCCTGGCCGAGTTCCTCACCTCCGGCGCCTACGACCGTCACGTCCGCGCCGCCCGCCTGCGCTACCGGCGCCGCCGCGACGCCCTCGTCGCCGCCGTCACCGCCCGGGCACCCGAGGTGCGGGTCACCGGCATCGCGGCGGGCCTGCACGCCGTGCTGCGGCTCCCGCCCGGCACCGAGCAGTCCGTGGTCCGCGCCGCCACCTGGCAGGGCCTCGCCGTCCACGGCCTGTCCCGCTTCCGCCACCCCGCCGCCACCGTCCCCCCGGCCGACGCCCTGGTCGTCGGCTACGCCACCCCGCCGGACCACGCCTGGACGGGCACCCTCGAAGCGCTGTGCAAGGCCCTCCCCTGAACGTCCGGAATCGGCATACGGCGCCAAGGGCCACAAAAGGACGCCCGGGAGGCGTTGTCGGCGGGGGGCCTGCGCGGGCGCCGCACGGCCGGTCTCTAGGCTGGCCGCCGCGAGCCGCGAAGCAACGGCCGCGCGAGAAGCGGCAGTCACATCACGGGGGAGCGGAGAACATGGCGGAGACACGGCGACGGGTGCGGTCCAGCACGGTGGTGCTGGGCGGCATGGGCGTCCTCGCGGCGGCGCTCACCTCCTGCGGGTCGGAACCGGACCGGCGGTGCGTGGACCGGGACAGCTACGACTACCTCAACGGCTACAAGATCGTCGCCGACAAGAACTGCACGTCCTCCGGGACGACCGGCACGGGCTCCTCCGGCCGGGCCGGCAAGTCCCGCACCGCCGACGCCGACTGGTACTACGACGCCGACGTCAGCGGCGGCTACGCCGACTACGGCACCTTCAGCCGCAGCGAGGCCGTCGACCGGGGCGGCTTCGGCTGCTCGGGCTCCGGCAGCAGCGGCGGCTGAGCGGGTCGTGGAACGGCGTACGACCGAGCCCCGCCCCGGCTGGCAGGAGACCGTCGAGGAGCAGGGGCTCATCTACCCCCTCACCCGTCACCCCGACGGGTCCCTGCGCCCCTACTGGGACGAGAGCGCCTACTACGTCTTCTCCCTGGAGGAGGTCGAGGCGCTGGAGGAGGTCGTCGAGGAACTGCACCGCATGTGCCTGGCGGCGGCCGACCACATCGTCACCGCCGACCGCTTCACCGACCTCGGCATCACCGATCCGCGCATCGCCCGCACCGTCGCCGAGGCCTGGCACCGGCGCGCCGAACTCCCCTCCGTGTACGGCCGCTTCGACCTGCGCCACGACGGCACCGGACCGGCCAAGCTCCTGGAGTACAACGCCGACACCCCCACCTCCCTGGTGGAGGCCGCCTCCCCCCAGTGGTTCTGGATGGAGGAGCGCTTCCCGGGCGCCGACCAGTGGAACTCCCTCCACGAACGCCTCGTCGACGCCTGGAGGAAGCAGGCCGCCCTCCTCCCGCCGGGCAGCCCCCTGTACTTCGCCCACTCCTCCGCCGACGAGTACGGCGAGGACCTGATGACCGTCGCCTACCTCAAGGAGACCGCCGAACAGGCCGGCCTCGACACCGACTGGATCTCCATGGAGGAGATCGGCTGGGACCGGCTCTCCGGACGGTTCGTCGACAACAGACTGCGGTTCATCCGCAGCATCTTCAAGCTGTACCCGTGGGAGTGGCTCACCACCGACCGCTTCGCCGGCCACGTCCTGAGCACCCTCGACAACGGCGGCGGCACCGGCTCCACCCTGTGGATCGAGCCCGCCTGGAAGATGCTGCTCAGCAACAAGGCGCTGCTGGCGATCCTCTGGGAGCTCTACCCCGGCCACCCCAACCTGCTGCCCGCCTACCTGGACGGCCCGCGCGAGCTGGCGGACACCACCGGCTGGGTCGCCAAGCCCCTGCTCGGCCGCGAGGGCGCCGGCGTGACGATCCACGAGCCCGGCTCCGGCCCCGTCCCCCGCGACGAACCCTGCTGCTACCAGCAGCTCGCCCCCCTCCCCACCTTCGACGGCAACCACGTCGTGCTGGGCGCCTGGGTGGTGGAGGGCGAGTCCGCGGGCCTCGGCATCCGCGAGTCCTCCGGCCTGGTCACCGACGAGTACGCCCGCTTCCTGCCCCACGTGATCCTCTAGGGCCCCTGTCGCCCGCATGGTGGACGGCTCGCCGTGGCACGTCGTGGCGCCCGGTAATGTGACCGTGGGCCGTGACTGGCGTGCTGGGATGGAGCAACCATCGGGAAGCGGCCCCGGACCCTTCGGGTCCGGAAACAGTGCCGTGCGCCTGGGCCGTACCGTGAACGCCGAACGCCACGTCTCCGGAGGTCCCGATGCCCGCCGAGCAGCCCCTCTCCACCGCTTCCACCGCCTTCCGCTCCGCCCTCGACGTGATCCGCGCCGTCGAGCCGCGCGTGGCCGACGCCATCGGCCAGGAGGTCGCCGACCAGCGCGAGATGCTCAAGCTGATCGCCTCCGAGAACTACGCCTCCCCGGCCACCCTCCTGGCGATGGGCAACTGGTTCAGCGACAAGTACGCCGAGGGCACCGTCGGCCGCCGCTTCTACGCCGGCTGCCGCAACGTCGACACCGTCGAGTCGCTCGCCGCCGAGCACGCCAAGGAGCTCTTCGGCGCCCGTCACGCCTACGTCCAGCCGCACTCCGGCATCGACGCCAACCTGGTCGCCTTCTGGGCCGTGCTCGCCGACCGCGTCGAGGCCCCCTTCCTGGAGAAGACCGGCGCCCGCCAGGTGAACGACCTCTCCGAGGCCGACTGGGCCGAGCTGCGCCAGGCCTTCGGCAACCAGCGCATGCTCGGCATGTCCCTGGACGCCGGCGGCCACCTCACCCACGGCTTCCGCCCGAACATCTCCGGCAAGATGTTCGACCAGCGCTCCTACGGCACCGACCCGGCCACCGGCCTGATCGACTACGAGGCGCTGCGCGCCTCCGCCCGCGATTTCAAGCCGCTGATCATCGTCGCCGGCTACTCCGCCTACCCGCGCCTGGTGAACTTCCGGATCATGCGCGAGATCGCCGACGAGGTCGGCGCCACGCTCATGGTCGACATGGCCCACTTCGCCGGTCTGGTCGCCGGCAAGGTCCTCACCGGCGACTTCGACCCGGTCCCGCACGCCCAGATCGTCACCACCACCACCCACAAGTCGCTGCGCGGCCCGCGCGGCGGCATGGTGCTGTGCGACGACTCCCTCAAGGACCAGGTCGACCGCGGCTGCCCGATGGTCCTCGGCGGCCCGCTGCCGCACGTCATGGCCGCCAAGGCCGTCGCCCTCGCCGAGGCCCGGCAGCCCGCCTTCCAGGACTACGCCCAGCGCATCGTCGACAACTCCCGCGCCCTCGCCGAGGGCCTGACGCGGCGCGGCGCCACCCTGGTCACCGGCGGCACCGACAACCACCTCAACCTGATCGACGTCGCCACCTCCTACGGCCTCACCGGCCGCCAGGCCGAGGCCGCCCTGCTCGACTCGGGCATCGTCACCAACCGCAACGCCATCCCGGCCGACCCCAACGGCGCCTGGTACACCTCCGGCATCCGCGTCGGCACCCCCGCACTGACCACGCGCGGTCTCGGGACGGCGGAGATGGACGAGGTCGCGGGCCTCATCGACCGCGTCCTGACCACCACGGAGGCGGGCACCACCAAGTCCGGCGCCCCCTCCAAGGCGGCCCACGTCCTCGACGCCAAGGTCGCCGACGAGATCTCCCGCCGCGCCACCGACCTGGTCGCCGGCTTCCCGCTCTACCCGGAGGTCGACCTCGGCTGAGGCGGCCCCCGCTCGACGCCCCCCGCGGCGGTCCGGTCACGCACCGGGCCGCCGCGCGGGAGGCCCCGGCTCCGTCGCACGGCCGGAGACGGATCGGTTCGGATCTGTTTCCGGTCTGTTCCGGAGCGCCCCGCGGGACCTGAGAGAATGGTGGGCATGGCCACTGACCGACCCCGCGTGCTCTCCGGAATCCAGCCCACGGCAGGCTCGTTCCACCTCGGCAACTACCTCGGCGCCGTCCGCCAGTGGGTGGCCCTGCAGGAGACCCACGACGCGTTCTACATGGTCGTCGACCTGCACGCGATCACGATCCCGCAGGACCCGAAGGAGCTGCGCGCCAACACCCGGCTGGCCGTCGCCCAGTTGCTGGCCGCCGGTCTCGACCCGGACCGCTGCACGCTCTTCGTCCAGAGCCACGTCCCCGAGCACGCCCAGCTCGGGTGGGTCATGAACTGCCTCACCGGCTTCGGCGAGGCCTCCCGCATGACCCAGTTCAAGGACAAGGCCGCCAAGCAGGGCGCCGACCGCGCCTCCGTCGGCCTGTTCACGTACCCGGTGCTCCAGGTCGCGGACATCCTGCTCTACCAGGCCAACGAGGTGCCGGTGGGCGAGGACCAGCGCCAGCACATCGAGCTCACCCGCGACCTCGCCGAGCGCTTCAACGGCCGGTTCGGCGAGACCTTCACCATCCCGAAGCCGTACATCCTCAAGGAGACGGCGAAGATCTACGACCTCCAGGACCCGACGGTCAAGATGAGCAAGTCGGCGTCCACGCCGAAGGGCCTCATCAACCTCCTCGACGAGCCGAAGGTCACCGCCAAGAAGGTCAAGAGCGCGGTCACCGACACCGACACGGTGATCCGCTACGACGTCGTCGAGAAGCCCGGCGTGAGCAACCTCCTGACGATCCTCTCGACGCTCACCGGGGCGGAGATCCCCGAGCTGGAGGAGCGGTACGCCGGCAAGGGCTACGGGGCGCTCAAGACGGACCTCGCCGAGGTCATGGTCGAGTTCGTGACCCCGTTCAAGGAGCGCACCCAGCAGTACCTCGACGACCCCGAGACGCTCGACTCGGTCCTGGCCAAGGGCGCGGAGAAGGCCCGCGCGGTCGCCGCGGAGACCCTCGCCCGGACGTACGACCGGGTGGGCTTCCTGCCCGCCAAGCACTGACCGCCGCCTGTCGGGCCGGCGCTGAACCGGCCCACGGCACCGGTCCGTACCACCGCACAGCGCTGCACATCACTCCCGTTGCGCCTGCCCGGATCCGGGTCGTGGTCGTACAGTCGATAACCGGGTGACCGTTTCGGCGGTCACCCGGCGCTCACCGCAGCTCCACCACCACGCTTCACACCACGCTTCACCACCACAACGACAGGAGACGACGTGGGGACCGTAACGATCGGCGTGTCGATCGCGGTCCCGGAGCCTCACGGCAGCCGGCTTCAGCAGCTGCGCGCGGGCTTCGGCGACGCCGCGGCGCACGGCATCCCCACGCACGTCACCCTGCTGCCGCCGACCGGGATCGACGCCGCCGCCCTGCCGGCCGTCGAGGCGCACCTGGGCGAGGTCGCCGCGGCGGGCCGGCCGTTCCCCATGCGGCTGTCCGGCACCGGCACCTTCCGGCCGCTGTCGCCGGTGGTGTTCGTCCAGGTGGTCGAGGGCGGCGAGGCCTGCACCTGGCTGCAGCAGCGGGTCCGCGAGCCCTCCGGCCCCCTCGCCCGGGAGCTGCAGTTCCCCTACCACCCGCACGTCACCGTGGCGCACGGCATCGCGGAGGCGGCCATGGACCGCGCCTTCGAGGAGCTCGCCGACTACGGGGCCGAGTGGCCCTGCACCGGCTTCGCGCTCTACGAGCAGGGCGCCGACGGCGTGTGGCGCAAACTGCGCGAGTTCCCCTTCGGCTCCGCCGTGGTGCCCCCGCAGGGCGGCCACGCGGACCGGGGTTCCGTCTCCGCCCACTGAGCGGGCCGGCCCTCAGACCGGCAGCCGCCGGAACACCGCGCGCGGCAGATGCCGCAGTGCCGACATCACCACCCGCAGCGCGCCCGGCACCCACACCGTCTCCGCGCGCCGCCGCAGCCCCAGCTCGACGGCGGCCGCGACCGCCTCCGGGGTGGTGGCCAGCGGCGCCTCGGGCAGCCCCGCGGTCATCCGCGTACGGACGAACCCGGGACGGACGACCATGACGTGCACGCCCGTGCCGTACAGGGCGTCGCCGAGGCCCTGGGCGAAGGTGTCCAGTCCGGCCTTGCTGGAGCCGTAGATGAAGTTCGCGCGGCGGGCCCGCTCGCCCGCGACGGACGACAGCACCACCAGGGAGCCGTGGCCCTGTGCCTGGAGCGCGCCCGCGCACACCAGGCCCGAGGAGACCGCGCCGGTGTAGTTGGTCTGCGCGACCCGCACTGCGGCCCGGGGGTCGCGCTCGTCGTGCGCCTGGTCGCCCAGGGTGCCGAAGGCCAGCAGCACCATGTCGACGTCGCCCTCCGCGAAGACCTTCCCGAGCGCCTCCTCGTGCCCGGCCGGGTCGAGCGCGTCGAAGGCGACGGTGCGCACCTCGGCGCCGAGGCCGCGCAGCTGCCCGGCGGCCTCGTCCAGGCCGGGGGAGGGGCGGCCGGCCAGCCACACCGTGCGGGTGCGCCGGGCGATCAGCCGCCGCGCGGTGGCCAGCGCGATCTCGGACGTACCGCCGAGGACGAGCAGGGACTGGGGGAGGCCGAAGGCGTCCTTCATGACAGCTCCTAGGGGTTGCCTACAGATGGAGGCGGCGGGCCAGGTCG